>PGZR01000008.1 GCA_002841405.1 Firmicutes bacterium HGW-Firmicutes-4 | reverse complement strand
TCGCACGTATGCGGCGGATTTCTTCGCAGAGTATTTTGCAAGTTTTATCGGAAACGGTGTTTACCCGAACCCGTCCACGGCATGCCAGGTCATTGCATCAGGAAATATGACAGTCGCTCTCTCAGCTGGACAAGGGTGGATTAACGGTTATTACTACCACAATACAGATAATCTAATTTTAAATTTAGATATTGCTGATGGAGTATTGAAGCGGATCGACAGGATCGTTTTGCGCTACACGGTTTTGAATCGGGAAATAAAAGCATATGTGAAAAAAGGCACATTCGCCAGCACGCCAGTAGCGCCGGCGTTGCAGAGGGATGCCGATGTGTGGGAATTGGGTGTTGCTGATATTTTTATTGGCAATGGAGTTGTTAGTGTATCTCAGGCGAATATTACGGATTTGCGGTTGAATAATACCTATTGCGGAATTGTTCACGGGGTAGTCATTCAGGTGGATACAACAACCATATTTAATCAATTCCAGGCTTGGTATTCCGAGACAATTGATGATGCAACAACCGATATTGCAGCGATGCTGTCGGCGTTCCAGAATAGCTTTAACGCTTGGTTTGCATCAATTCAGGATATTCTTGATGAAAACACAGCTGGTAATTTATTGAATATGATCAATGATTTGATTAATCGTATGACGCTAGCAGAGACAGCGATTAGTAATCATACGGATGATATTGCATTGCTAGACACACGCCTCGACCTTCAAGAACGATTACTTACTGCAACCATCACTACAACGGGATGGAGCGGAACAGCCCCGTATACAATTGCAATCACGGTACCGGGTTTGACCAATTCGCGGCCAGATATCAATCCGATTTATTCAACAACGCCGGCTACCGCTCGACTGGAAAAAGAGGCCTGGAATACAATCAGCTACATTGATTGCACAACCAATACCATGACCGTCACCTGTCTGGACGAAAAACCGACAACAGCAATCAATGTGGAATTGGTGGGTGGCTGATATGGGCAGAGCGAGATTAAATGGGCAGAGTGGCAGTGGCTTTCCAGCTGGATGGAAAGAAGAACTATTAGCACAAGTTGTTGCTGGTGCAATAGATAAGGGTGATCCAGTTGTTACATGCAAGTATGGAAGTTTTGACACGGTAGCGGACGCAGTACCGTCGCCAAACCAATACAGTTCACAGTCACTGGGTATTACGGGAATGACAGTTAACAACGATGGGTCACTTGTCGCGATTGGGTCTTATTACTCAACCGTTTATAATTTAAAAGTGTTTAGTGTAAACAAAGATACAGATGTTTTTACAGAAATATACAGCGAATCAAGCGGTTTTCTTTCACCAATACAAGCATTGTCTTTTAGTCCAGATGGTAAATTTTTAGCGATCAACAGCGCCAATGGGGGTTCTCCATTTTTATTAATTTATCAAATATCAGGACAAACTTTTACCAAGTTAGCAAATCCAAGTTTATTGCCAACTAACGGAGTAATGAGTTTATGTTTTTCCACAGACAGCCAGTATTTAGTGTGTGGGCAGACAGGAAATACGACAAGTTTGACGGCAACTATCTACAAAATAAGCGGTTCAACGTTTACCAAAATTACATTTAATGTCAACTTAGGACCGTGTCGTTCTTGTGATTTCAGCCCTGATATGAATTATATGGTGTTGGGCATATATGCGAAAACAATGCCGTATATCTACAAAAGAAATGGAGACACATTTACAAAGCTGTATGGCGATGTATCAGGAACAGGCTATGTTTATGAAAGTGTCAAATTCAGTCCAGATGGTATATACCTTGCTTATACAACCGAGGGTACATCAAAGCTTATCATAATGAAAAGAAGTGGTGATACTTTTACCCTGTTAGAGACTAAAGACTCAGATATAGGTGGTAATGCAAGATTTTGTGATTTCAGTCCAGATGGGACATTTTTAGCGGTAACGTGTTTCGATTCCCCCTTTCTTGTGGTGTACAAAAGAGTTGGAGATACTTTCACAAAGTTAAACAACCTTGCTATCTACCCGAACAATACCAACTCAGGCGTAACACAAGATTCTATTGTTGTATTCAGTAAAGACGGTAAATATCTATTTGTTTCTAGTGTAAATAAAGTGGTTGTGGGAGAGGGGACACGTTTGCTTATTTATCGAACTAATGCAAAAGATATTGTTCAAAAGATTACATCGTTTGAAGATACCCCAATTGGATGGTTGCCATTTCCAAGACATAAAATAGGCATAGCAAAAGAAGGTGGTTCGGTTGGATCAATAATTAAAATAAACTTATTCCCTAAGTTAAATACATTGTAAAAGGATGGATAAATATGATAAAAACATTTTATGTACAAACAGAAAAAGACACAAATAAAGTTACCGATGTGATCGAATATCCTTACGAGGACTATATCGAAACGCTACTGGAAACGCCATTGCCGCCAAAGATATTGGCGGGGTGCTATAAGTTATTAGCCGGATCGGCGGTTTATGTTCCGGATTGGGATAAGGATCAAAAAATTGTAGACTTGGAAAATCAAACGGCCGAATACATGGTTGATTTAGATTTTAGATTGTCTAATATTGAATTAGGATTATAGAAAGGAGGTGTGAAAAATGACTTATACATACTGTAAAAAAGTGATCACAAATGGTAACTATGGAACCAAAGAAGACATGATGATTAAGCTTGACGTGTTCTTGCTTAACAACCGAATTAACCAGGATCAATACAACGAATTGATTTCGTTATTGAACGCAGCAGCTTAGGCTGTTTTTTAATTTGCAAAAATGACATTGAAAAAGAAACACAGGAGGGTGGAATTGGGAGCGGAAACGGCGTTTGATTTGGCGGTAAAGGTAGTGGGAGGGGTTCTCGTATTATTAGCATTTAAAGCAAAGATATGGCCACCGGTCATTGAGTGCTTAAGAAAAAAAATTATTAAACCGCATGATGATCTGAATAAGCGGTGTGATGAGTACGAAAAAACTCAAAAGATTCTGATCGCCGGGCAATTGGCGATACTCCATGATCGAGTATACCAGGCATGTAAACACTACATCGAACAGGAAAGCATTGATGTGGAGGACCTGAAGAACCTGGAACACCTTTATAATGCATATACGGCCATGGGCGGGAATGGAACATGTAAAAAACTTTATGAGCGTGTGTGCGCTCTGAAATTCAAAACAGATTAAGGAGAAACAAGAAAATGAAAGAAAAAATAACAAAAATTGCGGACGCTCTGAGTGGAGTGTCCGTTTCTACGTGGGTGGTACTGGCAACGATTGTTTTAGCTGTAACGAATGCGATTATTACGGCGACCGGACACAATCCGATTGTGGTTTCAGATAATCAAATAGCTCAATACGTTTCGTGGGCAATGGTTTTTGCCAGCATCGGTTATGGGATCTGGAAAAATATGTCAATCACGAAATCAGCGCAAACAGCGGATGAAGTTCTGAAATTATTAAAACAGGGATTGGTAACGGTCGCTGAAGTTCAGCAATATATCCAACAGGTCAAAGAAAAACAGAACACATCAGCGGATCAGAGCGCAGAAACAGTTAAAAATACTGGAAATTATAAAACGGAATAATAAACGGAGGTAGCGAAATGCTGCAAATCGAAGGTATTGACGTTTCCCAACACCAGGGCGATATACAATGGCCACTCGTAAAAAACTCAAACAAAAAGTTTTCCGGCGTCCGGATCGGATGGGGTGAAGCCAGGAATGCATCAGGCGGGGAGCTTGATGCAAAAGCCCTGGTCAATTTGGACGCCTGTGTTGCCAATGGCATTCCTCCAATGCCATACATGTACTCCTATGCTCAAACCGTGGAAGAGGCAAAGATGGAAGCAAATTTTGTTAAAACCATCTTATCAAAATATCCACGATCAACCTTTGCATATCCAATCGCATATGATGTTGAGGATCAGCAGTATCAGGGGAACATCGACATTAACCCAATCATTGATGCATTTTGTGAAGAGATCCATGATTCCGGGTATAAAGTCATTGTTTACACGTCATTGGACTGGTTTGAAAATAAGGTTAATGATATCAATAAAGGAAAGTGGTTCACATGGCTGGCTCAATGGGATGTGGATCAGCCGGAGTTTATGCCAAGCATCTGGCAGTATTCAGATAAAGGATCCGTTGAAGGTATTTCTGGAAACGTCGATCTTAATATCTGTTATCAGGATTATGTGAATATTGACAACCCATTTCCGACGAAAGCTGTGGAAGTCGTTGTTACTCAGCCATCAAGTCAGTCACAGGAAGTCATTTCACCAGCGGATCCCTTAAGTATCCAGGTATTTTCTGTTGTTGAGGAGCAACGAGTTTTAAGGCTTTTAAATTATGGAGACATCGAGGCAGACGGTCAAGTCGGGGATTTAACAAGATCAGCCAGAAATAATGCAAGAAGAGGTTATGGCCTGGCCGAAACCGGAGAATCCGGGCTGGATCTGGAACGATGCTTAAGAGGTCAGCTCATGTCAGTGCAGGCTCGGTTAAATGAATTAGGTTATGAATGCGATATTGATGGTCGCCTGGGAGATGCAGGCACCCAAACAACAGACCGGGTATTAAGCTTCCAGAGAGATAGAAACCTAACAATTGATGGAATAATCGGGACAAATACTTTTACGGCGTTGTTCTCAGTGACAAACGCACCGGTCGCAGCAACGGCCCCGGTAGTCGCATTACCTGAAGGAATGGCTTCAAAGAATTTCAGCTGGTACGAATTTGCGTGTGGCTGTATCAAGGGAGATCCGACAAGTGGTTGCAATGGATATCCGGAAACAAATTATGGTCAGATCATAGCGCTACAGCTCATTGATAAACTGCAGCAGCTCCGGGACTATGTCGGGGCAATTGTCATAACATGCGGGATCCGATGTCCGGAGAATAATAAATTCTGGAATGGCGTTTGGGATTCACTTCACATGTTGGGTGAAGCCATTGACTGTTATTGTCCAGGACTGGACATCATCGAGTTTGCCAGGATCGCATGGCAGGTATTTGGAATTGCGGTTAGAGTATACCCGTCACAAGAGTTTGCTCATTTGGAGTTGTCAGATCTTGGGGGAGTATATAACCAGGAAGCAGGAGAATTCATTTATTAAGATGTGGCCACCTTCGGGTGGTCTTTTTCTTATTTTTTGAAGTGCATTTTAGACAATAGAAAAAAGTGGTGTTATAATCAAAGAAAGTTTGATTGATGAAAGGAAAATGATCTAATGAAAATCGCTGAAAATAAAGATCTGTTTTCTCAAAGAACTCAATTAATAGAAGAGTTGATTGAATTTAATAATAATGAGGATAACAGAATATGTGCTTTGGTTGGAGAATGGGGAAGTGGGAAAAGCTTTTTTATAGACAAATTTGTTGAACATATCAAAAAAATATGTGATGAAAATGAAGAAGGCGAAGAAGAAAAACTTGCAATAGAAGGAAAAAATACATTCGAAGTGTTAGTTTTTGATGCTTGGGAAAATCAAGCTTATGGGAATATTAATTCAATTTTTTTAGAGTTTATGTTTGATGAATTACAATCCAGAAAGTATCAAAACAAACCTTACTTAGAATATATGAAAGATCATGGAAAAGAATGGATAGGAGAATTTTCAAAGATATTTTCGGATTCGATACTACCAAAGCCAGCGTCTAAAGCGGTAGGAGTAATTACAAATGGATATAAAGAATTCAAAGAACAAAAAATGTATAAAGCATATGGAAATCAAATTCTAAATCAGATAATAGACGAAAAGAATTTTTATGATATTTTGATTGAAATGTTGATAAAAGAAGAAAAATATTTAATTATTATTGATGAATTAGACAGATGCGATCCGAAGTTTGCAATGGAATTGATAAAAAAAGTGATATATTTAAATAAAAAGCTGAAGAAAAGTGATAATAAAGTTAATTTTCTTATAGCTATTAATAAAGTTGCATTTGAAAATCTGCTTAAAGGATTCTATGGGATGAGTTATGATACTCATCAATATTTTGACAAGATATTTGATTATGAATTTGAATTGCCAGTAGCAAAAGGTGCTTTTGAATATGTTGGAGAATTATTAACAACACCAAAGAACGGTCGAACATTGGAATATGAGCTTGAAGAAAAATTAAATATGGAAACTATAGAAAAATTCAAAAATTTAAATTATAGAAAGTTAAATTTACTAATTGAAGTAATTCAGAAACCGAAAAAATTGGTTAATGAATATTATGGAAAAGGTTTTAATCCAGATTACTACTATGATTTAATAAGATTTACGTTAGAAGTTGTTAAAATGAGCAGCTATCATGAATATTTAGGAATAATAAATGCAATAAGAAGATTGAAATCAAGAAAGATTTATTCAATAAATTTAAGTAGAGGGATTTTAACGATTACTAATAAAATTGAAGATGCTGAGAAATTTTTCGATGATATTACAACATTTAGTAAATATTTTAAATATCAAGAAATGGGTGTTGTTCACAATGGAAATTTAGAAGAATTAGAAATAAACAAATTAAAAGAGATATTAAGTGTAGAGGTGCTTAGTTTAATGTGGGATTATCCAATATAATTTATTAAAATATCAAAATGAAAAACGTAACTATTCAATATGATAATAATTAATTATAGATAGCACTAAAATAGCACACAAGAAAGAACCAATTTATAAAGAAAAAAAGTATTGATTCTTCGAATATCGCATAAGAAAAGGGATTGCAGAAAACAACGAATTAAAATAGTTTATAATTTTTACTTTTCATCTGACTTTTAATCAGGGTGTCTGGCGTTCAAGTCGCCCATGGGTCACAAATACAAAAATAGAACTCGATTGATGATCTTCTTTTTTATTGACCTAAAGCAAGAACAAGTGTACTATAAAACAAACGTTCTGATTTGAGGTGATAAAATGAAAGTAGTAAAGAAATTTGTTTCCGTGACTGCAAAGTTTGACCAAGACGGTATAACCCCGCTGCAAATCATCTGGCCCGACGGCCGGGTCTTTGATGTGGACCGTGTGTTGGATGTCCGTCCTGCTGCATCAATTGCGGTCGGTGGTTTGGGGATCCGATACAAGTGTAAGATAGCTGGCAAAGAACGGCTGCTGTTTTATGAGGAACCACGATGGTTTGTTGAAGCGAAAAGCCCAGGCGTTTAGCCTGGGCGGATTCATTGGAGCATTGAAGTGAAGAGGAAAACCGATTCAGTAAAGTATATTCTGTTCGGATTCATTATTTTAGCCTCCACCAAATAAGAAAGAAAAGAAATATTAAAGTGATTAGATAGCAATATCTGATCGCTTTTTTTATTTTTTGATAAATATATTTAATATTTATAATATAAAGTGAAATAATTGATCGAATACTATTATTGGTCAATAGTTTATGCAGAATAAATAAAGAAGGGGATGATACGACTAGACAATATAGTTTAGTCGTTCTTTTTTTTGAAAATTATTTATTGCGGTGAAATTTTCTGCTAAGAACAAAGTAACTTATGGATTAGTTAAATTAATATTTAGTATGTAAAAGAGGATGAGAAAAGGATGAGAAGTATTAGAAGAGTTTAAAAAAGTAGTATTCAATTAATAATTGAACCATCTTCTGGAAGGATGTTTGCAAACGTTTGTGATGCTAAGATTACATTGTCATAATGATTAAACAAATTTTAGGAGGAGAAATGATGGTAGAAGTACAAGTTCCTATGATAGGACAATCTGGAATGGATGTGAAAATTGAAGTGTGGTTAGCTGAAGAAGGCGCACACGTTGAAAAGGGAGAACCATTATATGAACTTTCCAACGAAAAACTAAACCAGGAAATTGAAAGCCCGGCGACAGGAACCTTAGTGAAAATCTTAGTAGCAGAAGGTGAGACAGTTGCTGTTGGCGACATTCTTGCTCACATTGAAGAATAGGAGTTAATATGGCAGATTCAAAAAGAGTAAAAGAAAGTTATAAAATTTCCGGTGCGCGAAAATTCATCGGGAAGAAAATGACAGAGAGCCTTAGAGATTATCCTCAGGGATCAGGATCTATTTATTTTCCAGTAGACGCAGTCCTTGACCTTAAAGATAAGCTAAAGGTTCAAAATCCTAATGTAAGTGTTACTTCCGTATTTGTCAAGCTGGCAGCGGAAGCGTTAAAAGAACACCCATTGATAAATTCAGCATTGATCGGTGATGAATTCTTTATTTATGATTCTATAAATATTGCCGTGGGTATTGGTTTGCCAGAAGGAATTATGATGGTTGTTGTTAAAGAAGCTCAAGATAAGGATATTTTCCAAATTTCAGATGAGCTTCAAGATATGATCGCAAAATTGAAAACAAAAAAATTAGGAATGGAACATATGATGGATTCTACATACACCATAAGCAATATGGGGATGCTTGAAATAGACCAAGTGACACCATTTTTGAATCCACCAGAAACAGGTATCATGGCTATCGGGACAACAAAAAAACAGTTGGTTGTGAATGATGATGACACCACAAGCATTAAAAGAATGGCGTGTTTTAGTGTGACAATAAATCACGCAGCAATTGATGGATTTCATAGTGGTCTATTTCTAAAAACATTTAAAAAATATTTGCTGAACCCTAAATCCTTTATGGGTTTGAAATAAAAAAACTTGGAGGTAAATTAATGAACTTTTCAAATGAAGAACTACTGGAAATGTATTCGGATATTGTGAAATCAAGAGTCCTCGGTGAGAAAATCGTTGAGTACATTTTCAGCGGGAAAATTGCAGGTGCAATCCATCCTTGTTTAGGACAGGAAGCTGTTAGTGCAGGTATACTGACTGCATTCAAAAAGTCAGACATTATAACTTATGGTACTGAAACGCATCGAGCTCAGACAGTAATGGCTCATCGAGTTGGTTGGAAACCGTTTATTGCTGAATTACTTGGCCGCACGGGCGGTTGTAATGACGGAATATCAGGTGAGTATCATATACATGACCTCAAAAATGGGCAACTCCCTGCAGCAGGTGCACTAGGTGGGACATGGGCAGAAATTGCTGGATTTGCCTGGGCTCTAAAAAATGATGGTAAAAAGCGACAGATTGGTTTTGCACCATATGGAGACGGTGCTATAAGTCAAGGTGCAACTTACGAAGCTATGAACATTGCAGCACTTTTCAAATTGCCGATTTTGTTCTTCATCGAAAATAATGGGATTGCTATGTCGACACCAGTGGAAAACCAGTCCCCGTTAGAAAATCTTGCAGATAGAGCAGCAGCATTTAACATGAAAGGGGTTACCGTTGATGGCGATGATCCAGTAGCAGTCGCTGAAGCAGTTCTAAACGGTATGGAATTGGCAGCTAATAATGAACCGAACGTTGTTGAAGTAAAAACAATGCGTTGGGAAGGTCACTATGTTGGTGATCCACAGAAATATCGAGATTTGAGTTATAAAGAAGACCTAGATTCCATTTGTCCTGTTGTCCGTTTCGAAAAACGTTTGATAGAATTGGGGATTCTGGATGATGAAATAATTAAAGCAGTAAGAGAATCTCAAACAAAAGAAATTGTAGACGGTTTTGATGAAGGATTAAGTCAAACCATTGCAACAAAAGAACAGGTGTTGGATTACAATAGAGTTTATTCAAATAATGCAGGAGGTGAACTATAATGTCAGAAATGTCAGTTATGAAAGCTCTGAATCTTGCCATGTTCGAAGAAATGGTTGCTGATGAAAAAGTTATATGTATTGGGGAAGATCTCGGTAAACAAGGCGGTTGCTGGGGAACATTTACTGGGTTACAAGAAAAATTTGGAGAAAATCGTGTATTGGAATTTCCGATTTTAGAAGCTGGTTACACATTATTCTCTGTCGGTGCTGCATTAGGTGGGTATCGGCCAATTGTAGAATTTATGTTTGCAGATTTTGTAACCTTGGGATTTGAAGGGATTGTAGATATTGCAGCAAAAATTCGTTTTAATTCCGGTGGCGTCGATAGTTGCCCAGTAACTTTTGTTTTGCCTCAGGGTGGAGGAGGAAAGAGTGGTGCCCATCATTCTCAAAGTGTTGAAGCTTGGTTTGCAAATGTACCAGGTCTCAAAATTGTTGCACCAACAACTCCAGCGGATATTAGGGCTTATTATCGTGCAGCTATCCGTGATGACGATCCGACATTATTTATTTATCAGAGAGCAACAATGGGTTTGACAGGAGAGGTTCCCGATGTGTTGGACGAAGTTCCGTCTTTAGCAAAAGCTGGAAAAATTGTCAAAACGGGTGCTGATTTAACCGTTGTTGCCTATCATAGAGCATTGCTGAATGCTATGGCAGCAGCAGCTCAAGTTGAGGAAGAAACGGGAAAAACAATTGAGATTATTGATCCGAGAGTATTAATACCCTTCGATAAAGAAATTGTATTTGATTCTGTTAAAAAGACTGGCCGCTTAATGGTTGCACATGAGGCGCCAGAAAGAGGTGGCTTTGGAGCACAGATTCTTTCATGGGTTGTCGAAAATTGCATGAAAGAATTAAAAGCAGCGCCAGTTCGTGTAGCAGGTGTGAACTCAATCATACCATTTGGAGATTTAGAGAAATATTTATATCCATCCGTTGAAGATATGAAAGCAGGAATTTTAAAAGCACTAAAGTAGTCCGATAATTTGCAATAGACAGGAGCGATGAAAATCATCGCTTTCTATTGCTCAATATAAATTAAGGAGATAAGTAGTATGGCTATCAAATTCGAATTTTCTGAAAAAACTGCGGTTATTACTGGGGCAGCAAAAGGCATTGGTGCAGCTATTGCTGAAAAGTTTGCTGAGTCTGGAGCAAATGTTATTTTAGTTGATATGGATGTTGAAGATGGTGAAAAAATGGCGTCGAAGCTTGAAGAAAAAGGGGTTAGATCACTTTTTCGAAAAGTGGATATCAGCGATGAAAATGCTGTTGTTGCATTTTCAAAGGAGATATTAGACAAATTTAAAAAGATAGAAATCCTTGTTAACTGTGCAGGTATTGGTCCAAAAGATATAGGACCGCCATTTTTAAAAATATCTTCAGACGATGTAAAACGTGTTTTTAATGTCAACACAGTAGGGATGCTTAATATGTGTCGATCTTTTTATGGTAATTTCCACGCACAAAGAAGCGGTAAAATCATTAATATCTCTTCAATTGCGGCATTCATGCAAGTACCGATGATGCCTCAATATGGTGCCTCTAAGGCGGCGACGATTAGTTTTTCTAATTCTCTTGCAAAAGAAATGGGAAGTTTTAATGTGAATGTAAACTGTGTCAATCCTGGATTTATTAATACCAATATTTATTCAGATGCACTAGATTTTAAGAAAGCAGTGCCTGGAGCATTCGAAGATTGTAGCACAAGCGAACAAGTTGTTGAAAAAATGGCATCAGGATCTGCATTAAAGCGCACTCAGTCACCAGAAGATATTGCTTTTGCAGTATTGTTTCTAGCATCGGATGAAGCAAAAAATATAACCGGGCAGTGTTTAAATGTGGATTCTGGAATTATATATCGTTAAATAGGAAGATTGGTGAGAAAAAATGAAAGCGGTTCAAAAATTAGAACATGGTGTTGGTTATCTTGGATATGTAGAAGTTGAGGAGCCAAAAATCGCTCCAGGTAGCGTTAAAATTAAAGTTGAGTATTGTGGAATTTGCGGTTCTGATTTACATATTGTTGGTGGTTTTGAAACACCGACATCTCCGCTCCCAATTCCATTTACCATGGGTCATGAATATAGCGGAACTATAGCCGAAATTGGTGATGGGGTAACGCAATTTAAAGTTGGTGATCGTGTCACAGGTATTGTAACAAAAGGTTTCTGTGGGAAATGCAGATCTTGTTTAATGGGAGATATTGGGAGATGCCAGGATGCCATCAATATTGGTTATGAATGTGACGGAGCAATGGCAGAATACATTTGCATGCCAGAAGGAGCGACTTTTAAGTTGCCTGATAATGTTAGTTTAGAAGAAGGAGCGCTGGTTGAACCAGCCGCTGTTGCCGCTCACGCTGTTTTAGAAAACGTTGACATAAAACCAACGGATACTGTTGTAGTTATGGGTGCTGGGCCTATCGGTTTACTTGTTCTTCAATTTGCAAAAGCCTGTGGTGCAAAGACAATTTTAGCGGACATTTCTTCCGCAAATGCTCGATTGGAATTAGGTAAAAAACTTGGAGCGGACTACACTTTTGAAAATGACAAATGCAACGTAATCCAGGAAGTGCGTGCCCTGACCTTTGGAAAAGGTGCTGATTTTGTTTTTGAATGCACGGGCGTAGACATCGTAATTACACAATCAATCATGATGACAAAACGGGCAGGAACAATTGTTGAATTAGCCCTTACCAGTGCAGAAGGTAGCAATATAAAAGCATATATAGTTGCCGTAATGCAAAATATGAGAATACAGTTTTCATATGGTCATAATCTGGGGACATGGAAAAAAACGCTTCAAATGATGGCAGATGGAAGGATTAACACTAAAGATTTAGTGACGCATAAATTTAAATTTGAAGATTTTAATGAGGCGTTTGAATGTAATGATGCAAATAAAATAAAAGTATTATTGCATCCGTAATGCAATTACCAGTGCGGTAATGAAAAGGATTGCCGCACATTTATTATTTGAGAGGTGAAAATGAACTATAAAGAATTATTAGATACGAAAACAATCACAATTGAAGAAGCTGTAGGAAAGATCACCAATGGAGCTACAATTTACACCTATGGTATAGCTGAGCCAATGGCTTACATGGATCAATTTCATTTATTAAAAGATCGTGGCGTGAAAGGGGTTACCCATATTAATTTATTAAACCTGAAACCTTATGATTTTTATTCGGATGAAACATATGACGGCATCCTTAATCACGTTAGTGGGTTTTATGGGAATTTTATGAGAGATCCCGCAAAAACAAAAATGACGACCTTTTATCCAAATCATTTGAGTAAAAGTGGAACTGATCGATTATATTATCATCAGGTAACTGGAAAACCAGTTAGTATCTTCACACTGTCAGTTAGCCCGATGGATAAGCAAGGTTACTTCAGTACTGGTCCAATTTGCGTTGCCAGTCCAGATTACTTAAAAAAAGCTGATCTGGTAATTTTAGAAATAAATGAAAATATACCACGAACTTTTGGCGATACCCAGGTGCATATATCTGATGTTGACTATGTTTTATATGGTAACAACGAGGTGATGTACCTTCCAAGTCGTAACGCTGCATCAAGCGGTGAAGACATTCTTATTGGGAAACATATTGCTGATATGATTGAAGATGGATCGACTCTTCAGTTGGGCATCGGTGGAATACCAAATGCAGTTGCAATGGCGTTGAAAGATAAAAAAGATTTAGGCGTTCATACTGAAATGTTGAATGACGGTCTTGTTCAACTGTATAAGGAAGGTATTGTAACAAATCGATGCAAAACGCTATATAAAAACAAAATGATAACATCATTTACGTTTGGCACCAAGGAAACATATGACTTCATCGATGACAATGTTGGCGTACTGCATATAAATGTCAGAGACAGTAATTCGCCTTTTGAATTAGCAAAAAACCATAAAATGATATCTGTCAATACGACACTTCAAGTTGATTTATTCGGTCAATGTTCTTCGGAAGCTATTGGAACGAGGCATATAAGCGGTACCGGTGGTCAGGTTGAGACAGCTCAAGGTGCCAAAATGTCGAAAGACGGGAAATCATTTATAGCATTGCACTCAACTGCCAATGTAAAAAACGCGAGTGGCGAAAGAGTACTGAAGTCGACGATTGTCGATGTTCATCCCGAAGGTACTGTCATTACATTGTCAAGAGCTGATGTTGATTATGTTGTCACTGAATATGGTGTTGCAGCATTAAGAGGTGCATCACTTATTGAACGGGCTAAAGCGTTGATTAGTATAGCACATCCAGACTTTAGGGATGAACTTGAAGAAAATGCAAAAAAACGCAATATATTAAGATAGCGGAAATAAACACTTGGTTTTGTAAAGGTATCCTGGAAGCGTTGCATGATGTTAAAAAAGAATTACTCACAAATTTAAAAAAATAATAAATGAAAAAGGAGTTTAAAATGGAAAATAAATCAGTAAATGAAAGAGTTAAGGAAGGTATTGTCCTGGGTGTTATCCTAACAATTACAATATTTGTATTCTCAATTGTAAGCGGAATGTTAGGGTTGGTGAACGTATGGGCTGGCTGTATGTTCTTTTGGTATTGGGCAAATGTTGATCACTTCAAAATGGATCATATTGTAGAAAATATCGTTGGTTCATTAGTTGGGATTGCGTTGTGTTTTGGGCTTTACTATTTACTTCACAATTACGGAATGTCTGTTTTTGAAATAGCACTGATCGCAGTATTATTTGTTGTTTTGTTCTTTAATATTACGGAGTTTTTACCATACATTCTTAACAAGGCTACATTTTTGTTTATTACCGTCCTAACAGCACATCAGTTTTTAACAGAAAGTAATTATTTGGATTTACTTCTTTCTTACGCATTTGGTGTTGTTTGGTTTTCACTAATCCTTACCGTGGTATTTAAAGCATTGGGTGCACTTGCAGTTAAAAAGGCAGCCTAAAAAGACTTATGGTCAGCTAGAATTGTTATTATCGTTTTCAAAAATAGCTAATTTTCGAATTTTTCGGATTGCTTCCGAACGAGTGGATACATTTAGCTTATTGAAAATATTCCGAACATGTGATTTAACCGTTGAAACACTGATATAAACCGTTTCTGAGATTTGTAGGTTACTTGCACCATCAACTAAGAGAGATAGTATCTCACTTTCTCTCTTAGTTAGATTGTATTCTTCGACAAGTTGATTTTGTATATCATCTCCTGGTTGTCTTTCCTCAATTTTCTTTATTGTCAAGCAATAGAACGTTTCAATATATTGATTCTGATTTATTTGGGGGGGGAAAAACGTTACTAAAAAACCGTTGGTTTTAATAATTGAATTCTCTTTTAAAGTGTCAAGAGTAATTTGATTTGTAGATTCAACGAAATTGATAAAATCATAAACGATTTCATTGATATTCGGTTTATTAGATAGAAAAGCACTATAGTTGATAAATGTTTTATTGAAATCAATAACATCTTTGCTCTTATTAAAGAAAACGAAGCCAACTGAAGTAAGATCGAATAAACGATTTGCAAGGAAAATCTTATCTACTTGAGAAGTATATTTTCGAAATAGGCTCATCGATTTGTGGAATACTCTTCCAATTTGAGACAACAATTCCAGTTCTTTTGGAGTGAAGTTTCCTTCTTTCTCGGTTTTAAAAATACTGATAATATGCATTGGAGGATGCGCTGCATCACTCGCGCCTAAAATGGCTTGGTATGCAATACCGTTTTTCATTAACGATTCACCATATGGCGAGTTTAAAAATTCGTCATAGCAAAGGTCGTTAGTTGTATAAACATATTTGAATTCGTTCGAATTTCGGAGGGTGTCAATTTTATTATAAAAGGGATCATACGCGTAAAAATTTTCTTTATAAGCCTTCAGAATACTTGGGCGCAAATAAAGAGTTTCTAATTTTGATAAGGAACGTTGTCCGTCTGGATTTACGTCAAAAACAGCATATGCAGTAAGCTTAAAATCAAAAAAATCGATTAAGGCCGTAAGTGTTCGGTTAATAAAGTCTGAATAATCTTTATTAATGAAAAAATTAAAATTCAAGAGCTTTTCATAATCGTTAATAGTTAATAAGGACAAAACACTGCACCGCCTTTAAAGTCTAATTTTTATAGTAACTTAAACGTTAACATTATTATATAACAAAAAAATATAAGAAAGCAAGAGAATCTTACTCTTAGGAGGACAGATGAAAAAAAACGATATTTTAATAACATATTTATCAAATGCCGGTTTTATGTTAACTGATGGAAATACAAAAATTTTGATTGATGGTATTCATACTGAACAGGCACTCAATTTCAGCCCCATACCCGAGAAAATAATGAATAAAATTATCAATGGTGAGGAAGAGTTCAGTA
Source organism: Firmicutes bacterium HGW-Firmicutes-4 (assembly GCA_002841405.1). Taxonomy (GTDB): domain Bacteria; phylum Bacillota; class Clostridia; order Eubacteriales; family Eubacteriaceae; genus Acetobacterium. The sequence goes on along the minus strand of PGZR01000008.1, from coordinate 25,922 downwards.
ATATTGATTTTTTGATTTTTACACATGTGCATAAAGATCACTGTGATCTAAAAAAGCTATGTGAAGTACAAAATCAGGAAACAAAAATAATATTACCAGAACTTGATGAAAATAATAAAATTTATATGAAAGACGATTTGGATCTTCTGCCAAATCCAATTTCGTATTTGAATTCTGGATATGGTGAAGTTACCGTTATTGAAGCTGGAAATATTAAAATTAAGGCGGCAAGAACATACCATGATGGGATCAAATATCATAATACAGTTAATCACTTTAGCTATTTAATCAGTGTTGCAGATCAGCAGATCCTTTTTATGGGAGATGCAGAATCTGGTAATTCGAATATTACTGATTGGTTGAGAAATGAAACGATTGATACGGTTTGTATAAATTTTACAGAAATTAGCCAGAAAAAAGGACGCACTTTTATCAGTGACGTAGTTAATCCTCAGTTGGCTATTTCCTGTCATATTCCATTACAACAACATGACAAATTCCACTACAGGGAAAGGGCTATGGAGAATGTCAGTAAATATAGTAGTTCACTGCCAAAGGTTTATGTATGTTTAGAAACAATGGAAACAATTAAAATATGATAAGTATAGAAAGAGGGAGATTATGATGATGAATAATGAAGTAAAAAAGACCACTATTTCAGCAAATGAAATGGATTTTACGTGTCGAACCTGTGGACTGGATAATAAGGGTGAATTGGTCATCTTATTACATGGCTTTCCGCAAAGTTCTATTATCTGGGAGAATATTATTAAGAAACTTGCAGATAAAGGCTATCGTTGTCTGGCCCCAAACCAACGTGGTTACAGTGATGGTGCGCGACCAGTTGGTATGGAAAATTTTACCACACGAAAATTAGCTTCTGATTTTGTCGCTTTAGCGGATGCAGTTGGTGAAAAGGGAAAATTCCATTTAATTGGCCATGATTGGGGCGCTGGTGTAGGTTGGGCTGCTGTTACCCTCTATCCGGAAAGAATACAGTCTTGGACAGCCATGTCAACACCTCATTCGGCAGCATTTGAATGGGCGGTTGCAAATGATCCTGAACAGCAGAAACAAAGTCATTATATCTTTGAATATCTAACTCCCGACCGTCCAGAGGAGCTACTTATTAAGGATGACCATGCTAGACTTAGAGAAATCTGGGATGGATTTGAAAGTAAAAATATTGATGATTTTCTTGAAATATTCTCAGATAAAGAAGCATGCACATCAATACTCAATTGGTATAGAGCGCTAATGCTGGTAAAACCAAGCGAGCAAAATCCAGAGATTCTGTTTGGTCCTATATATACGCCGACCTGTTACATTTGGGGAAATCATGACTTTGCATTGGGAAGAGTAGGGGTTGAAAAAGGCCATGAATACATGAAAGGGTATTATAAATTTGTTGAACTTGACGGAGCAGGACATTGGCTGATGGAAAACAATGAGCAAGAATGTATAAAAGAGATTATCGAGCTAATCGAAAACAATCCAGCAACTAAATAATTCACACAAATGAAAAACATTAAATAATTATAATTTAGGAGAAATAAGATGAAGACGAACGCATTCGTGATGTTAATACCACAGTTTATTGATGTAGGAATTTCAAGCAAAACAGGTGAAAAACTAAAAGAACTGGGATGCACTAAAGTCCTGGTCATGTATGATAAAGGCGTTGAGGCGGCTGGAATAACCGAAAAAATAATCGATGCTATTCGACATGAAGGGATAGAAGTAGTCACAAGTAATAGAGTAGAGGCTGATCCGACGGATTTGATTATCACAGAAATGGTAGACTTTGCTAAAAAAGAGAAAGTTGATGGCGTAGTTGCAATTGGTGGCGGCAGCAGTATTGATGCAGGAAAGGGGGTTAAATTATTGCTGAATAACGATGAACCGCTTCAGAGCTTTTATGACTTATCATTTCCCCAAAAATCAGGCGTACCGATGATTGCAATTCCAACAACATCTGGAACGGGTAGTGAAGCATCTAAGGGAAGTGTAATCACGGATACAGAAAGTGGCTCGAAGCGAGTCGTTATCGGGATGGGAACCATGCCAGATATGGCTCTGATTGATCCAGAACTAGTTCTAGGTGTGCCGCCTAAGGTCACGGCAGCGTGTGCTTTTGATGTTCTCGCTCATGCAATTGATGCAATAACATCCAATATGACAAATTTGATTACTCAAAGTATATCATATGAAGCCATCCGATTAATGAAAAACAGTTATAAAAAAGTCATCGAAAATGGCAATGATCTGGAAGCTCGTACCGAGATGCATTTAGCGTCAAATTTGGGTGGTATTGCCTTAGCAAATGCAAAATGTTCAATGAGCCATGCATTTGCGCATTCGATGGGAGCCATTTTTCATGTGCCTCATGGCGTTAGTTGTGCCATCTTTACGCCTGCATGTCTTGAATTTGTGGTTGAAGAATGTCCCAAAGAAATAATTAAAATTGCAGATTTACTGGATGTCAATTATAAAGACACCGATAGCACGGAGTCAATTGCGAAGAAGACTTCAGAAACGATTCATGAAATGTATCGCTCTGTTGGGATACCGGATATCACCGAATTTGTTCCTGATAAACAAGTCGCTTATGAAAAAATAATACCATTAGCATTTAAAGACATTATGGTAAATTTCTGTCCAAGAAAACTTGATGACGACGGAGCAAAATGGATTATTGACCGAACCTATGAATTAGCAGACTAGTAATTTAAAAATTATCATTAAAAAAGTTAGGTAATGATAATTAACTTGCAAAACACTATTTATTTTGAATGGTTTGATAGAAAAAAGAATATATAAAAATTTCAATGGCAGTTATCATTGATCAAATATCTGTAAACAAGGAGTAAATCATGTGGAAAACAATAAGAATTAATTCTAATAAAAATCTGATAGAAACTGAAGAATACAAGGATGCTTATATGGGTTTGGGAGGAAGAAGTTTAATTGCTCAATTCCTGAATGATGAGGTTAATCCAGACTGTGATCCATTGGGTGAAGAAGCTAAAATTATTATCTGCACCAGTATGTTTGCAGGAAGCGGTTTGGTTTGTGCAAATCGTCTTTCAGTTGGGGCAAAAAGCCCTTTAACCGGTGGGATAAAGGAATCAAACGTAGGTGGTAGCGCAGCTAAGGCTTTGAGTGATCATAATATAAGATCTATTATTATCGAAAGCAAACCAAAAATTGATGGAATAATGAAGGTAATTTTAATCCGTTCCGATGGCAGCATAAGTCTGGAAGATGCGACATCGTATCAGGGAATGAATAATTATGAATTTGTAGAGAACATGCAGAAAAAATATAGCGAAAACATATCAGTGATCTCAATAGGTGTCGCAGGTGAACGACTTTATAAGAATTCGTCGTTACAAATTACCGAATACGGGACAAATTATCCCTGTCGGGCAGCAGGGCGAGGAGGTTTAGGATCGGTGCTGGCATCCAAGGGGATCAAAGGAATTGTTATTCAAAATGCAGATGAAAAAAGCAAGCCAGCGTATGCGGATCAAGAGAAATTTTCAAGAATTAGAAAGGCACTGAACAAATCGGTTGCAGAGGCATCAAAAACAAATCCTTTTTCGCTGATAGGGACGGCCTGTACAATTGATAAAACTGGTGTTGCTGGGATTATTCCGACACATAATTTCACCGGTACCATTTCAGAGAAAATTGACAATCTTAAATCAGATAAATTTATTGATTTTGTTAACCGGAACGGAAAAAATCAGCATCCTTGTCAATCCGGTTGTTTGATTAAATGCTCAAATATCATCAAGGATAATGACGGTAAATTTTTGACCGGTGGATTTGAATACGAAACCATTGCACTTTGCGGGCCTAATTGCGATATTTATGATTTTGAAACCATCGCAAGAATGGACCGAATTTGTGATGATCTTGGACTGGATACGATCGAAACTGGTGCCTCGATTGCACTTTGTATGGAAGCAGAAATCATACCCTGGGGAGATGCAAATGCAGCTTTAGAACTATATCAGCAGATAGCTGAGGGCACAGAAATTGGAAATTTAATCGGTCAGGGTACCGCAGCAGTAGGCGAACATTACAACATTAAGCGCATACCAACATGTAAAAACCAGGCAATACCGGGTTATGATCCAAGAGGGACAATCGGCACAGGATTCACTTATGCGACATCGTCTATGGGTGCTGACCACACAGCAGGGATCACCTTGGGTAAGGATGATCCAACAGATCTCGCAGGAGCTATTCAAACATCTAATGTCATGCAGCGCATTTTTGCAATGGCTGACAGCATGACCTGTATGATGACCATGTCAACTTTAGGGGGACAGCTTGACCAACTGGCAGAATTGTATAACGCAATGTATGGTGGAGATCTAAATGCAGAGGGTCTTTTCGCTGCTGCAGATAAAACACTGAAAATGGAACATGAGTTTAATAAAAAAGCGGGATGGACGAAAGCAGATAATCAAATTCCAGAGTTTTTTAGAACGGAGCCTTTACCATCTACCGGCAAAACGTTCAACATTCCAGCAGAAATGATGGGAATATAAGAGAAAATCGTGATTACCGTCAATAACCAACAATATGAATTTTTAGAGCATGTAACAATTGCTGGATTACTTCAGGTCATAAAAAATAAAAATGAGATAAGTACATCTGCATTGCTTGTGATCGTCAATGATGTGATCATCTGTCCGGCTGCTATTTATCAAGTCTTTATAAAAGATGGGGATATTATCAAGACAAGAAATTTACCAGTGGGGGGATAACCAATTCAATAGTATGTGCAAGATTGGAGACTTCAGCTGTGCCGTCAAACTGGCCCCAAAAGTCTCTAATGTAAATCTTCACAAAAAAAAATGGTTTGGAAGAATACTAAAAGGAATCAGAAATTCTGAACTATTTGCTTAAAAATAATACGCAAGTATCCTAAAATAGGTGCTTGACTTAAAGAGGAGAAAAAATGAAAGTTGTAGTGATTGGAGCTGGCCCGGGAGGTTATGAAGCAGCAATTTATGCCGCTAAACGTGGCTGTGAGGTTATCCTTATTGAAAAGGAAAAATTGGGAGGAACCTGTTTAAATAAAGGTTGTATACCGACAAAAGCACTACTGGCTGTGACGGATACGTTAGCAACAGTAAAGAAAGCAACAGTTTTTGGAATAGAAACACAAGCAGAAATCAATAACTTCGGATATTCATTTGATCGAAAAAATACGGTAGTGAACGGCTTGATCAATGGGATTGATTATCTAATGAAGGCAAATGGTGTAAGTGTAATTAATGGCTTTGGTCAGCTTAAGAATAACAACACGGTAATTGTTTATAAAACTGATGGGACAAGAGAAGAAATTTCAGCTGATAAAATTATTCTCGCAACGGGCTCCGTACCGAGTATACCGTCATTCTTGAATTATAACAAAAACAGTGTTGTAACGAGTGATGAAATGCTGGAATTGGATGAACAGCCGAAATCAATTATTATTGTTGGCGGTGGGGTTATCGGTTGCGAAATTGGTCAATTTTTGAAACGGATGGGAACTGAGGTTACGATTGTCGAATTAATGGAACATTTACTGCCTTTCGAAGACGATGATGTTGCTAAACAGCTGGAACGTCAATTTAAAAAAGAAAAGATCAAAGTCATCACAAAGAAAAAGGTTGAATCAGTAAATGTATCAGCATCTGGGGTTCAAGTAATACTTCAAGATGGCGTAGCAATTGAAGCAGAAAAGCTATTGATTTCAATAGGCAGACAGCCATTTACGGTTGGTTTAGGACTTGAAAATACAGATATCTTGGTATCTGAACGTGGGTTGATTGAAGTGGATAAAAAGATGCGAACAAGTATTGAGGGTATTTATGCAATTGGAGACATTGTCAGTTCTCCCCAATTAGCACATGTCGCATCCAAAGAAGCACTAACGGCGGTAGACGATATTTGTGGAGATGCTATTGAAATCAGTTATAAGGCTGTTCCGCGTTGTGTGTACACCGATCCGGAGATTGCATGTGTGGGAATAACAGAAGAACAGGCTAAAAAACAGAGTATTGCTTATACAATCGGCTCATTTAATTTTGCAGCTCTTGGTAAGGCGAAAGCATCAGACAAAACGACGGGTTTTGTGAAGGTAATTGTGAATCGAAAAGATGAAATCATTGGCGGGGAGATTGTTGGAGCTCATGGAACCGATATGCTCCAAATATTGACTTTAGCGATTGATCTTGGCTTAACAGCGAAGCAGGTTGGCCAGTCGATTTTTCCGCATCCTACATTGTCTGAAGGAATCATGGAAGCATTGCATGATGTTCATAAAAGAAGTATTCACAAAGCTTAAAATTCATCTCGTCTTGAGGCCCAGATTTCATGGGATTTTTGAGAAAGCCTAAATTTATAAATAAGGAATATGTAATGAGAATTTTAAAATTCTCATTACATAAGTGTAAGAAATGAAAGAAAAGTTACCAGCAGAACTAAGACGAAGTTATGATACGGAATCAATTTCAAAGATGAATAAAATATTAACCGATTTGTCCCTGAATACCGTCTGCAATGAGGCCGCTTGTCCAAATATGGGAGAATGTTACAAGAAAAAGACCGCAACATTTATGATTATGGGCAATATTTGTACACGGAACTGCAGTTATTGTGCAGTTTTGACTGGAAAACCTTCACCTTTGGATCTAGCTGAACCAGAAAATATTGCAGCAGCTGCAAAAGAAATTGGTCTAAAACACATCGTAATCACTTCAGTAACCCGTGATGATCTCGAAGATGGAGGGGCATTGCATTTTGCTAAAACCATTAGCGCTGTGAAAAAAGCCATGCCTGAATCTACCATTGAAGTATTGATACCCGATTTTCAGGGAAATAAGAGAGATATCGAAAAAATAATTTTAGCAGAGCCGGATGTAATCAATCATAATCTTGAAACGGTGCCATCACTATACCACTCGGTAAGACCAAGTGCACAGTATTTTAGATCATTGATTTTACTGAAACATATAAAAGAAGAGGCACCAAATATTATCAGTAAAACTGGAATTATGGTAGGGCTGGGAGAAACAGAAAAAGAAGTATACAAAGTAATGGATCATTTAGTTGAAATTAATTGTGATATTTTAACAATTGGTCAATATTTAAGACCAAGTAAAAAACACATCAGTGTTAAAGAATACATTTCCCAGAAAAGATTTGATGCCTATAAAGAAATAGGCGAAAGTAAAGGGATAAAGTTTGTAGCAAGTTCATCGCTTGTCAGGAGTTCTTATAATGCGATAGAAGCCGTAGAAAAAATACGAAGGGAATGGATTGCATAATATGATTTATATAGAAAATGATTCACTGGACCCCTATTTTAATTTTGCGCTCGAATATTATTTATTAAAAGAACTCGATTTGAAGGATGATGTTTTTCTATTTTGGAGAACTGTTCCAACATTAATGATAGGCAAACATCAAAATACAATTGAAGAAATAAACTGTAATTATGTAAAAGAAAAAAAAATCTGTGTAGTAAGACGAATAACTGGTGGTGGAACAATATATACAGATCCAAATGGGTGGCAATTTAGTTACATTATAAAAAAGCCATTTATGAATATTGACTTTACTGAGTATGTTAAACCGGTGATTAACGCTTTAGCAAAACAGGGAATTGAAGCAAATTATAATGATCGTAATGATATTTATATCAAAGGAAAGAAGATTTCAGGTAATTCTCAGTATTGTGACGAACGCTGTGGTCTTCATCATGGATCTATTCTGTTTAATACAGATTTAAACGAGCTTGTTAAAGCAATTACTGTTTCTGATGATAAAATTATTTCAAAAGGATTAAAATCAGTGCGGGAGAGAGTCACAAACGTAAAAGATCATTTTGACAGAAAAATCAATTCAAATGCTTTTAAAAATTTGATTGTGGATGAGATACTCAGAAACAATGATAAACGGTATGTATTGACATTGAAAGATATTGATAGAGTTAATGAAATTAGAGATCAGAAGTTTAAAAGTTGGGAATGGAACTATGGAAAATCTCCGAAATTTAACATTATTAAAAGCAAACGATATGAAGGTGGAAAAATTGAATTTCATCTTAACATCAAGCAAGGCTGCATTACGGAATGCAAAATTTATGGAGATTTTTTTTGCAAAGGAGACATTGATTATGTTTCGTGTTCTCTCGCGGGATGTTTTTACAAGGAAGACAATATCAGAGCCGTTTTAAAAGAAATTAATGCTGAAAGTATTTTTTACAAGTTCAGCATTGATGAATTGGTAAACTGTCTTATTTAAGAATACCCTTGAGATCATTGTAAATCATAGCTATATTACCTGCTATTATTGTTTAAGGTTTTAGATTTCTAAGGCAAGGAGAAAAATGGAGCACAAAAAAAGTTTATTTTTACAAATGATTCAATTGATAGGGTTTCCTTCAATACTGATTATTGCGATAATTGATGGTATATTCATCTATATGCTGAATCAAAATTTTAGTCAGTTTGGTGTTATGCAGAACAAACTGATATTTGTTATTGGTATGGGATTATTATTGGTTATTGGTGTTTTGATTTTTAGTATACATAGATTTTCAAGGAGACTAATAAGTCTGGCTGAAGAAGTTGATCGATTGAATCATGGCGAAATTGATATGGTATTTACATCCTCAGATTCTGAGAATCAATTGGGAGAACTCAGCAGAGCTATATATCGATTTGTTGAAGATATTAAAATTCATTCAATCACGGCAAAGCATTTAGCTGAGGGAAATCTGTCAATTGAAATTAAACCAAAATCAAAAAAAGATTTACTTGGCACAAGTTTGCTAAAAATCCGAAATTCTGTCAAAACAATTTCTAATCACATGGCTGTGATTTCAGAGGATACAGCTAATGGTGAACTTAGAATAAACGATCTTGCTGATGACCTGGAAGGTGGTTTTAGAACAACAATTTTAAATGCCAATCAAACAATGGACAAGGTTTTTGATAGGATGCATTGGTTTGAAGCAATTCTCGATGCAATACCGTTGCCAATTCAAGTGATGGACAATAATATGAAATGGACATTTTTGAATAGAGCATTTGAAAAGTCCCTAGTTTCAGCCGTTGTTATCACAGACCGAGAATCAGCTTATGGAATGGATTGTTGTACCGCAGGAACTAGTATCTGTAATACCGAAGATTGCGGAGTAAAACAATTTGTGAAAAAGGGCGTAACCAATTCATATTTTGAATGGGGTAGAAAAAAAGAAAAACAGAATACCGCATATATTAAAAGCAAGAATGAAGAAAATATCGGTTTTGTAGAAGTTATAACGGATATGACGCAGGTTTTGAATATTAATGATTACACATACAAAGAAATATTACGACTAGAAAAGAACTTATTACGTCTAGCGGAAGGTAACCTGGAGTTTGACCTGGACATAGCGAATCCCAATGAATATACAGGTGAAATGTTTGAACAATTTCAGGGAGTTAATAAATACTTGAAGGAAGTTAAAAAATCGATTTGTAATACGATTGAAGATGCAACAATGCTTATGAATGCTGTAGCAGAAGGAAAACTGGAAAAAAGAGCAGATGAGACAAAATTCAAAGGGTCGTGGTATACCCTCATTAATGGAATGAATGTTATTCTTGATGCGGTAGACAAACCATTAAAAGAAATGTTAGATGTGCTAGATACACTCTGTTCCGGAAATTTGAAAAACACGGTTAACGGATTATATCAAGGTGTTTTCGATGAATTGAAACAGGTGATCAATGACATACAGCTTCGATTGAATTGGGTAATAACTGAAATTTCAACTGTCACCTGTGAGATCGGAAAGGGAAATCTCGATCTGAAAAATGTGAAAATATATGATGGCGATTATGTCGGTATATCCTATGGCATAAATGGGATTATTGAATCATTAAATCCTTTATTAATAAAAATCAATGAGTCAGCTGATCAGGTAGCCGCTGGTTCATATGAAGTCTCATATGGCGGTCAGAACTTGGCGCAAGGATCAACTGAACAAGCAAGTAGTATACAGGAATTGACGGCATCCGTTACAGAAATTACGGACCAGACGAAACGAAATTCGCTAGATGCAAATAAAGCTCAAGAACTGGCTAAAGATGTCCAAGATAATGCTGTAGAAGGAAAAGAGCAAATGGCAGAAATGCAGAAATCGATGATAAAAATAAACAAATCCTCTGAAGATATATCAAAAATTATCAAGGTCATAGATGATATTGCCTTCCAGACAAATATACTTGCACTTAACGCAGCTGTTGAGGCGGCAAGGGCAGGGCAGCATGGGAAAGGATTTGCAGTAGTAGCCGAGGAAGTCAGAACATTGGCTGCAAGGAGTGCCGATGCTGCAAAAGAAACGGCTATTTTAATCGAAGGTTCTATCGATAAAGTACAGGCAGGAACTCGAATTGCTGACAATACTGCAGTAGCCTTTAATGATATTGTTGACGGAATTGGAAAAGTTGCGGGAATAGTAGAAAATATAGCTGAAGCGTCAAATGAGCAAGCCTCTGGAATTGAGCAGATTAACCTAGGAATTGAACAGGTCGCTAAGGTTGTTCTACAGAATTCAGCAACCGCAGAAGAAAGTGCTGCCGCAAGTGAAGAACTATCCAGTCAAGCTGAAATACTGAAACAAATGATTAGTCAATTTAAACTAAGAAAATAAGGAGTATTTTAATAATATTGTCGTAAATTATGAAGTGATAAAGGATATTCGATTAAACAACGAACAGTATACGGGGAATAGCAGAACTATTTCACGGGAATGTAGATTTTTGCGTTAGATGGCTCGTGCTACTTAATGAATAAAGATGGTTTTAACGGTTAAAATGGAATAATGCGCAATATTATATATATTCGAAATAAATCTTGCTACTAAGTAGGTTCTAATTAATTTAATGGGTGGAAAGCCCTTTAAATTGTAGTTTCTAAATTACAATAGCTTTTAAGCCTAATTTTTCACAAACCCTGATAGTTTGTGAAAACGCATCATCCAGAGACTAGTTTTCAGGTTGATATACTCCAAAAAGCTTAAAACGTTGCAAGGAAACTGATTTTGAGCAGCTTCCTATATAGGCACAAAAAATCTGTTCAAAAGAGTAGACGAATCCCTAGGACTTGTTTTTTAGAAGCAGTAGGTGTCAATATGGGTATCTAGCATTACATACTCCGGCAGGTTCACTTTGTCGGCATTTTGGACAAAATCAAGCAGCAGACAGGTCAAGCTTTTCCAACATTAATATATCAAAGTGATTCAGACATCAGGGAGATCGTTTGTTGAAAGGCCAGCGATTTTTCCCCAGAATCATTGTAAACATTGGATCAATACGCAGATGGTCGGGGGCATCATCCGCATGTTAGCCGGTAATGGTGGTATACATCAATTGGCTGATCACACCTGCTGTTAAACGTCAACGCCTTGCACCCTTTGGAACACTCTTGGATCAATTGACTCAAACCAAGTGCTTCGTCGGAGCTCCGTGGAATTAGTAGTCCCCCATCGGATGAGAGATTACCGCCATTAAAACTTACCTTCAGGTTTTGGTTGAAATTTACTGTATAATCGTTTAGACTTGTCATTCAAAGAACCTTTCTCTGATTCATTTTGTTATGTATGGACGAAAGATATTGATTAATTATGTCGATAACCTACAATACAAATTGTCACCTTAAACCGGTACGGGTCGCCTTCGCCAAATAAGAATATAAAGCAATAAAAAAGCGATTAGATAGCGAAATATAATCGCTTTTTTAATCATCTGCGAAATATATTTAATATTTATAATATAAAGTGAAATAATTTGGCAAATACTATTTTGGGGACAATTGTTGATGTTTTTTGCATTCACTTTTTCCAGAAAGGGGGGCATTTTAACACCGTTTCTTACAGTATCGGCTCCTTTGAAAAATGCTGGCGAAGGAAGATAGACACCGACACTGGTGGTTATATAAAAAAGGGAATCAGTATTGGTGAAAAAATAATCTGTATATTCATGATTTTCTGGAGCTGCTGAATATAGAAAGATTGACAACAATGTCTGCACTGAATGAAGACAAGATTCGACAGTCTTGTGTGACGGAAATAAATCGTAAAGTACTGAAACCCTAGATCTTATTTGAATTTGGTATTCGCTTCATAATTGGAAACAATCACTCTCAATAAGATAATCCCTTACGCCACGAAGCGAGGCATGACTTGTGATCTGGCTGATTTTGGAATAAACGGTCAGATAATGCGTTCGGCTCTCCAACATGGTAGTTCTGTATTGATCACAAAGAAAAATAATCATGATCTGAACCTTCTAACAGTGATAATTACGCGCCTTCTTTGTCCAGTTTTGTAATTGAAACAGGAAAAATGTTCTTGCTTTCGCCCATTGCCATAATAATAAATTATCGTGGCAGCGTTTTAATACTAATCACTCCACTAGCATTTCTACCTTTCATCGTGATCAAATAATCCCCATCATGGGGAGCTTTTACGATGAATGAAGCGCTACCAAGGCCAGTGCCATTATAGATGCTGTCACCTTTCAAATCGGAGATTTTAAGCGATATGGTACCGCTACCGTTGATGATTTCTATCTGAAGCTCATCATTCTGATTCATTGGTAGTAGGAATTTGTTTTCGTTACTCCATTTTGAAAACTCAATTTCGAATTCTTTACCTGGAATTTTTTCGTTGACTATGATGCCTCCCTTGGTAATATTACAACCAGAAAATGTTAGTAGAAGGAGTGAAACGATCGTAAGACAAACTAATTTTATCATATTATAGCCAAACAAAGAAACAATCCACTAGAGGCTTTTTCGTCGGGAGTGACGTTTGACAATTTCGATTAGTTCCCGGGTAGTATGATGAATCAGAATTGACTGATCCGGACATTCTTTCTGACATAGGCCACAATGAATGCATTCTTGTTCATTGATTACCTCGGCACGATTACTCTTAATATCAAAGACATGCATCGGACAGATTGCTATACAACTGCCACAGCCAACACATTGTGGAGCGATCGAGACATTTCGTCCATTGGGAACAGCAGTCAGATCCTGGATATATTCAGGCATGATCTTATCGATAAATTTGATCCCTCTAAGCTCATCTTTTTCATTGGGTCGGCCCTTATTGCCACCGCGGATTAGATTAAAAGGTCCGGTGCAGTCATAACCTTTGGTTGAAAATTGGCCGATTATTTCGATCCCTTTGTTTGTTAAGGCATCTTTTAAGGCCGCATGATAATTACCTAAATAGGGTCGGCCACGAGTTGAGATGATGAAGGTTTTATGATTGGCGTTTAGTCGATCGACGATCGCCATGATTTCGGGGTGGTGTGAGGTAAAGTATATACCGGAAGCAAGCCCGACAATCTTATAATCGCTGAGATCAGCGAGCAGGGCTTCACTGGCAGTGATCAGGCGGCACTGGAGCTTCCCGGATAAAGCCCGGGCCAACTTCATCGTATTGCCATGGTAAATGGATTGACAGATAATAATAACGTCTTTGTTCATATCTTGCTCCTTGAGTTGCATTCTCTTTTGATATCTTCATCACAAACCGCTAGGGCCTCATTATCAACACAGTAAAGATGAAACATGATTTTTTCCCAATCAGTTCATTTAATTTATCAATCATATGATTTCGGTAATGCCATTTGTCAAATAATCTCTATTTTTTTCCATGTCTCATCGCCTCGTCCTATTCGGATTTATCATTTGTTCACAGTGTTTTTTATTTGCAATAGTTCTTCGACAAACGCATCACTTTCGTTGATCCAGGGGCTATGTCCGGAGTGTTCAAACCAGACGATTTTTTTAACCGGGGCATTGAGGATCGTCACATAATCTTCCACCAATGAGGTCGGGGCATTAAGATCATGCCGGCCGAGAAAAAAATATATCGGCACGTCTAAATTCTGGTAGGATTGCCGTAAATCAGTGTTATAGAGTTGGGGATAAACATGGTTAAAGGTGGAGATAATACCCCGGAAAAAATTAATCTTATCCAAAAGGCTGTATTCGGGCGAAAAAATATCCCGAAGAGTATTATAACCATTGTTATAAATCGCTGGATTTTCACCCATATAAGAAGTCAGATAAGTCAGGTAGGCAGCGCTTTTTAAAGTAACATCTTTTCCGTAATAGGGCGGGCTGCCATTAGCCAGCAGCTTGTCAATTTTAGCAGTATCGTTTTTTTCCTGAGCAATTTCCAGAGCCAGGTTATAATCGATGATTTCGGTTTCTAAAAAATCAATCATTTGACCGGTGCCAATAACCGCATGGTAGCGGTCTGGAGATTGATCGGCCAGAAAAATAGCGAGGGCACTGCCCCAGGATTCACCCAATAGATATATTTTTTCCTGTGCAAAACGCTGGCATAAGTATTCGGTGAGGTCGGAACCGTCATCGATATAGTTAGCCACCGTTAAATTATTTTTATTTGTTGTGTAGAAGGATTTTCCCGATCCGGGTTGGTCCCAATTTACCACCACAAAGTCCTTTTCAAGCGCAGCCAGATCATGGCGCACAGCAGCCATTTGTGAACCACCCGGCCCCCCGGCTAAAAATAATAGGACAGGGTTTTTGGCATTTTGTCCGCGAATGCTGATCCATTCTTTCCGTCCGTTTAATTCGATCTGTGTCAGCTCCGAGATGCTTCCGGATTTGATCTTACCCTGTTCATCGAGAATCGCTGGGGTCTGAGCGGTCACTTGACTAAATAATGATAATCCAAACATGCCAATAACCAAAACGCATAAAATAACGCCGTTCCTTTTCAGATGTATAATGGTTTTGCGTATTGCGTGGCCCTTTCTTTTTTTGATAATCAGGGAGATCGTCAGGATCATCCCGGTAAGTATAACAAAGAACAGTGAGATCAACAGGAGACTAAAAATAATAAAGGTTGTCATTCTGACTCCACCCCATCGAGGATAACATTATAATCGCCATTTTCATAGGTTGCGGTCAGATGGCCCCGGGCAATAATGTTATCAGCGTGACCACCAACCTGGTTGAGATGATTGATAAGTCCAACGTAAGAATTCTGTCCATCTAAGTTACCAATCGTATCGTTGGGCTGTGTTTTTATGGCAAAGACTTCGATTCGATAGGTATGTTTGCCACCGGCCTGAGGTGGATAGGGACCTATGTATTGACTGGGGGCGGTTAAAACACCTTGCTCGATTGATGTGGTGGTTATGTCCGTCTCAAAGCAGTGAAGCCAATTAGCATCTTCGTCAAACATGCAAAGGGCATAATAGTTCGCGTCTTCAACCGCTGTCCAGCTCAAAGCCGGGCTTTGATTTAAGCCAATCGGATCATTGGGTTTTCGGTCGGCGGCAGTGGCCGTCAGCAGCTTGCCATCAACAATTGATGATGACGTGACAGAAATCGATGGAACCTGGAGATCAGGATCTTTAAAATCACCCGTGTTGATACATCCGGTAAAAACAAGCAGGGTGGATAACAGAAATAAGGCTAATAGAAATAAATTTTTCATGGATAGAATTCCTTTCAATATGGGGTTTCGCTAAATAAAGCGGAAGACATAAGAGGCCAACGCGATCAGTTGATTAAAAGCGTTCTTGTCTGATTTGCCGTGTTCCTTTTGTCTCTTGGCCGCATGTGTTAGCGCTACAATTATTATCGCAATCCATTCTGACAGACGCCATAACGGCATCTTAAATTAATCTTAAATTTGATTCTCCACATAGTATCGTTTGAGTGTGATCGATTGATGAGCTGGCCATTTAGTTGCCAATGTTCTAGAAATTCGCTGTTTTATTGAACCTTACTTATGCAGAAATATTTTAATGCCTGGCTTCAAGATCTTCAAAAATCGCTCTGAATCGCTTCCAAAATCGCATTTGTTTGATCAGGTTCTTCAAAGATCGGGCTGTGGGCGGAATTTTCAAAAAGGTAGCAGTGTTTTACCGGGGCCTGGATTTTTTCCAGATAGGCTGCGGAGAGATAACGATTAACGGTGTAGTCATAATCGCCAACAAAAAAGTAGATCGGAACATCCACCCGGGTTAGAGATTTACTCAGATCGCATTGCCATAACTCCTCATGGAGCTTTGTTTTTTTGGCAAAAGCTTTTCCTCGCCAGATGTTAATTTTCTCGGTAACCGTATATTCCCGGTTTTTCATGACTTCTAGAAATATTCCAGTTATCACCGAATCCATGGTATGGGTGGTGCCAATACCTGCTTCATGCATCATCCGGTCACGGATCTGATCATAGCCGGGGGTTCCATAAGGGGTTGCTTTCAGGGTCTTGAGATTTTTTTTGTTATTAGATTTTTCATAAAAATCCAGCATAAAATCATAAGCAAGTTGTTCAGAAAGCGCTGGTTTCGAAATCTGAGCTACGCCGATATAAGCCCGATACAGCTCAGGTGCCTTGGCAGCCGCCTGAATTCCGATATAGGTGCCGCCAGAATGGGCCATGAGAAAAATTTTATCCTGGTTAAAGCGTTGCCGCAGGTAGTTGGTAACGGCAATCGTGTCATCAATCATTTGTTGGCTGGTTACGGTATCGCTGGAGATGGCATCGTTGTAAGAGAGTCCGGCACCGCGCTGGTCCCACCAGACTACCGTAAAATGATCTTCAAGACCTGAGGGGTAGGCTTCATTGAGCCAATATTCCGGCATACCCGGACCGCCATGGAGGAATAATAACACCGGTTTGTTTGAATCTTTAGCCTTAATGATCATGCCCATTGCAATACCATTGATATCAACCGATATTTTTTCAGCCAGGCTATCCTCTAAGTAAGTTCCATTGGCATCAGTGAAGGGTTGTATTTCACCGGGACTGCACATAAAAAGTGTCACAAAAGATATTATCGCTAAACCGATGATCAAACTAAACATCAAGAGAACCATCTTCTTAATCATTCTGAACATGAAGCGGTACTTCAGAGTTTCGTCGATCGTTTGAGTCTATCTGGGTATTCCGGAGCAAATCCTCAATTTTTGATTCCCAGGATTTGTCATAATGGACATTTTTCATGGTTGCGATCGATGCCAGTCCATGAACGGTCGCCCACATGGAGATAATTGCATCTTTAATTTTCTGATCGTCCATTCCCAGGCCTTTTAAAATTCGAAAGGAATGTTGTCGCAGTAATTCAAAGGGTGGAAAATTATCTTTGCCATCATCATCCATTGCCAAATTTACCGATATGCTGGAGTGGGAAAACAAGAAATTGAAATACTGGGGTTGCTTGATAAAAAAGAGGACATAAGCCTTGCCCATCTGGATCAGGGTTTCAGGGTCTTCAGTTTGAGAATAGATATCGATTTGGGAATCCAGCGCTTGCATAAACATTTTGGTGACATGGTTCTGCATTCCGTGTAAGAGTTCATCTTTGTTCTTAAAATGACTGTAAGGAGCAGAATGACTGACCCCACAAAGAGCTGCTACCTTCCGCAGAGACAAGCCATCCTCGCCCATTTTATTAATAAGTTCAATGCCTGCTTCAATCAGGCTGTCTCTTAAGTGGCCGTGGTGATAGGGTTTTTCAGACATGATAGTCCTCCTGTAATCTTGACGTTGTAAAGATTATAGCCTGCTATCTAGACGGTGTCAAGATTAAACAATGGTTATCGTGTTCGATTTCGATAAGTAACTGAAATTTGGTGATGATACACTAAACATCGGAACCGTGGTGTCATATCGTTGTTTCACGACTTATTTGACTTATTGAGACAACGATACAAGTATAAAAAAAACCTGGAAATCAATTCATGGCTGGAATTGATTCTCAGGTAGCAAAGGCTTTTTAGAACCTTATTTGATTTAATTGATCGAAATAATAACAAAAAAGAAATCTCTATTTCAAAGACACGATCTCAAGTTTGCAAAACAAGTATCGCAAATTATTTTTATAGCAGCGCCTCGGCAACGGCTTTTTTGATCACTTGGCTGGAATTGGTAGCACCTGAAACAGTGTCAACATCGATTTTTTGTTGCGCAATAATGGTGTCAGTAATCACCTCAGCAGAAGAGCCCCGTTCGTTTTTATGATCAATCAGGTTGATCGTCTTAATTACGCCATGCGACACAACAACTTCAACCTCTGCGGAGATCATCCCGACATCATAGCTTCCGTCATAAACACCATCAGGGACTTGAGACAGATCGATGTCGGCAATTGAAATTTCAGCAACGGCTCTTTTATAATTATTGACGTCACTGAGGTAGGAGGCTCCAAAAAAGCAGCCAATAACAAGAATTGCAATGATCAATGGTAAAATGATTGTTTTTATTTTAGACATTTTTATTCTCCTTCAGGATTGAATTTATCAGCGTATCAAAGCTGTATTTTAAAAAATCTTGTTTTGTTGTATTCATGAATTGCTCAATATAGTTCTTTTTTTGGCTGGCCATCAGGATGATCCCTGACAAACTAGCCCAGAAAAAAAATACGGTTTCAGGGATTCTGATATCAGAACGAAAAATACCTTGGCTTATACCGTCTTTAATGAAGATATCGATCAGACCATTGATTTTCTCACCTAGTTCAAAAATTTCTTGAAACACGGGCGGAGTATCGGGATTGTTAACATCGACATTGATTTCTTGAATTAATATTTGAAAATACAACGGATAGGTATCACAATAAGTTGTCAATTCATGACAGATGCTATTATACCTTGCTAACAGGTCTTTCTCAGTTTGTGTAGATGCTTGAATTCGATCATAAAGCAGTTTCATACTCTGCAAAATAATACAATTGATAATTTCCTCTTTGTTTTTAAAATAGACATACAAGGTTGCCTTGCTGTATTCGGCTTCCCTTGCAATGTCATTCATTGACGTACTCTCAACACCATTTTTTTCAAAGAGCGTTTCCGCAATTTTTAAGATACTCTCTCTGTGAAAATCAGCTAATTCTTTTTTTCGTCGACTCATATTAAACCCCGATTTCATTAATTAAACTCAAGGTTTAATTATAACGGTTAATGAGTCATTAATCAAGCTGTTTTAATAATTAAAAGTTGGAGTAATGAATATTATAAGATATAATATTCATAAGAGGGTTAGACAATTTGAAGGAGATTATTCATGCGGAAAGAGCTGATATTAGAAGTAGCGTACCAAAAATTTGCCGAGAAAGGATACAACATCCCATTGACTGAAATTGCAGCGGCAGCGGGCATCAAAAAACAGTCGATTTATAATTATTTTGAAAGTAAAGAGGAACTTTATTTTGAAGTGATCAATATCCACGTCGATAAGTATTTTTACGAAAAACAGGTGGAGTTTTATGAGCTGGATCATCTTAGTCCGGCAGAGCAGTTAAAAACGATTTTCATGTCAATTATCAACTACTACAGTGACACCACCAGGTTGCGGTTTTGGAAATGGTTGCTACTCAGTGAGACCGCAAATGTGATTGACAGAGCCCAGTCTTCTTTAAAAGAACATGAACGGCAATTAGAAAACCGAGTAAAAGAGATTGTCGGGAAGGCGCTTGGGGATAATCCGGAGGCAGAAACATTTTGTTATCCCATTGTTTGTTCATTTATGGCAATGCTTCACGGTACGGTCGATGTAACCATGATCTATCACGGGGACTGTGATATCTCAAAATTTGCAGAGGATGTTTGGTCTGTTTTTTGGGGTGGTATTGAGAGCCGTTTTATAAAAGATCAAGTCGCAATTTAAAAATGCCAGACACGGAGCAATAAAAATTTGAATGTTTGAAATTGCATTCATAAGCAAATCAAAAAAGAATATTCTGGTTGTTTGGTTTACTGGAATTAAATAGACAAACAAAGAAGATTAGAGGCAAGGGCTTTATATGAGCTCTGGCCTCTTTTTTTTATAGAATAATTTTATTTACAGGAGTGAGCGAAAGAGGCTAACTGAATAAAAAAGCAACATGTATCTAAAATTTACAGTAGACAGGTAATATTTATATGGCGTATAATGTCGAAGCGACCGAACGGCAGGAAGCACGGGTTTTGATTTTTTTTTCGTGAAAAATATCGCGTATTTTACAAATTAAAACAGTAAATTAGGATACCACCGGGATCAAGAGGCATTACGAAACAAAGGCTGTTCAGAAAATAATTGTTAGTGAAGGAAGTGTTAAGAGGATGGTTGAACTCGTGGAAACAAGGAAACAATTGAATGAAAGCGGTGACGAATCAAATAAATTCAACGCGTTATTTGCTTCAGATGAAAAAAGAGACTACCTGACAAATGCAAATAATCGAAGCCACATGCTGGGTATATTAAAAGAACTGATTGATCAAGAAGCATCTTTTTCGCTTTATTGTATCGATGTCGATGCGTTTTGCAGTATCAACCGGCGAAATGGTTTTCGATTAGGCGATCTAGTCCTGATTGATCTATACACGAACATCTGCAAATATTTTCCCACAGCCTTCGTTTTCCGGTCTCATGGAGACCATTTTTATGTCATTACGCGTGAAGATACCAGCAAGAAAATTGATGACTTTCCAACATTTTTTGATTGTGAAAGCTATAAATATTCAATTAGCTGTGGCATGGTTCAGTATCCGAATGATGCTTCAACCTGGGAGGAAATGATTCATTACTCAGAAATTGCGAAAAAAGACGCGAAAAAAATCAAAGGAAATTCCATATCGCTGTATCAGAATGTGGACGTGGAAATGAATGTACTGGTCGACTATGTTGAGCAGACAATTCATAGTAGTACTGATGAAAAGTGGATTACCTTTGTTTATCAGCCAATTATTTCTGTGAATAATAAAAAGGTAGAGGGCTATGAAGTTCTGATGCGTTGGCATGATCCCTTGCATGGCAGTATACCACCAGATGTCTTTATTCCAATTGCCGAAAGAGACGGGATGATCACTCAGTTGTCAAAAAAACTTCTTCGAGAGTGCCAGCAAACCATGCTATTTTACAAAGAACATTTTGAATCACATTATTTAGCCGTTAATATTTCGGTATTGGATTTAATGAGCGAAGAATTTATCCCATTTTTAAGAGAGTTATTTAAAGAAAATGAAAATCTTCTAGAAAGATTGGAGTTCGAAATAACCGAGACCTATTATTTTAATAATTTCGACATAATTGAAAAGAAGATAGAACTGATCCAGGAGATGGGGATCAAAATATCAATCGATGATTTTGGCACGGGCTTTTCTTCTTTTGAAAAGTTGGTGAATTTAAAATTTGATCGCATCAAAATCGATCAATCGTTTATCCGTCATTTACCGCATTCGGAGAAAGATTTGCTGATCATTAATGCGATTGCTTCATTAGCAAAAGGCATGAAGCTCAAAGTGACTGTTGAAGGAGTGGAAAATCATCGCCAACAGGAGTGCCTAAAGCTGTTTTGTTTTGACGCTTATCAGGGTTATCATTATGCAAAACCAATGTTTTTAGAAGCGGCAATGGGAGTTTTTGATGAAGACATAAAAAGAAAATTCCAGTAAAGAAATTAAGTTTATCTCAAAATTTTAATCATTCAGGGCAGTGTGAATATATCCTTGGGATTTGCCGTGGAGAGTATCGGAATTTTGTGAAATATAGAGTTGAAAGAGGTTAAAAATGAAAGAAAGAAAAATGGTTCAGGGAATTCTAAACGAAAATGGGGGATCTACCGCTAAAGTTGAGTTTAAACAGCACTTATCGACAAAAATATTGTCATTTACGTTGCTAATCCTGGCTATATCGGTACTAGTTCTGGGCTTGTTTGCCATTAATTTTGGTTCAATCTCAATGACGGAACAATCCAATGCTGATGCCCAGGCTTATGCTACTGAGGGGGCAGCCCATATTGGTGCGATTGTCACCGGAAATCTGGCGACTTTAAGCGAAGTCAGTGGCCGATCTGGGATGACTACGATGGATTACAATACCCAGGTTTCAGCTTTAGCCGGAGATGTGGAAAAATTAGGTTATGAGGATATCGCCGTAATGAATCTCAGTGGTCATGCAAAGTATGTGATCGGCGGTGGTGAGTTTGACTCCTGGGGCGAATTCTGGTATGAAAAAGGTTTTAAAGGTGAAACGGCTATTTCCAATGTGGCCATCAGTAAGGTCACCAAAGCACCCTGTGTTTTTGATGTGGCACCAATTATGAACAATGGTCAGGTGATGGGCTTGTTAGTCGGTCGCAGACCACCTACCTTCTTAGAGAACACCACTAATGCCATGGGTGACGGGGTGAGAGAATATGGTTTTGTAGTCAACTCCGAAGGTGCTATTATGGCTCATCCTGATAAACAGAACGTTCTGGACCAAGCCAACGTTTTTGCAGATATTGATAATAATGGACCCTGGAAAAATTTTGGTCTGGCTTTGAAGGAGTTGGGTACCGCACAAACGGGCATGCTGACCTACGGTTTGAATGGGGATACAAAAATCGCGGCCACAGCTCCGATTCCGGGCACTGACTGGACCCTGATTGTCGCCAAATATGAAAGTGATATATTAGCGGCGATGAATAATTTGCGCAATATTATCCTGATCATTGCCGCTGCGATTCTGATAATCGGCGGTGGGGCAGCCTATTTATTAGCGCGGAGAATAACAAAACCGATTATCGCAGTCAATCAGATGATTAAGGAAATGACTATGGGACATTTGGGGATGCGCCTAAAAATAGAAACTAAAGATGAAATTGGCGAAATGACGGCATCGATGAACCAATTGGCCGGTGATTTGCAGAACGTCGTCATCGGGACGATGAACCAGATAGCGGCAGGGGATGTCTCCGCCAATATTGAGATCCGCGATCCCGAAGATGAAATTGCCCCGGCGCTTAAGTTGACCATTGAAACCATCCGTGGTTTGATTGCCGAAACAACCACACTTTCCCAGGCAGCGGTGGCGGGACAACTAAACACTCGCGGAAAAGCCGATAACTTTGACGGTGGTTTTAAAGAAATTGTTCAGGGCATCAATGCGACGTTGGATGCTGTAGTAGGGCCCCTTGACGTGGCCGCTGACTATGTTAACCGGATCAGCAAGGGTGATATACCAGCTAAAATAACGGATGCCTACAAGGGTGACTTCAACGAACTGATCAATAATCTCAATACCTGTATTGATGCAGTGAACGCTCTGGTGGAAGATACTGAGATGTTAAAGAATGCCGGAGTTGAAGGAAACTTGAATATCCGGGCCGATGCCGGTAAGCATGACGGTGATTTTGCTAAAATTGTCGAAGGCGTTAATGATACTCTGGACGCCATGGTCGGCCCGCTACAAGGTGCGGCAACATATATTGATCGAATCAGCAAGGGCGATATTCCACCAATGATAATGGATAATTACAAAGGGGATTTTAATGATCTCAAGAATAATCTCAATACATTAATTGATGAGGTCAACACCATGCTTGACGATGCTGGTTTACTGACGCAGGCCGCCATCGAAGGTAATTTAGCCACGCAGGCGGATACCCAGAAATTCCGAGGCGCATGGAAAGAGCTGGTCAGTGGTATGAATGATATTCTAGTGGAAGTTTCCAAACCGACGAATGAGGTCATGACAGTGATGGAGGCCATCTCAAACGGAAACCTGCAGGTCTTGGTAACGGGATCGTATCAGGGTGACTTTAATCGTTTGAAGGAATCGGTCAACAATACAGCAACCCGTCTTGATGCGATCATAGGCGAAATTTCAACTAAAATGGAGCAACTGGCAGAGAAGAATTTGGATATTGAAAATGCCCGCGAATATCGCGGTGATTTTATCAAAATTTCAAATGCCATCAATGTGATTATCGAGTCCCTCAATAACGTCATGAGTGACATCAACATCGCTGCCGGACAGGTGGAAATCGGTTCACAACAGATTTCCGACGGTGGTCAGGCACTGTCACAAGGAACCACAGAGCAGGCCAGTTCAATTCAGGAACTCACCGCTTCGATCGAAGAAGTAGCCGATGAAACGAAGAAAAACGCCATGAATGCCAATCAGGCCAACGAATTGGCCAGAACAGTCCGATCTAATGCTGAAGTCGGAAACATGCAGATGAAAAAAATGGTGACTGCAATGGTGGACATCAATGATTCGTCTAATAATATTTCAAAAATCATTAAAGTGATTGACGACATTGCCTTCCAGACCAATATTTTAGCGCTTAATGCCGCGGTGGAAGCGGCTCGGGCCGGTCAACACGGGAAAGGTTTTGCGGTAGTTGCTGAAGAAGTGCGAACTTTAGCGGCTAGAAGTGCGGAAGCTGCCAAGGAAACGACTGGTCTCATCGAAGGTTCCATTTTTAAAGTGGAAGCGGGTACGAAAATTGCGGATGAAACAGCAGAAAGCTTGAAAGATATTTTAACTGAAATTGAAAAGGTTACCGTCTTAGTAGAAGAAATTGCTCGCGCTTCCAATGATCAGGCGTCAGAAATTGCTCAAATCAATCAGGGGATCGAACAGGTTTCGCAGGTGGTTCAAACGAATTCTGCCACTGCCGAGGAAAGTGCGGCGGCCAGTGAAGAACTTTCTGGTCAAGCTGAAATGCTCAAACAAATGGTGGCCGCTTTTCAGCTCAAATCGGGGGGGCAAACAAAAAGAAGTTCCAAGAAAAAGACCACCGAAACAGGAATGGGTCAAAATTTAAGTTCTACAACTGCAATAAATATTGTATTGGATGAAATGGATAAGTATTAAGTCAAAAAGCTTTTGGTTCGTATTTTTACGGATTAAAAGCTTTTTTGATGCAAATGTACATTTCTAGTACGATTTCGACTAGCCTGTTAATTGAAGCAAAGATCTCATGAGCGATCTGTAGTTAGTGAGCACTGAAGGTGGATGGTATTACTGATAAAGTAATGTTAATTTAGTTTGGATAAGTTTTACTAAGCCGATATTCTCCAATGCAAATTGTCACCTTAAACCGGTACGGATCGCCTCCACCAAAAATGAATATAGATTTTGATACAATAAAGGCCACTTTTTAGCGAGGTGGCTTTTTTATTTTTGCTTGAAATGGCTTTGAGAAACGCAAAGGATTTATTTACTGAAAAAGAGATAAAGAATATGTTAAAATAATAATAAAACATAGCAGCAGGGAATGGGAAATTTGTTTAGTTTAAAAGGAAAACAAGTTACCAGGATTGAACCAGTCACTTTTTCAGAACTGAATATGATTGAAAAATACAGAAGTGCGTTTCAACTTGGTGAGCTAACCTCATTTGAGCTTAGTATTCGTAAGTTGAATGAATTTCTTCAGGTCAATGATGCGTAGAAGAACTTCAATGAAACGCAAAGGATTATACTGGTAGCGTCTGATTTTGATGAGCAGACATTATCGGCGGTCGCTACCTAAAATTGATTTAATGCTTGATTGGGGTGTGGTCAAAGCGGGGGATATTATCACGGCTAAGGGTACAGTTAGTGAATCGGAACTTCGAGCGAATGGTAATGTTGTGGTCAACGGAGAAGAAATGATAATGCAAACATGGCTGAAAGAGATTTATGGATTGTCTAGTGTGCAAACTTTCGCTTTTGCTATACATGAAGATACAGGCAAAACTTTGTCTCAGATTCGCGAAGAGTATCTGAAGCAAAAGGAGACGGATAATACTGAATTATAAGAAATACGAGCGCAAACTCACAAACAGGAAAGGAAGGTCCATCTGTGAAAAAATTAAATGATTACCTATACTCCGGAGATACTGTTCTGAAGATTTTACAGCGGTATTCGGAAGATTTGAAACAATCGGCGAAAGAAACGGATAACCAGATTGAGCTGTTGCATTGTAATTTTCTGCTTCAAATTGCGGAACTTTTGCAACATAATGATTTCCTGACTTCTCAGGCGCAGCGGATTCGGGAATTCTATGCACTGATGGCTAATGAATATCCTTTTCTGGCTTTTACTTTTAAGGGTCGAATTAAATCGCTGATTCGCGCC
>PGZR01000137.1 GCA_002841405.1 Firmicutes bacterium HGW-Firmicutes-4 | reverse complement strand
GATCGCAGCCACCGGCTATGATGAGGTTTCATTGTCATCCCTGAGCACCGGTGATTACAGTGAAATTGAAACCCTGATCAAAAATCTGGTCTGTGATGCAGAATCCGGCAAAGTCAGTATCTCGCTGCCATCGCTGCGGATTGACTCCTTAAGCATTGAGATGCTGGAAGAAATTCAAAAAGTGCGGAAAGCCGGCTTGACCCTGGCCCCAGAAGCCGGAACGCAGCGGATGCGGGACGTCATCAATAAGGGCGTTACCGAGGAAAATCTGCTGGATACCGTGCGCACCGCCTTTGAAAAGGGCTGGGGACATGTCAAACTCTATTTTATGATTGGTTTGCCGGGCGAAACCCTGGCAGATATCGAAGGCATTGCCGATCTGGGCCAAAAGGTCGTCGACGAGTATTACAAAATTGACCGGGAATCCCGAAATAAAAGCCTGAAGGTCGTTTTAAGTGCGTCTTCGTTTGTGCCGAAACCCTTCACTCCCTTCCAATGGATGGGACAGAACACGCCGGAAGAATTTAAGAACAAACAACGCCATTTAAAAGCCAGTATCAAAGAACGTAAAATTTCCTACAGCTGGCATGATAGCGGAGTCAGCTTCCTGGAAGCGGTTTTTGCCCGGGGTGATCGCCGCCTCGGTCTGGTGCTGGAAAAAGCCCATCAAAAGGGCTGCCGCTTTGATGGCTGGGGCGAATACTTTGATCTCCAGAAATGGATCGAAGCCTTTGCCGAAGCCGGGATCGATCCTGATTTCTATGCCTTGCGAAACCGCGACTACGACGAAATCCTGCCCTGGGATTTTATTGATACTGGGGTCACCAAGAAATTTTTAAAAGCCGAGGCGCAAAAAGCCGAAGCGGCTGTGACGACGCCCTTCTGCCCGGAAAATTGTTCGAATTGCGGCATTATGGAATTCCAGAAAGGATGGAAATGCAATGGTTAAAATTCAATATCAGTTCAAGCGCTCGACACCGCTGCGTTTTTTATCTCATTTGGATCAGCAGCGCCTGTTTCAGCGGGCTTTTCGCCGGGCTAATATGCCGGTTGAATATTCCCAGGGTTTTAATCCCCATCCGCGGATGTCGTTTGCTCTGGCGATGTCCGTGGGCTTGACCAGTGACGGTGAATATGGCGAGGTGATTGTATCAGAGGACATCGATGTCGAAACATTTATCAGCCGGATGAACCAGGTGCTGCCCAATGGGCTGGAAATCGTTACGGCTAAAATCTGTGGCGAAGGGGTTGGCTCGCTGTCAGCAGCGCTGAGCAAAAGCGTCTATATGATTCGTATCAAGGTCGTGCCGGGAACAGATTTAGCAACACTGGCCGAAACGATCGAGTCATATTTGGCGCTGCCGCAGATTTTGATCCAGAAAAGAAATAAAAAAGGGAAGTACGTGGAAAAAGATATTCGGCCCTTTATCGAATCGATTGCGGTATTTGCCGACTCGGAAACGGATAAGGTCAACATCAAGATGACCCTGATTTATATCGAGCAACAATGTGTCAAGCCAGAACAGATTTTAGAGAGTATCAATAATCAAAATAGCGTCGTATTTATGATTGACCCCACCATCGAGATTCATCGGGAAAAATTGCTGATTAAAGCCGATGCTTAAGGTTTACATAAGGTATAAAAACGTTTACAAAAAAAGACTTGACCTTTAAAAAAAACGTGCTATAATTTAGCTAAATCAAAGATCAACTCAATCCTTTTCCAGATTGACTGACACGGTCATTGAAAAGTAAATAAACCTTAACTGCCGATAAGATTAAAGAAGGACGGTGATCTATTAGAGATAGAAATTTAATGCGATACCGAATCACTGAATAAAATTTTATCGATTGTTATTTCTGATATGCGACAGTTACCAGAACCGAATTGGTAAGTCAGCAGACAATCATTGTGCGATTGGTTAGAGATCGGTATTTACATTATGGAAAAGAGCATCAAATACTTAATAGAATAAGATGTTGTGGCCATAAATACGAATAATGGATCAAAGATGATAATCCACCAGACAGGAGTAACAATTCGCAATAGAAACGAAAAGAACGGGAAAACAATTTGAATAAAAAAACAAATTGTTGGATTTCTATCCTCAGATGAAATAACTGAATCCAAGACATATTTGATTGAAAGAAAGCATTTTATTATCCAGGAGAAAAGTAACCGTTTAGATGAAAAACCATCCCTAAAGCAAAACCAATTTCCTGAGTTAAAAGAATAAATTCCAATAATCATGAGAGCAAGTCTCTGAATCGATAAGAAAAACCATTCTTTGGTTTAGCAGATGCGCTTTCAGAATCAATAGAGTAAGTAATAGAATACCCGGAAGACGTTTTAGAGTTCAGAAAAAAACAATTTCTGACTTTTGAAAACATGGTTAGATTCATAGTAAGGTTCAGTGAGTAAGAGGTAACTAACGTTTGGATTAAGAAGAAAGATCATTCCTGAATTCCAACAAAGGTATATCTGATTCAAAGAAATTACCGGAAAATCAACAATTCGTTCTCTAAATTTGGAACAATTCAATTGCTGAATTTAGAAAAACCAATTCCTGGATTAAAAAAGTTCTCTAGATTGTCTAAAAACGATTCAGTAGAAATTTGAAAAAAAAGAAAAAATGTCCCGCTAAAAATCCAAAGTTAAGTGTTTATTACTTGCGAAAAGTGAAAAGAAGATTTTTGGTAAATTGAAAGGGGTGAGTCCAAAAGGAATGATATCAGAAGTTGAAAGCTGAAGCCGGTTCTGCATAGTGATGTGGGATCGGCTTCAGCGTTTTTTGTAATTTGTTTTATTTCTCTGTTATTATTTCGGGATTAATGTTTCTTCACCCGATAGCTGTAAATATTTGTTTAATAACCCTGAAAGTGAGGATTAGTGATGAAAACATACGCTTTAATTATTTTGAAACCAGACGCATTGGAAGCTGGATTGGCTGAACCGATTATCCGACGATTTTTTGAGGAAGGGTTTCGGATTGAAATGATAGGATATAAAAGTGTCGATGAAACCTTAATCTTAACCCATTATGCTCATGTTGTTGAGAAGCTGGGCGAGAGCTTTAAAAAAATGGCCGTGGCGGCTTTTGTTGGCAAAGTGATGGTACCGATTGTTCTCAGTCAGGACGGCGAAAATGCCATTGCCAATTCCCGGACATTAACCGGCGCCACCGATCCGGCCAAGGCTGCACCAGGAACAATCCGTGGTAATCTGGGAACAGATTCTTTTGAAAATGCTGATCGCGAAGGCCGGTGCTGCTACAATTTAATTCATTGCAGCGATTCATCGGAATCCTTATTAGCCGAATTAAAACTTTGGTTTGAACCAGAAACCTATGAATTATTTGCTCCTAAGTTTACCTGATTGTCTGATCTATCACAATACAGCAGTTAAAGCAAGATCCTATCTTTTAAGGATTGGTAAAAACATCTTCAAATAATGAGAATATTTACCTCTTGACTGGTATCTCGATTAGTTGACAGTAAATACTTGTCATTAATCAGTTTAGGTCAATTTAGTGTTGTGAAGTGAGAAAAATAATGATAAAATGATCCCACTATATTTTTAAGGGGGTTAAGATGAATTTTTCGGAAATTATTGCAGCTGTCAACAATTTTGTTTGGGGACCTGTAATGCTGGCGTTGCTCATGGGAACCGGGATATTTTTAACAATTCGGTTAAAATTTTTGCCTTGGCGAAACTTGGGTTATGCGTTGAAATCGGTTTTTGTCAAACAGGATCCTGCAAAAAAAGAATCAAGTGGTGATATTTCACCATTCCAGTCTTTAATGACGGCTCTGGCAGCAACCATTGGAACCGGTAACATTGTTGGTGTGGCTACGGCCATGGTTTTGGGGGGACCTGGTGCCTTGGTGTGGATGTGGATCAGTGCTTTATTTGGTCTTTCGACTAAATACGGAGAGAGCGTTCTGGCGGTTAAGTACCGGGAAACAAACGCAGAAGGCGAAATGGCCGGCGGACCGATGTATGCCATGAAGAATGGTTTCAAGAACAAGACCATCGGATCAGTTCTGGCGGTGCTGTTTTCAGGCTTTGCTGTGATTGCTTCTTTTGGAATCGGAAATATGACCCAGGCAAACTCCATTTCCGGTGCTGTGTTTGGAACCTTTGGTATTCCAACCTGGATTACCGGGGCGGTGATTACAATCCTAGCAATTGTTGTGCTAGTGGGCGGGATCAAAAGTATCGGTCGAGTTTGTGGCGTAATTGTACCATTTATGGCCATATTCTATTTTGTTGCGGGGATACTAGTTATTATTATTAATTTTGAAAATCTGCCAGCAGGTATTGCTCAGATCTTTACGATGGCCTTTTCACCCATGGCTATGGCCGGTGGTGTTGGTGGTACTGTAATTGCCAGTATGCTCAGTGCCATGCGTTGGGGTGTTGCCCGGGGCGTTTTCTCAAATGAAGCGGGTTTAGGGTCGGCACCGATTGCAGCAGCCGCAGCAAAAACCGATCATCCATCACGACAGGGTTATATTAATATGACGGGGACATTTTTTGATACGCTGGTTGTTTGCACGGTTACCGGTTTGGTTATTGCTTCTTCCGGGGTACTGGGTACCATGACCGAAGCCGGTAAACTCCTCAGTGGCGCATCTCTGACGATTGCGGCCTTTGAATCG
Organism: Firmicutes bacterium HGW-Firmicutes-4; assembly: GCA_002841405.1. Lineage (GTDB taxonomy): Bacteria > Bacillota > Clostridia > Eubacteriales > Eubacteriaceae > Acetobacterium. The sequence goes on along the minus strand of PGZR01000137.1, from coordinate 2,701 downwards.
GCATTGGGCCCGATTGGCGGATACATTGTCACCATTGGGATTATGCTGTTTGCTTTCTCGACAATTTTAGGTTGGGAATATTATGGTGAAAAATCACTGGAATATTTAATTAAAGCACCGATTGCAGTTAAAGTCTATCGCTTGTTTTATAGTTTAGTTGCTTTTATTGGAGCTACCACCGCCCTGCAGATTGTCTGGGATTTCTCAGATACGATGAATGGTCTGATGGCCATTCCAAACCTGATCTCGCTGCTCGTTTTAAGCAATGTCATTGCTAAAGAGTGTTTTGATTATGAAGATAAAGTAATCAAACCCGAGCGTGAATTAAGAAAACTTGGGAAGAAAGCAGTTATCGACAACGAGTAGTCGATAATACGCAAAATAGCATTAAAAAAGTGTCCGCAAATAAGCATCAAGATAAATGATGTCTAAACTGCGGACACTTTATATTTATTTGATTTTTCGGGCATGAACAGCAAAGCGGGCATCATCAAAGGTGTAAATACAGGTGGACAGGGTCAGTACTTCATCAGTTGGAGAAATGACCACACCGGTGTCGTACATCGACCGGGCTTTCAGCCGATTCATATAGTTCATGAACTCCGTGTCATTGGCAAAGCTGGGCTGACGATAATCGTATTCGGCTTCGGTGATATAAACCGAGAAGATTTCCCAATCGCCGGGGTTCCCAGGCTGGTCAAACTGGATCACCGGATGGAGTTTGAAATAGGCCTGATCCTGATAATTCCACAAACTGCCAAACATTGATTCATCGGACATATAATGGCCATAAAGAACATGGTTTCGGGTCGTGACAGGATCGCTTAAATAGTCCCGGAAAATTGCTCCTTCAAAAGATGATTCTTTTAAAAAATTATGGGACAGATAGAAATCATTGTTATCGGTTTGCGCAACCGGATACTCCAATGGGGTTCCATCGATTTGTACCCAACCGATGGTGTCAGGATTAATCGTTACTAAGGCATTAAAATCAATGCGGTCGGCAGCAACCTCGACGGGACTTTCTTTGGCAACGGCAATAATTCTATCCTTCTGCAAATCTTGATTGATCTTGGGGTAAAAATTATAAATAATAAATCCCATCGCCAGGGCAATTAATATAACAACAGCGACAATCTTTATTTTAGGCATGCTTTTTTGCAATTTCATTTTCCTCCTAAAGCTCATTTTGTTTAATTATACCCAATTATTCTGAAAAACTACCAAATAATCATGTTAATATTTATAAAGTTATGTAGCCGCACACACAAGGTTTTAAGTCGAAAGCACCTTTTGTGGCGAGTCTGGTATGAGGAGGTGTAGAATCATGTATGCAATTATTAAAACAGGTGGTAAACAATACCGCGTTCAAGAAAATGATGTTATTCAAATTGAAAAAATCAATTTCACAGAAGAAGATGTCAAAGAAATTACTTTTACTGAAGTTTTAGCAGTCAACAAAGATGGCGAAATGATCATTGGTACTCCAGTGGTTGAAAATGCTGTTGTTAAAGCTGAAATTTTAGAAGTTGCAAAAGGACCTAAGGTTATTATTTACAAGTATAAATCTAAAAAAGATTATCGTAAAAAACAAGGTCATCGACAACCATTCATGAAAGTTAAAATTACTGGCATCCAAGCCTAGGAAATTTTATGATTTCAGTTAAGATTCAAGGTAAGAATAATAAAGCAAATGAAATAATTGTATCTGGTCACGCAGGTTTTGCTGATCATGGGGAAGATATCGTTTGTGCTGCTGTATCGGTTTTAACCATCAGCATCTTAAACGGACTGACCGAAATTGTTGGTCGAACAGACCTCGGCGAAGTGGTAGAAGAAGGCTATGTCCGTTTTACCATTCCCGAAATCAACGATGAACTAATGAAGATGAAAACAGATACACTCATTTCGACCTATCTCCTGGGCATCCGGGGGATCAAGGAAGCTTATGGAGACTATATCCAGTTTGAAGAACAATAAATAGGAGGTGAACAACATGTTAAAAATGAACCTTCAACTATTCGCCCATAAAAAAGGGGTTGGTAGTTCAAGAAATGGTCGTGACAGTGAAGCCAAACGTCTTGGAGTTAAAAGAGGAGACGGTCAATTTGTACTAGCAGGAAATATTCTTGTTCGTCAAAGAGGAACAAAAATTCACCCAGGTACTAACGTTGGAAAAGGCGGAGATGATACATTATTCGCATTAGAAGATGGTATCGTACGTTTTGAACGAAAAGGCAGAGATAAAAAACAAGTAAGTATTTATCCTCGGGAAGCCATCTAGTTTTCCAGTGACAAAATAATACATCCATAAAACCTCTTATGCTCGTTTTTACAAGATAAGAGGTTTTATTTTTTGTTGTTTGGGTAGATACCATAAAAAAAGCGAGGTAGCAATGTTTGTAGATAAAGCAGAGATAATTCTGAAGGCTGGCAACGGCGGACACGGCGGGATGAGTTTCCGTCGCGAAAAATACGTTCCCAACGGCGGTCCTGACGGCGGTAACGGAGGGCATGGTGGCAATATTGTTTTTATGGCCGACAATGGTTTTCGGACCCTGATGGAATTTAAATATAAAAGAAAACACAAAGCGGAAAATGGCGAAAACGGTACTGGTTGTCGATCGACCGGTAAAACCGGTGAAGATCTGATCATTAAAGTACCGGTAGGAACCATAATTAAAGATAAAGAGACCGGACG
>PGZR01000136.1 GCA_002841405.1 Firmicutes bacterium HGW-Firmicutes-4 | reverse complement strand
CCAGACTTTAACTGTCGGCCTCGGAATTACACCGAATCATACCTTGCGGCTCGTGGGCTATACCACCGGTAGGGAAACTATCCCTGCCCTGAAGACTTCCTATTCAATTGACTAAACTTTAACATAATTGATATATTCCTGTCAATACATTAAAAATTAATTTTCTTTATGCTCTTTTTCGTTTATAATAGGAACATGAAAAAGCAAGCTAAAACTAACATATCAGTGATATTTACCGAACCTTCAGCGAAAGGATGGAACGCCAGTGCAGTGGTTTAAAAAAAGCCTGATCCGACGGATCGGAACAATTGTTATCGGATTTATTTTTGTCGCCTTTGCCGTTTATGGAATCATCTCCATCCAAATGCTAAGTGATTTTTTTGAGGCCAACAGTAAGGAAGCCTTATCCCAGGATGCTAAGCAGATTGCCACCGAAATTGATAAGTTTATTGAAAAAAATGTTGTCATCGTAGAACAGATGAAAACCAATCAGGATTATCAGGCTATTACTGAAGACCTCAATACCCGGGAGGAAAAACGTCAGCACCCGCTGTTCAATGTGATAACCCAGGAACTCCAGACGATTAAGGCTTCCGATCCGAATATTTCGCTGGCTTACCTTGGCATCACCAAATCCAATGATGTCATTTCTTCGACCCCCGAGTTTGATCCCAAACCAGATTATGATCTGAACAAGCGGCTTTGGTATATTGAAACCTTGAAATCCCGGGGCGTAACGGTCACCAGTCCCTATATTGATATTGTCACCGAAAAGATGGTGGTTTCCATCACCACCCCGATCCTAAAAAATAACAACGTGATTGGCGCCATGGGTATTGATTTACTCGTGTCGGATATTTCTGAGCTGATGAAAACCTATCAGGTCGGTACCAATGGCTACACCCTATTGATTAATAAAGATGGTAGTATTTTTTACCATCCCGATACTCGCCAAGTATCAGCGGGCGAGCAAACCGACCCCTATACCTATCTTGAACCCTATATGACCCAGATCACCTCGGGTGACAACGGCGTCATTGAATACAATCTGGAGAATAACGCCAAATATATTGCCTACGTGCCCACTCAGTCATCCAACTGGATTGTGGCCACCGTAATACCCCGCTCTGAAGTTCTGGCCCCGCTGAACCAGTTTATCTTCAGCCTTTTATTTATTTCACTGGCACTGCTTTTTTTGATCGCTATGTTTATCAAACGGATGACCCGGCTTATTTCCGAACCGATTGTGACCATCTCGGACTCGGTTGAATCCTTCAGCCAGGGGGATCAGGAAATTAATCTGCCAGATGTGCTTTACAGTCGCGAGGATGAGATTGGTATTTTATCCCGGGGGCTGAAGATGATGAGTCACCGGATCACCCAATACATTGAAGAAGTCCAAACCAACAATGAGGCTCTGAACGAAGAAATTGACAAACGCCGGGTCGTGCAATCCCAGCTGGAAATGATCCTGGAATTACTGTCCGGCACTGACGAAGGCATTTTTATCCTGAATGATACATTTTTCTGTATCTATCACAACGCCGCCTTTTCCAGAATAATCGGTATCCCGGAAGCAGAAATCCCGACGCTGAACTTATCTGAGAATAATATCCTCATCGATCAACCATTAATTGACAGCCTGCAAATGAATCCGGTCTGGTCCGGAGAAATTGAATATGTTCAGAATTCTGAGGAGACCCTATTTCTTTTTCTACGGATCAGTAAGGTTAAGAATGGAGGCGATGATTATTATATCGGTAACATCACCAATCTCACGGCCCATAAGCAAATCGAAAAAGATATTTATTATCTGAAATATTTTGATCATCTGACCAAACTGAACAACAAGGTATTTTTGGATGAATCGGGAGTGGAACTCATCAGCGGAGACACCGACAATGCCAACAGCCATGCCCTGATCCTGATCAACATTGATAATTTCCGAATTATCAATGAAGCAAAAGGCTTTGATTTCGGTAATAAGGTTCTGATTGCCCTGGCCAATCGTCTAAAAAATTTGATCAGCGACCAGGATATACTGGCCCGTTTGGGTAATGATGAGTTTGGCATTCTGAAAGCTCATGTTTCTTCCAACGAAGATTTATATGAGTATATTCTGGAATTAAGCAAAGAACTGGAAAGACAAATCGCCATCAATGAGGAAGAGCTCATCATCGACGTCAGCATTGGGATCAGTCTCTACCCCAGCGATGCCAACCATTATGCCAAGCTTCTAAAAACCGCCGCTTCAGCTCTGAACAATGTGAAAGCCAATAAAGGCCGCCGTTTTGAATTTCAACCAGGAGTTTATTCTCCACTACCAGCCCCAAGTGGATATGGCCACCAATCAGATCATCGGTTTGGAGGCTTTAATCCGCTGGAACAGCCCCAATGGGATGGTGCCCCCAGGAAGCTTTATTGCCATTGCCGAAGCATCAAATCTGATTATCCCCCTTGGCGAATGGGTGCTGGAAAACGCCTGTGAATTCGGAAATAAGCTGGCTGCTCTGGGTTATCAAACCCCCATTGCGGTTAATCTGTCGATGCTCCAATTTAAGGCCCCCTATATCGGGGAACTGATCCAATCCATTTTGACCCGAACCAAGCTGCCGCCAGAGCTACTGGAGCTGGAAATCACTGAAGGGATTCTGATGGACAATGAGGATGAATGTGAATCTATCCTCAGCGAATTCCACGGGATGGGGATCCAGGTCTCTATCGACGATTTTGGAACCGGTTATTCCTCTCTGAGCTACCTGAAAAAATTTGCTGTAGATAAGATCAAAATCGACCGTTCCTTTATTAAAGGGATCCCCCATTACGACAACGGCACCATTGCCAAGGTCATCATTGAACTGGCTGGCAATTTCAATCTTCAGGTCATCGCCGAAGGGGTGGAAACCCCAGAACAGATTGACTTTTTACTCAAAAATAATTGCCATATCGCCCAGGGCTTCTACTACGCCAAACCGCTTGGCGAGGAAGAACTGCTGTCTTATATGGAACAATCAAAAAGGGATAATGGCTAAGCCTTATCCCTTTTTTGTTTAAACCCGATCGCTTCAATTGTAGTTGTGTTATTAATAATAATTCATTAAAAGATAAATCGCTGCGCCAGGGTTTCTGGGTGATCGGTGGTCATCGCTTCGCTCATGATGCAGACCCCTTTGGCGCCGGCCATCAAGGCAATTTTGTAATTGACTTCGCTGATACCGCCGATGGCAAAAACCGGGATGCTGACAGAATCACATACTTCTTTGAGAAAACGCAGCCCCCGGGCTGGCAGACCTTTTTTACAGTCAGTGGGGAAAACATGACCAGCGATCAAATAGTCGGCTCCCAATCTTTCCGCTTCGCAGGCCTGTTCTACCGAGTGAACCGATACCCCAACCTGATCGAAATTTTTGACTATTTCGCTCTTTTTCCGGATATCATCAATCGATACCTGAACCGCACCCACCTTTAATCGTTCGGCCGTTTCAATATTATGATTGATGATCAGCTTCACCTGATGCCGATCACAGATTTCTTTCACTTTAATAGCCAGTTCTAGATAGTCTGGTTCATCCAGTTCTTTTTCTCGCAGCATAATGGCACCGGGTTTCCCACTGGCAATTTCATTAATGCGACTCTGAAAATCGTCCCGGCACAATTTCTGGTTAGTTATACAAATCAGCATAATAGGCTCCTTCATTTTTCTTGTTTATAGTCTATCATATTTAGAGAAAAAGAAAACCGTCAATTAATAAGCTTTATACCCGGATATAGTCCCGATAAACCGGCTGAAGGCCCCGGTTTATAATCATCTCGTGTACCTCGGTAACGCTGCGGGGATCAGAAATCTCAAACTGTTCATCGCCCTTCTCTTCCTGTTCATGACCGCCCACCCCAACCCTGACACCAGCCGAAATTTTTGTGGCCACCATCCCGATGACATGATCACGAAAACCAGCCCGTTCCCGGGTTGAAATGGTGATCCCGGCAAAGGGCATTAGTAAGCGATAGGCCAGCATCACCTGCAGCAGTTGTTTTTCATGGACGTCATTAGGGTTGTTATCGGCGTTGTTAATAAAGGGTCTAAGCCGGGGGGTTGAAAAGCCAATTTCGGCCTGGGGGTATTTCTGCTGAATAAAAAAAGCATGAAGCCCAGTGGCAAAGGCGTCTTTTCTGAAGTCATCCAAACCCAGCAAGGCCCCAAAAGACACCCCCCGCATGCCCCCCATCAAAGCCCGCTCCTGTGAATCAAACCGATAGGGAAAGACCCGCTTGGGCCCACTTAAATGAACTTGTTGATATTTGTCGAGGTTATAGGTTTCCTGATAGACTGAGACAAAATCGGCGCCGCATTTTTTTAGATAGGCATATTCATCAGCATTCAAGGGATAGATTTCGATCCCCACGGTAGCAAAATATTCTGCCGCCAGCTTAACCGCGGCCCCGATATATTCCACCCCGGAATGATGCCGGGATTCTCCGGTTAAAATCAGTATCTCCGTTAATCCGGTTTTCGCAATGGCTTCCAGTTCGCTCTCCATTTCCGCCCGACTAAGCTTGCCCCGGCGGATTTTATTTTTACAATTAAATCCACAGTATACACAGTTATTTTCACAGTAATTGGCAATATAAAGGGGCGTAAATAGACTGATACTGTTGCCAAAATGTCTTCTGGTTTCAATAATGGCTTTTTTTGCCATTATTTCTAAATATGGTGTCGCTGCCGGTGACAATAAGGCTCCATAATCTTCCATCGATAAATGATCTTTTTTTAGGGCCTCTTCCACATCCCGGGCCGACACCTTGGAGTAGTCATAGTTATCCACATTTATTAAGACCTTATCCCGAATATCCGAAGTGATCATTGCCATTCCCGGTTGATAAGCCATCGGATCTGTTCGTTTCTCTGCCATTCTAATCCTCCAAAAATCCGGTTAAAGGACTGGATGCTTCCGCCTCAGTTAAGACCCGACCGAGGCCGGCCAGATAGGCATTGCGGCCCGACTCAATGGCCTGACCAAAGGCCTTGGCCATCAGTGGAATGTTTTTGGCCGTGGCCACCGCCGTATTGCACATCACTGCATCGACCCCCATTTCCATCGCCTCACAGGCCTGGGACGGCCGCCCGATGCCAGCATCGACGATAATCGGAACCGCGATTTCATTGACCAGAATCTCAATAAAATCCCGGGTGCTCAGACCCTTGTTGCTGCCAATCGGGGCCGCCAGTGGCATTACCGCCGCCGCTCCGGCATTGACTAAATCCCGGGCGACATTTAAATCCGGGTACATATAGGGCATCACCACAAAACCATCTTTGGCCAGGATCTCTGTGGCTTTAATGGTTTCATAGTTATCAGGAAACAGATATTTGGAATCCCTGATGACTTCCACCTTGATAAAATTCCCGCAATTGATTTCCCGGGCCAGACGGGCGATTTTAACCGCTTCTTCAGCAGTTCTGGCTCCAGAGGTGTTGGGTAGCAGCCTAATATTCGAGGGAATATAATCCAAAATATTTTCTTCGCCGCCCAGATTGGCTCGCCGTAGCGCCAGCGTTACTATTTCCGCGCCGCCATTCTCAACCACCGCCTTGACAATTTCCAGTGAAAACTTTCCTGACCCCAAAATAAACCGGGAATTAAAAGGGTGTCCGCCAATTACTAATTGATCTGTCATTTTTTCTCCTTTGTGACTTTATTATTGGTATTTATAAAACATTTCATTTGAACAATCATTGCCAGTGTTTTATTGCCCAATGACGATCAACCGCCACCCACAAAGCGAACCACTTCCAAAGTATCCTCCTCATCGAGCATCACCACATCATAGGTCGCTTTCGGAACGATTTCACCATTTCTGGCCACCGCCAGGGTCGTCACATCAAACAGATTGACTTCCAAAAACTGCAACAGACTTTGACTGTTACCTAGGGTCATTTCTTTTCCATTAACTCTCATTTCACTTTTCTCCTTGGTTTTTCAAACGCAAAAAAGCACAAAACGCGATTACACCCTTTCGGTGGTGTACCCCATTTTGTGCTACTATTTATCTCTTCTGTTTTGTATTTTATTACATCACATCGCTAAAGTCAAGCCCCGGTTTAAATCCGGATTCTACTAGCGTCGAGTATAGGCATTGAAGGCTGCCATTTTGCTCTTATCTTCTTCAATTTCCTGGATTTCTTTTTTTAATGCTTCCAGTCGGGCTATTAGGGAGCCAACTTCCTCTTCATCAACCGAACGATTGGTCACTTCTTTTTTTATCCCCAGCGCCAAAAGCTGATCGTCTTTTTCCTCATATTCTTGACGGAGCAGTTCCAGCTTTGATTCACAATTAATCAGCTGTTTTTTGATCATCCGCATCACACGCATATCATCATAATTTTTTAAGATTGTCTCCATTTGCATTCCTTTGCCTTCCTGAAACAGTATTTTTCCTGTTTTTGAGTTTATCACAGTTGCCCGGGCAAATACTTATGCGAAGACGAAAAATTTTTGCCATTCCTGGTATAAGCTGAATTTTTACATTTATTTACATCTTTTTACATAAATTAACCCTATTTTTAAGATGAATCCCGCTCAAATAGGGTATAATAATGTAAATAACTGAAAATGTATTGGAGGTACAAAAATGAATGAAGAATTATTAGAACTGATAAAAAATAAAAAAGGCTTTATTTGCGATATGGACGGTGTTATCTATCACGGTAATCGGCTGCTGCCAGGCGTAAAAGAATTTGTCGATTGGCTTTACGCTACCGATAAAAATTTCCTTTTTCTGACCAATTCCAGCGAACGTTCACCCATCGAACTAAAGGAAAAACTGGCACGTCTGGGTCTGGAAATTGATGAAAGCCATTTTTATACCAGCGCCTTGGCGACCGCTAAATTTTTAAAAGATCAATCCCCTGGCTGTTCAGCCTATGTCATTGGTGAACCAGGACTGGTTAATGCCCTTTATGATGTGGAAATTACCATGAATGATGTAGATCCGGACTACGTTGTTTTTGGCGAAACCCGCTCTTATAATTATGACTCTGTGCTCCGCGCCGTGAAGCTGATTCAAAAAGGCGCCAAGCTGATTGCCACCAACCCGGATTTAACCGGTCCCACCGAAGAAGGCATTGTGCCGGCCTGTCGGGCCTTCGTCGCACCCATCGAACTGGCCACCGGCAAGGAAGCCTATTACGTCGGTAAACCGAATCCGCTGATGATGCGTACCGGCATCAAGCGTCTGGGCGTACACAGCGATGATGCCCTGATTATCGGTGACCGCATGGATACCGATATCATCGCCGGGATCGAATCCGGACTCACCACCTTTCTGGTTCTCAGCGGTGTGTCCACCCGGGCAACGGTTAAAGATTTTCCTTACCGTCCCAACTATATTCTCACCGGCATTGATGAGATTGTCGCCGGACTGGGACTAAAGTAAAACACGTTAATTTAAAATCTGTTTAACCTTAATAGCTTAACAACGAAAAAGTTGCGATGTTTTTTCTTAAACATCGCAACTTTTTTTGACTAATTACTCTGATTCTCTTTGCTGTCGCCGTTATCAATTTTACAATAACATGATCGATCAATTTCTTTTTTTGCTTCTTCCCGCTCTTTTTTAATCAAGTAGTAGGATGCCCCGGCCGTCACAATCAACAATGCAATCATTAACAAAATTATCGTTGTGATCTCCAACTGCAATTGCTGGGAGGCCACCTGATAGGTGCCAATAAATCCAAATAACATAAAAGCCCCGGCCGATACCAACTTAACGGTCCGTTCGGGTATTTTTTTACATAGTACCACTCCAATAATAATCCCGATGGCATCAGCGATCAGCATCCCTGTGGTCGTTCCCACCAGAACACCGATAGCATTCTCAGGAAATTTGGTGGCCAGCGCAATCGTCGCCAGCTGGGTTTTATCACCCATTTCAGCGATAAAAAAGGCGATCGTAACGGTGATAATCGGGCCGAATTTAGTTGCCCTATTTTCCTCGCCATTAAGCTTATCCCCTCTGATGGTCCATAATCCAAAGAAAATAAAAGATAACGAAGCAATTCCCTGAATCCAGATCTGGGCGCCATCAAACCGGGTAATATAATTTCCCACTGCCACCGCTAGGGCATGGTTAAATACAGTGGCAATAAAAACCCCCATCATTACCTTGGAAGCCTTATACTTGGTAGCAAAGGCCATTGCCAATAGTTGGGTCTTATCCCCCATTTCAGCCAGTACCACCGCACCGACAGCAACTAAAAATGCGACAAAATTTAAATACATTTCTCTTTCCTTCCAACCTTATTTTTAGAAAGCGCAACCTTTTCTAAAATAAAAAGACTCTTAGCATAATCCACCCGCAAATGGACTACGCTAAAAGTCAATGGACTACGCTAAAAGTCTCGTTACCAGAATTGGCTACAAAGCCAGGTGACGAATCACCAGCATGTTGACTTTGTATAACAACTACTCCCTCTTAACTTATTTATTATACAATGTATTTATAAATAATGTCAATAAAAAAGCCACAAGAATTAATCCTTAAATTAACTTTCATGGCGTTTTCTATTGATATTCAAATCAATAAATTTGTTATCCTCTTCGTTTTTAGATCCAACCAAATTTATTATACGTTAAATTATTATCAATTGTCAATTTTATTTTTTTAATATCTCAATCAACTGATCAATGGTACTTTGGAGATTAATTCCCGTTAAAAAAGCACGGCCATTAATCACCGGGATATCGATATCCCCTTCCAGTTGACAGGTGCACACAATCGCATCCGGATGTAATTCTTGATATTTTTTGTTGCCAGGGCTGTTCCACACGCAACTAAAACAAGTTTCATCGTTTTTCCCTCTTTCAATTTTAGAATTTATCGCTGGATGATTTTTCTAAATTGTCCCATATTTTCTTTCATATCACCATTAAACAAACAAGATCCCGAAACAATCACATTTGCTCCGGCCTCCACCACTTCTGATAAGGTATTAAAATTAATCCCGCCATCAACCTGAAGATCAATGTTCCGGTTACCAATCATTTGGCGACAGGCTCTAATTTTTTCAGTACTGGCCGGAATATAGCTTTGTCCGCCAAAACCGGGATAAACACACATAATCAAAATCATTCTGAGCTGATCAAGATAGGGTTCGATCACATCCAAGGATGTATCCGGTGAAACCACCAGCCCGGGTCTGACCCCTTTACTGACAATAGCATCAAGACACGCCTGGATATCCCCATCCGATTCCACATGAACGGTAATAATATCCGCACCGGCATCAGCAAACTGGTCAATATACTTAAGTGGTTCAGAAATCATCAAATGGACATCAAAGGGGATGGCTACCGCCTTTCGCAACTGTGCCACCTGATCCGGGCCGATGGTGATATTTGGTACAAAATGACCATCCATAATATCCACATGGAGATAATCGGCGCCATTTTTTTCTACTTCTTTTAAATCCCGTTCCAGATTTGCAAAATCTGCACTGAGCATCGAGGGTGCAATTTTAATATTCATTGGTATTCACTTTCTTTTTCTTACTGTGACTAAATTATAAAAATGTCTTAATGAGATTGTAAATGATTTGCGGTTCTTTTGCATCTTTTATTTTTATCAACATTTTTTCATTTTGAATAATGGTAATAATCGTCTGCAATATCCTCAGCTGTTTTTCAGGATTATTAATGGCCAGCAAAAAAACAATCTGGACCGGAATACTTTCTTTAGGGTTTCCCATTCCGGCAAAAACGATGGTATTTTTCAAGGTAACAATGGAGATACTTTCTTTTAATACATATTTCGCTTCAGTATGGGGCAGAGCCACCCCTATTTTGGTGGGTAAGCCGGTGGGAAAGGTTCGTTCCCTTTCCACTGCCGCTTCAATAAAATCTTCAGTGATACAACCTTGCTCGAGCAGCGGTCTGGCTGCTAAAGCAATGGCATCAAACTGATCATTAACCGTACAATTGACTTGAATGCGATCGATATGGATTAATGAGTCCATTATTCTTTTGCAGTGGTGTCAACGAGTGGCATTTGAATATCGCCCTCGTCGTCGAGATCATCCACTGGATCCTCCTTGTAAACTTTAGAAATGGTGGCAATTGATTCTTCTGGTTTTAATTTCATCAAACGGACGCCCTGGGTATTTCGGCCTACGGCGGTAATATCATTGCCTTCCAGCTTGATTACAACGCCCTGATTATTAATCATCATGATTTCGCCATCCCGGCTGATTACACAGAAACCGACCAGTTCACCGGTTTTCTTGGTGACCTTGTAGGTTTGAACACCCTTACCGCCCCGTTTCTGCGGACGGTATAAATCAGAAGCACTGAGTTTGCCATAGCCGTTTTCACTGACGCAAAGAACAAACAGCTCTTCTTTGACAATGTCCATCCCGACGACCACGTCATCTTCACGCAGATCAATACCCCGAACCCCGATGGACGTTCGGCTGATCGGTCTTACTTCTTCTGAATTAAAGCGGATTGCATAACCACACTGGGTCCCCATGACAATTTCTTCATCCTGTTCAACCAACCGCACATTGATCAGCTCATCTCCTTCACGCAAGTTAATGGCAATAATACCATTTTTACGGGAGGTGTCATACTCGGTTAAATCGGTTTTCTTGATGATCCCCTGCTTGGTCGCCATAATCAGATACTTGTCAGCCGTGAATTCTTTGACCGGAATCATCGTGGCAATCTGTTCGCCTGCTTCCAATGGCAAGAGGTTGACAATGGCCGTTCCTCTGGCGGTTCGTCCGCCTTCAGGAATTTCAAAGGCTTTTAAACGATAGACCTTACCAAGATTGGTAAAGAACATCAGATAGTGATGGGTTGTGGTTGTAAAGAGGTGTTCGACAAAGTCATTCTCTCTCGTGCTGAGGGCCGTAATACCCTTACCGCCCCGTTTTTGTGACCGGTAATTATCAGCCGTTATCCGCTTCACATAACCGATATGAGTCATCGTAATGACCACTTCTTCTTCTTCAATGAGGTCTTCAATTTCAAAGTCTTCGACATCAATATCAAAATTGGTGCGACGTTTATCGCCATATTTTTCTTTAATTTCAATCAGTTCTTCTTTGATGATATTGAGAACCAGCTGACCATCAGCTAAAATGGCTTTTAGTTTGGCAATGGTGAGCATCAGTTCTTTGTATTCTTCTTCAATTTTTTCCCGTTCCAGACCGGTTAAACGCTGGAGTCGCATATCCAGAATCGCCTGAGCTTGAATTTCTGAGAGACTGAACCGTAAAACTAACTGTTCCTTCGCTACTTTACCATCGGCAGCCGCCCGGATTAATTTTATAACCTCGTCGATATGATCCAGAGCAATTTTTAACCCTTCCAGAATATGCGCTCGAGCTTCAGCCTTTTTCAGATCAAAAATGGTCCGTCTGGTGATAATTTCTTTTTGATGTTCAATATAGTGAAAGAGGATCTCTTTTAAATTAAGCACCTTCGGTTCATTATTAACCAAAGCCAACATGATCACCCCAAAGGTTTCCTGGAGCTGAGTATGTTTATATAGCTGATTTAAAATAATGGTTTCATTGGCATCCCGTTTTAAATCAATGATGATCGACATCCCTTTTTTAAGGTCGGATTCATCTCTTAAATCGGAGATTCCTTCGATTTTTTTCTCTTTGACCAGCTCGGCTATTTTTTCAACCAGCTTGGATTTATTGACCATGTAGGGGATCTCAGTAATAACAATCTGTTTCTTGCCTTTTTTGGTCGTGACAATATCAACCTTACCGCGAACCTTGATCCGACCCCGGCCGGTACGATAAGCACTTTTAATCCCGGATTTGCCGAGGATGATCCCGGCGGTGGGGAAATCAGGTCCCTTGACATGTTTCATCAGCTCATCAATGGTAATCTCCGGATCATCAATAAAGGCCACGGTGCCATCGATGATTTCACCCAGATTATGGGGCGGAATATTGGTGGCCATCCCGACCGCAATGCCCGAAGATCCATTAACTAAAAGGTTAGGATATTTAGATGGCAACACTGAAGGTTCGGTTTCCGACTCATCAAAGTTGGGAACAAAATCCACGGTTTCTTTATTGATATCGCGCAACAGTTCGGCAGCTATTTTACCCATTTTCGCTTCGGTATAACGCATCGCCGCGGCACTGTCGCCATCCACCGAACCAAAGTTACCCTGACCATTAACAATCAGATAACGAATTGACCATTCCTGAGCCATCCGCACCATCGCATCGTAAACCGAAGAATCACCATGAGGGTGATACTTACCTAAAACATCCCCGACAATACGGGCCGATTTACGAAAGGTTTTATCGGGGGTTAAGCCCAGTTGGCTCATGGCGTAAATGATCCGACGATGAACCGGTTTTAAGCCGTCCCGAACATCCGGTAAGGCTCGACCTATAATAACACTCATGGCGTAGTCAATATAGGAAGTTTTCATCTCTTCTTCAATATTAATCGATTTTATTCGATCAAATTCAATTATTTCATCCATTTAAATTTACTCCTTCTTGACTAGATGTCCAAATTCTTAACTTTTTTAGCATTCCGTTCAATGAACTCTTTACGGGGCTGAACCTTATCGCCCATCAGAATGGTGAAGATTTCATCCGCATAGGAAGCTTCCTCAATATTGACCTGAAGCAAGGTTCGCACGCTGGGATCCATGGTCGTTTCCCAGAGCTGATGGGCATCCATTTCGCCAAGACCTTTGTATCGCTGCAGACTGATCCGGGAGCGATCTTCCACGCCTTCCAGTTTTTTCTCCAAATCCCGATCGGTATAGGCATAATCAACCTGTTTCCCCCGGGTAATCTTATAAAGTGGCGGCTGGGCGATATAGACATAGCCAGCTTCAATCAGACCTGGCATATAGCGGTAAAAGAAGGTTAACAATAGGGTTCGAATGTGGGCTCCATCGACATCGGCATCGGTCATGATGATGATTTTATGATAACGGGCTTTTTCGACATTGAATTCATCCCCGACCCCGGTTCCAAAGGCAATAATCATCGACTTTAAGGAATCCGTCGTTAAAATCCGATCCAGGCGGGCTTTTTCAACATTCAGGATCTTACCGCGTAGTGGTAAGATCGCCTGGGTTTTGGAGTCTCGGCCAGATTTGGCCGAGCCACCCGCCGAGTCCCCTTCGACGATATATATTTCTGAAAGAGCTGGATCTTTCTCCCGGCAATCCGCCAGTTTCCCTGGTAACGCAGTAGAATCTAAAGCACTTTTTCGGCGTGTAAATTCCCGTGCTTTTTTAGCTGCTTCCCGGGCTCGGGCAGCTGATAAGGTTTTTTCGATAATACTTTTGGCAATCCCCGGGTTTTCTTCCATCAGGGCTGACAGCTGATCCCCAACAATGGTTTCAACAATCCCCTTAACCTCAGTATTTCCCAGTTTTGATTTAGTTTGACCTTCAAACTGCGGATCCAGCAGCTTGATGCTGACGATCGCGGTTAAACCTTCCCGGGCATCTTCCCCGGTAAGATTTTTATCATTTCCCTTTAAAAAGCCATTCTTTCGGGCATAGGTGTTGACGGTCCGGGTCAGCGCGCTTTTAAAGCCATTAAGATGGGTTCCCCCTTCTGGGGTGTTAATATTATTGGCGTAGGAAAAAATATTTTCCGAATAGCCAGTGGTATATTGAAAGGCGATTTCCAATGCGTAGTCATCCTGTTCTTTTTCAAAGTAGGTAATCTTATCATAAAGCGGATCTTTATTCCGGTTCATGTACTCTACATAGGAATGGATCCCGCCAGTATAATAATAATTTTCTTTCCGTTTAGGTGATTCTTTTTCATTAATCAGATTAATCGAAACGCCCTTATTCAGGAAAGCCAATTCTCTTAAACGATGTTCCAAGATATCAAAATCATAGTCGGTTTCCTCAAAAATATCCTGATCGGGTTTAAAATAAACCGTCGTTCCGGTACGATTGGTGGTTCCGGTCACCGTCAGATCACAGGTTGGTTTCCCTTTTTCATAGGATTGAAAAAAGACCTGGCCTTTTTGCTTGACTTCAATGGTCAGTTTTTCAGATAAGGCATTAACGACCGATACCCCAACCCCATGAAGACCTCCGGATACCTTATATCCGCCGCCGCCGAATTTACCACCGGCATGAAGAACCGTTAAGGCCAGTTCAACTCCGGTTTTTCCCTGGGCAAGGTTCATCCCGGTGGGAATTCCCCGACCATCATCGACAACGGTAATGGAGTCGTCCTGATGAATGGTGACACTGATATTTTTACAATAACCGGCCAGGGCTTCGTCAATACTATTATCCACGACCTCATAAACTAAATGGTGTAAGCCTCTTTTTTGAACAGCCTCTAATCCTTCGAGGACCTGTATCTGATCAGCTGTATAATTATCTGATTTGTTTTCTGGCATGTTTTCCTCCTGATTTTCATGATTTACTAATTATTATTTATTACCTGGGCCTGACCCTGAACAATCTCAATGACGTGTCTATTTTCTTGGGAAACTTCGCCATCGTTTAAGATATCTTCGGTACAGGTGATAAAGGCCTGGGTTTTATTTAAAAGCGAGAGAATGCTTTTGCGGCGGTGTTCATCCAATTCCGAAAAGATATCGTCCAACAGGACCACCGGGTATTCTCCGGTATTATCATAATATATCTCTATTTGGGACAATTTAAGGGAAATGGCGGCGGAACGCTGCTGCCCCTGGGATCCATAGCGTCTGGCATCTTTTCCATTAATTTGAATGATCATGTCGTCCACATGGGGTCCATAAATCGTGGCGCCCCGTGAAATTTCTTCCTCCCGGCTGGATTCTAAACGTTTCTTGTATAATTTTTTTATTTCTGACAGTTCTTCTAAAGAATCGATAATGTTGTTCAGATAGGACAATGAAAGAGTTTCTTTTCCAAGACTGAGTATTTGATGGAGATTATTGGCTTCCCGGTTAAGTCGATGCAGATAGCGAATCCGGTGATTCATTAACCGAACCCCGGTTTGAATAAGCTGTTCATCCCAAACATCAAGGGTCGTGATCAGACTGGGTTCATAATGAATACTTTTTAATAAGGAATTTCTCTGATTCAATATTTTTTCATAATCTCTTAAAATGTAATGGTACTCTGGCCGGAAACCGGATATTTCCTGATTAAGAAAGCGCCGTCTTTTTTCAGGCCCTTCTTTGACTATTTTTAAATCATCCGGTTCAAAGAGGATGGTATTGAAAATCCCATTGATCTTATCTCTTTTTCTCACCTTGCCATCCAGTAAAAACTGCCGTTTCCCCTGATGGCTCTTGGCCGAGAGGATATGTTTGACCCCTTCGCTGGGCAAGTTCTGCCACATTTGAAGCACGATGACTGTAACCTCGGGATAAAAAAAACATAGCTTCAATAAGATTTGTTTTTCCCTGGGCATTTTCGCCCATGATAATATTTATTCCTCTTTGGGGACTGATACATTCATTTTCATAATTTCGATAATGAATGAGTTTTAATTCTTCGATAAACATGGTTCCCCGATCCCTTTTACTTGCAGGGTATCATAATCTTTTATTTCTACCAGATCACCATCTCTTATTTTTTTATTTCGCTGGGTACACAACTCCCCATTTACGCGAATCAAACCTTCTAAAATCATCAATTTGACATCACTGCCATTACCGACAATACCGGCATATTTTATCAGTTGATCGATTTTTATGAACTCCGTGTTAATTTCAATTATTTGCATATTTTTCCCCACGCATTATATTTTTGACAAAAATGAAAGAGCATTACACGAATCCCCTTTATTTATGCCAAAATTGATTAAATTTTTATATGTTTATCTTCTAACCAATCTATTATAACATAAAAATAAAAAATAGTCTAAAATTTCAATGAATCATTTGCATAATTCTGATCTCTTAAACTACTTTTAATTCTCTTATTAAATCACTATCTTAAATTCACAATTTAGTTTTCTTCAGCAATCCGAACTGGCAGGATTAAATAAATAAAATCATCTCCTTCGATGGGAAGCAAAACGCCCGGGCCAACGGAGGTAGTCATATCAATCATCAATTCTTCCCCTTCAATCACCCGCAATGCTTCAATCAAAAATTTGGAGTTAAAGGCTATTTTTAAAGACTCACCGCGGTTTTCAATCGGAATCACTTCAAAAACATCGCCGATTTCAGCATTGGATGTTAAAATCAGCTGATCCTGGTTAAAATCCATTTTGATTAAATTATTTTTACCTTCCCGGGCCAGTAGCGCGGCTCGTTCGCTGCTTTCCAGCAGCAGCCGTCGGTTGACTTTAACCTGGGTAGCTTTTTCACCGGGGATAATCTGTTTGTAATTGATAAAGTCCCCTTCCAATAGCCGCGAGGTAAACTGGGTATTATCCATTTCAAAAAAGATCTGATTTTTGGAAAATTTAACCACCACATCACCACTGTAACTGGCCAGCACCTTATTGATTTCAGATAAGGATTTTGACGGAATAATGACGCTGAGGTCTTCCGCCACCGGATTTTTGATTTTTCCGGATCTGAGGGCTAACCTGTAGCCATCAAGGGCAATCAAATTGATGTTATCTTCATGAAGCTCTATTTTGACGCCGGTCAACACGGGAATATTTTCATTGGTAGCCACTGAAAATAAGGTACCTTTGATCAATTCTTTCAAAGCTCCCGCATCAATGGTAAAAATATGGTCATCAATAACTTCCGGAAAATCCGGAAATTCTTCGTCAGATAATCCTTTTAGTGTAAAACTTGATAACAGGCACTCTATTTTTATTTGATGATGTTCATCACTTTCAAAAAAAATATCAGAACCGGACATTTTACGAATCAACTCACTAATGATCGACGCCGTTAAAACGATCTCTCCACCGCGTTCAACTTCAGCCGGAATTGAGACTTCCACACCAATTTCCAAGTCGGTACTTCTTAATAATAATTTATTATCAGAGGCACTGAAAAGAATACCTTCTAATATTTTCATAGTTGTTTTTGATGAAACCGCTTTTTGGGCAACCGACAACGCGGCCATTAAACTTTCTTTTGAACAATTGAATTTCATAAATAATCGCTCCTTTTTAAATTTGAGAACCCCTTTTATATATAAATATATAGATTAAATTAATAGTAATAGTAGTAGGGGGTGTGGATAGTGTTAATAACTCTACAAATGAGTTGACAGTACAAAAAAACCAAAAAAAATCCGGGGATAGATTGTGGATAACCTCATGATTGATCCGGCAGAGAATGTGGGTTGTTAATTACCATTAATTTCCCGTTCAATTCGGAGTATGAGGTTTTTAAAATCGGTATTGGTATCCATTTCTTCAGCGATCTTCTGACACGCATGGATTACGGTTGAATGATCCCGGCCACCGAATTCTTCGCCAATCCGGGGCAGTGACAAATCGGTGATTTCGCGGGTAATATACATGGCAACCTGGCGAGGCAAAGAAATGGAACGGGTACGTTTTTTAGAATTCATATCTTCAACGGTAATATTGAAGTATTTAGCGGTGACTTCTTTAATATATTCGCCGGTGATAACAATATCTTCTTTTTTTCTAAAGATATCTTTCAAGGCATTTTTGGCCGATTCCAGATTTATGGGAACCTTGTGCAGTTTTGAATACGCAAAAACGGTAGTTAAAGCGCCTTCGAGCTCCCGAATATTGGAATGAATACTATCGGCGATAAAACTGAGGACCTCGTTGGGGATATCATCATTGAAGGATTCGGCTTTCTTTCTGATGATGGCGATCCGGGTTTCAAAATTAGGGGCATAAATATCGGTGATTAAACCGCTTTCAAATCGGGAACGGAGCCGTTCTTCAAGGGTCGGTATTTCTTTGGGGGGACGGTCACTACTGATGACAATTTGTTTGTTTTCCTGATGCAGGGTGTTGAAGGTATGGAAAAATTCTTCCTGGGTACCTTCTTTTTTAGCTAAAAATTGGATATCATCAATTAAAAGGATATCGGCGCTGCGGTATTTATTACGAAAAGAAATGTTTGTTTTATTCTGAATCGCATCAATAAAGTCATTGGTAAATTTTTCGCAGGATACATAAACAACTTTTTTATGAGGGGCATAGGATAAAATATAATGACCGATGGCCTGCATCAGGTGGGTTTTCCCTAAACCAACGCCGCCATAAATAAAGAGCGGATTGTAACGTTCCGATGGCGCTTCGGAAACGGCTACACAGGCAGCATGGGCGAAGCGGTTGTTTTCGCCAATAACAAAACTATCAAAGGTATACTTGGGATTCATCGAGTTATTCTGATAGTTTGATATTTTATCCTCTACATTGGTGATGGAGATCTGTGGTGAGGCGTCATTTTGGGGGATCATCGCATCTTCTTCTTTTAAAACGATTTTCACCTGACCGGTTTTTCCGGTAACTTCAGCCAGGGCATTGGTAATTAAAGGAATATGCCGACTTTCGAGGATTCCTTTTTCAAATTCATTTTCTGATAAAAAATAATAAGTGTTATTGACGTAATTTATGGGCTTTATTTTTAAGAACCAGGTGTTAAAACTGGTTGGACTAATATCCGGTTTGATAATTTCAAGTGCGGCATCCCATATTTTTTTAAAGGAA
>PGZR01000007.1 GCA_002841405.1 Firmicutes bacterium HGW-Firmicutes-4 | reverse complement strand
GGCCCATTCTTTACCAATGGCTGCCATCACACCGGAAACCATCCCCTGATCCATCGCATCAAACATCCAGCCGATCCCGGTTAACAGCAGCACCTTCTTCAACATCGGGGTCATTGGCAGCTGATCAATCCGCGAAGCAATATTTAACATTGTTACCCTCCTCATCATACTTAAGTTGTGATTATTATAGCATACCTATTTTTTTTTGCTACCAAATCCCGTTAAGAAATGAGAGAATTTGTATCGATTTGAGCCTCAGGGCAACGCCGACAGATTCTCAATCACATTGTGCAGTTACGCCCTTAGCTGCTTTTAATGGTTGCCAGCAATTGCTTCATGGCCGCAGTGAACTGGGGATGAACACTGGCGATTTCCGTTTCCGCGCCGCTTTCAAGGGCTTTTTGCAGGGTCTTGGCAACTTCAAAAAGGGGCTTGGCGCCAATGCTGCCGGAACTGCTTTTAACCTTATGTACGGTCTGGGCAGCTTCCCGATAGTGCCCATTTTTGATCTCTCGATCCAACTTTTCAGCGACTTCCTGATTCTCGTTGAAATAGGCTTCCAGAACACTTTCATAAAGGGCCTGATTGTTGCCCATATAGTGAAGTCCCTCTTCCCGGTCCAGGACCTGCGCAACCACCGCCATTGGGTTGTTCTCATCAGCGCTCGGGTGGTTCGATTCGGCTTTATTCCTTATTTCGGCGCTGACCATTTTACTTATGGTTTCCACAAATTGTTCCGGGTCAAACGGTTTACTGATATAATCGTGAATGCCATAGTTTTCACACTTATCTTTTACTCCCTCGATGACATCCGCCGTCATGGCGACAATCGGAATATCGGCTGATATTTCTCTGATTTGCGCCGCCGCTTCATAACCGTTAAGCACCGGCATGTGCAGATCCATCAGAATTAAATCGATCTCGCTGCGGTGCGCCTTAAACAGATCAATCCCCTCCTGGCCGTCATTGCCCAGCCAAACCCTAAATCCCACAGGTTCCAGCAGTGATTTGGTAATCAGCTGATTGGTTTTGTTGTCTTCCACTACTAAGACACCATAATTGTGAGCCATTATGTATTTGTTGATATCTTCCTGTTTAAACTCCTGATTGGCAACCAGGGCCTTGGTTCTAAAAATTTCCAGAATGCCGTTGTATAAAACCGAGGGAATAATCGGTTTTCCAATGCCAACATCCACTCCCTGGGTATCCAGTTGGTCAAATAAGTCCTCCCGCATCATCGGCAACATCATAATGACTTTGGGCTTTTTCAGGATTTTTTTGTTGTTCTGGATCATTTCAACAAATTTAAAGCCCCCGCCGGCCGGGGTTTCATAATCCAGAATCAGCAGATCAAAGGGTTTTGAAAACTTGCCATTTTCCAGTTCCAGCATATTGATCGCACTGCTCGGGGCGGTGGTCAGTTCGCAGTGCATCCCAAAGGCCCCTAAATAACTGTCAATGATATTCATATTTGAGCCGGTTTTTTCCAGCACCAGGGTCTTGATATCATTGAAGTACAACGACGATACCTGTTGCTGATATTCCTGTTCTTTTTGCTGATCTTTTTCCAGCGACAGTTCAAAAATAAAGGTTGACCCTTCCCCCAGGGTGCTGTACACCTGGATCTCCCCAGCCATCATTTCGACCAGACTTTTGACGATCGAAAGGCCCAGCCCGGTGCCGCCAAAGCGCCGGTTAATGCTGGCATCCCCCTGGGCAAAGGGCTCAAAAAGATTTTTGATCTGCTCGTCCGACATCCCGATTCCCGAGTCCCGGACGGTAAAAGCAAGATGGTAAAAATTGGATTCCCGGGCTACCAGCCGGATATCCAGGGAGACTTCCCCGGCACTGGTAAATTTGGTGGCATTGTTGATCAGGTTCAGTAAGATTTGCTCGATGCGTTTGGCATCGCCAAAATAACAGTTTGGTATTTTGGGGTCTTTGCTGAGCTTAAAGCCGATCCGCTGTTCTTCGATTTTATAGGAAACAATATTGATGACGTCCTGGATCACCAGATCGAGATTAAAAGGGACCCGCTCCAGCTCGATTTTTCCGGCTTCAATTTTGGAGAAGTCGAGTATGTCATTAATGATGCTGAGCATCGTATTGGCTGACTGGGTAATGCGGTCCAGATACATTTTCTGGGTCAGGGTTACCTGGGTTTTTTTGACCAGATAGGCCATCCCGGTGATGGCATTGAGGGGGGTTCGGATCTCATGAGACATCCGCGCCAGAAAACTGGATTTAATATTGTTGGCGGCCTCAGCTTCCTGCTTGGCTATTTCCAGATCAATCTGAATTTTCTTACGCTTATCGATTTCCCGGCGGAGCCGCAAAATCCAGTAGACGGAGACCAGCCAGATCAGGATGATCACCCCGCTGACAATCATGACCACCTGATAAATGGGACCATAGTCGGGTTCCACTTCGGCCCCAACCCACTTGCTGTTTATGGCGATCCGCTCTTCCGGGGTAATCGTCGCCAGGGTTTTGTCGATGATGCTAATCAGCACCGGCCAGTCATTCCGAACCGCAAAATATAATCTCTGTTGTTTTTCGGCTTCAAAGGCGACATACTTCAGGTTGGTCAGACCGGTTGAATGAATCAGATAATTGGTGGTCGCCAGATTTCCCACAAAAGCCGTTTCGGTGCCGTCGGCAACGGCCGTTAAGGCCGCTTCCACCGAGTCGTACAGGCTCAGATTAAGCTGTGGGTATTCGGCCAGGTAACTGTGATGGGAACTGTTCTTCTGAACCGCCACCGTTTGCCGATATAAATCTTCAATGCTGCTGATATTCTGGGTGGAATCCCGCACGACGATAACCCGCTTAAAATAATAATAGGGTTCTGAAAACAAAAAATATTGTTCCCGGGCCGGCGTTTTAGAAATTGCCGGCAGCATGTCAACCTCACCATGAAGACCTTTTTCATAGGCTTCGGTCCAGGTCAGTCCCTTAACTACTTGCATCTCCAAGCCCGTTTTTGCGCTGATTATTTCCAGATAGTCCGAGGTAATGCCCTGATAATTTCCGTCTTCATCAAAAAACTCAAAGGGCACAAACATCGGGTCGACGCCCAGCCGAATGACCGGATGCTCGGCCATAAAAGCCAGTTCTTCGGCGGTCCAGTCGATGCTGTCATCGCGGGCATAACAAAAAGACGGCCAACCCAGCATGAAAATCAACAGCATGATTAACCGGGCCAGCCGTTTCATGACTGGGCCTCCACTTCACGGATCTCCTGCAGAAATTTGCGGGAGATGTCAAAGACACTTTCCCTGATTTCTAAAAATCCGGTCACAATATCTGGATCAAAATGCTTGCCGCTTTCACTTTTGATCAGGTCGATGCTGTAGTCAAAATCGTAGGCTGGTTTATAGATCCGTTTGCTGGTCAGGGCATCATAGACATCAATAATGGCCATCAAACGCCCTGGCAGCGGAATATCTTCCCCGCTTAAGCCCCGGGGATAACCACTGCCATTATATTTTTCGTGATGTGTACCGACAATTTCCATGGCCGTTTTAATAAAGCTGGGCACATCTGCGTCACTATAGATTTCATTTTGCAGGGCATTGACCCCATAATCCACATGTTTTTTCATAGTCGTGAATTCATCCTCGGTGAGTCGGCCAGGTTTTAATAAGATATTATCGGGAATACCGACCTTACCGATGTCATGGAGGGGGGTGGTGGTGACCAGCTCCTGAACATAGTTTTCGCTGAGGATGTCTTGGTACTTAGCTTTTGTTCTTAAATGATCACAAAGAATTTTCATAATTAATTGGGTGCGAATGGTATGTTTTGATGATTCAATATTGCGGACTTCCAACAGCCCGACCAGCGCCTGGATGGTGATGTCCCGGGTGGCGGCCACCTCTCTGGTTTTCTTTAAGACCATCGCGTCCAGCCGTTCATTATCCTGCTCGATCATTTTTTGGATTCGTTTTAATTTAATATGGATATTAATCCGAATCAGCAGTGACTGAATATTCAGCGGCTTGCGGATATAGTCAACTGCCCCTAATTCCAGACCTTTGACCTCATTATCGATCTCGTCATAATTGGTCAGAATGATGGTCCGGATTTTGCGATACGTGGGATCCTGCTGCAGCGCTTCAAGCACCTCAAACCCATTCATATTGGGCATATTTAAATCAAGAATAACCAGATCGATATCCGGATTCTTTTCTATCTCGATCATCGCTTCCAATCCATCCGTAGCTGTCAGCGTTTGATAATTCGCTAACATGGTGCTGATAATCAGACGATCAGTGGTCGAATCATCCACAATCAATATCTTTGTGCTCATGGCTGCCCCCTCAAAGCTTTTTAATGAGTCCTCAATAACGATGTTTTCGATCGGCTCATAACTTTTTTAAATCTGTTTAGTAAATTCAATTCTAACTAATAATTTTATTGATACCCTTTAGAATGGGGTTCCAAACAAAAAAAGTTTCAAGATCCGAATTGGATTTTGAAACTTTTTCCTATTTTTGGCCGCCGTTTTTTAAATTGTATCAATATCTGAAAGCTGTTCCTGTTGGGGGGACTCCTTGGTCGATCGCTCGGCAAAAACTAATTCCGGACTTTTAATGCTGACCTTTGTTCCTTCCGGCACCGATTTGGTAATAAACACATTACTGCCGATGACCGTCCCCTTACCGATAACCGTTTCGCCACCGAGGATGGACGCCCCGGAATAAACCGTGACCTCGTCCTTTAAGCAGGGATGTCGCCGCACCCCTCTGAGTTTCTGTCCGCCTCGGGTGGACAGCGCCCCCAGGGTAACGCCCTGATAAATCTTGACATGCTCGCCAATAATCGCGGTTTCGCCAATAACCACCCCGGTACCATGGTCAATAAAGAAATACTTGCCGATGGTGGCGCCGGGATGAATATCAATACCGGTGATATTATGGGCGTACTCGCTCATGATCCGGGGAATCAGCGGTACTGACAGCCGATACAGTTCATGGGCCAGCCGGTGAATGCTGATGGCAAAAACGCCGGGATAGCAAAAGATAATCTCGTCCTTACTCTTGGCCGCCGGATCGCCATCAAAGGCAGCAATCACATCGGTGGCCAGAAATTCCCGGATCTGAGGGATTTTGTTCATAAATTCCTCGCAGATTCGTTCAGCTTCCCGGCGACACTCGACTTCACCCAAATCACCGGATTTACTGGCCTGATGTTTTAGCGCCAGGGTAAACTGGTTGGTCAGGCTTTCAATGATGCAAACCAGCAATTCACCAATGTGATAATCCTGAATTTCTCGGCGAAAATTAGTTCTCCCGAAATAACTGGGGAAAATAAGCTGCCTCAATGCTTTGGTGGTATCAATAATCACGGTCCGGTTTGGCAAAAAGCCTAAATCATGGGGGGCAATATAGCACTCCTTTTTATAGCTTTCAGAAATACTGTCAACCAGGGTTCCTATTTTTCTTTTATATTCGTTGCTCATGGTCTTCCCTTTCTCTTGCTAATTTTGGATTTTTTTGCATCATGCTGTAATCCGAATTTAGTATCTGTTTAAAAGTTTTCTTTATTATACTACAAATTCCACCATAATCCGGAAAAATAATGAGGATTAACCCCTTTAAATACTAGGAGTTAATCCTCTGTTCTATTTATCTGGCCGACCGCGTCATCAATACCGATATACGGCTGCGAGATCGCTGGCAGTTGGCATCTGCTCTTTATCTAAAATCAGCACCTCGCCGCCCCGGCTGAGGACCACCTCAGCCATGTCATCATAGACATCGCCGACCCGGGGGTCCGCAATTTTGCCCTGAACGATGGTCCCCAGACTGGCGTCAAAGAGTCCGGGATGAACCTTGGATTCTTCCAGATAGAGGGTCGCTACCCTGCCTTCAGCAATCGCCCGGCCGATTTGGACCCGATCATCAGACCCTAAATCCTTGGCATGGGCTTCTGAAAAATTGTCCATCCGTTCTTTGAGCTCTTTTTTAAACAGCTCTTGCATCACATCCTGAACCTTTTCATAGAGACTCTTTTTATCCAGGGAATCGACATCAATTTTAATCCCCGCTTCAATCAGGTAATTATTCTTTGTCAGCTTTCTAAATTCGCCCTGATGCTCATCCGGACTGACAAGAATCAGCGGGGTCTTATGGAGCTTGGAAAACTGTTCCAGCACAAAAGCATCGACGTGACGGAAAAATTTTTCCTGGTCGACTTTCCGTTCATCCTTGGCCCCGCCATGACCGTGATACATGGATTGATCACCGCCAATACTGGCTACCGAAAGATGGGGAGCGGTTTTTTCGGTTCCCAGCACCCCTTCCATGGTCGCATCTTTTTCATCAACTGGGATCGGATAAATGCCGTATTGATCGGCTTCAAAAAGGATGAAATTATCCCAATTCAAACCCAGCACATGATAATGGCCGTAAGATTGAAAGCTCCTTAATATGGGTTTTATATAATAACTGTCCGACACGATCGCCAGACTTTTAACATTCACCGGCAGCTTATAGACAATGCATTCTTCTTCATCTCCCAGAATTGCCATACTCTCGGTGGCACCTTCCCAGAACAAAGCATCTTCCTCCATTTCTTTAAAAAGCGAAAACAGATCTCTAAATCCTTTGAATTCCTTGTCTTTTAAAGAAGCCTGGGCTTCTTTAACGAGATTTTTAAAACGGATGGGATTTTCCAGACGATCCGGTTTCTTGATGTGGGTATCCACATAAATGGAGATAACCGGCCGCTTTCCTTTTTCCATCATCGGATGGGGAAATTCTGTAACGATTTGGTAGTTCATCCACAAATCCTCCTCTCTGGTATATGGAGTTCTTACCCGCTTTATCGGCAGAATCACACCTTAACGCTTTTCTGCCTTTCTATTTCACAAAATAATACCCTAACCTGACTTTGACAAACACTTCAAACAATGCTAAGATTGCCTTATTAAACTGAAAACGTTACATTATTGCTATTATCCTGACCGAAAAGATTTTTCTGACCGGAAAGGTGCGAAATTGGCAAGTTTATTTGATTTAATATTTTTTATGTTTTATTTAATAAACATCCTGATGCTATTACGCTCTCTTTCCGTCTTTTTTTCGGAGAGAGAGTTTTTTTGTCTTTTATTTTTATTTGATTCTTATTTGAAATGAGGGAAAAGATGCGAACAGAACACGATTTATTGGGCCCACTGGAGGTACCGGTTGATGCTTACTATGGCATCCATACGGTTCGGGCCCTGGAAAATTTTTTTATTACCGGCGTGCCGATTCATAAAGAACTGGTGGAAGCCCTGGTGGTCATCAAGAAAGCGGCGGCACTGACCAATATCAGCATTGGCGCCCTGGATCCGGACAAGGGTGAAGCCATCACTGCCGCCTGTGATGAGATCCTGGCCGGCGCCCTGCGCAGCCAGTTTGTGGTGGATTGTCTGCAGGGCGGTGCCGGCACCTCGGCCAATATGAATGTCAACGAGGTGATTGCCAACCGCGCCATTGAACACCTGGGCGGAAAAAAAGGTGATTACCGCCTGATTCATCCGCTGGATCACGTCAATCTCCACCAATCCACCAATGATGTCTTTCCCACCGCGGTACGGATTGCTGCCATCCGGCTGCTAAAGCCGGTGACCGAGTCCTTTGCCAACCTGCAATCGGCGCTCCAGGAAAAGGAAGAAGCGTTTTCCCGGGTCATTAAAGCCGGTCGCACCCAGCTCCAGGATGCGGTACCGGTAACCCTGGGCCAGGAATTCGGGGCCTGGGCCCAGGCCATTTCCCGGGATCGCTGGCGGCTTTACAAGGCCGAAGAGCGGCTCCGGCAGGTGAACATCGGCGGGACTGCCGTGGGCACCGGCCTCAATGCACCCCGTGCCTACATCTTTACGATGATTGAAAAGCTCCGGGATCTCACCGGCATCAGCCTGGCCCGGACCGATTATATGATGGATCCTACCCAGAACTGCGACGTCTTTGTGGAAGTTTCGGGGCTGTTAAAAACCGCCGCCGTCAATCTTTCTAAAATTGCCAATGATCTGCGGCTGCTTTCTTCGGGCCCCTACACCGGCATCGGCGAAATCACCCTGCCAGCGGTTCAGGCCGGGTCTTCGATTATGCCCGGCAAGGTTAATCCGGTTATTCCCGAGGCCGTCAATCAGGTGGCCTTTCAGATTATCGCCAATGATACCGCCATTACCCTGGCGGCCATGTCGGGACAGTTAGAACTCAATGCCTTTCTGCCGGCGATTGCCAAAAACCTGTTTGAAGAATTGGATCTGCTGGATCACACCCTGCCGATCTTTACTAAACGCTGTATCGACGGGATTGCCGCCAACGAACAGACCTGTCGGGACAATCTCGAAAACAGCACCGTGACCCTCACCGCCCTCACCGCCATCATCGGTTATGACAAGGGCACCGAAGCCGCCCTGATTTTAAAAGAGACGGGCAAATCCATTCGCGCGATTATTCTTGAAAAAAATTGGATGACGGTGGCTGAGCTGGAAGAGGTGTTAAAACCGGAACGCCTGACCTCACCCAGCATGGATCGTAAGCGCTGATCTAAATCACCGACCGAAAGGAAATAACAAATTATGAATCTAAATAGTATGAATGAAACCCCAATGTCCAGCCGGATGGCAATCGGCCTTTTTGGCAAACGAAATGCCGGCAAATCTTCGCTGATCAATGCCCTCACCGACCAGTCGGTGGCGGTTATCTCTGATGTCGCCGGAACCACCACCGACCCGGTTTATAAAACCATGGAGCTGCTGCCCATCGGGCCGGTGGTCTTTATTGATACCGCCGGTCTGGATGATACCGGGGAACTGGGGCTGCTGCGAATTGAAAAAACTTATGAGGTCCTGCGGAAATGTCATTTTGCCATTGTCGTGGCGGATATTGAAACGGGCATTACTGACTTTGAAGAAGAATTCATTGATCAGCTGATTAAGCGCAAGATTCCCAGCGTTTTTGTGTTAAATAAAGCTGATAAGGGGTGTCCCACTGCGGAAGAGATTGAAACCTTAAAAAAATCTCTTAAAATCCCCTTATCCTTTACCAGTGTTTACAACGGCACCGGGATTAAAGGGGTCAAGCAAATGATTATCGACCATGCCAATTATGAAGACGTGGAACCGGCACTGGTTGGCGATCTGATCGAATCGGGGGATATGGTCGTGCTGGTGACGCCGATCGACAAATCTGCCCCCAAGGGCCGGCTGATTTTGCCCCAGCAGCAAACCATCCGCGATATTCTTGAAAAAGACGCGGTGGCCATGATCACCAAGGAACACGAACTCAAACACACCCTGGAAAACCTGAGCCGACCACCGGCGCTCGTAATCACTGATTCCCAGGCCTTCTTGAAGGTCTCCGCCGACACCCCCGCCAACATCCCGCTAACCTCCTTTTCGATCCTGTTTGCCCGGCAAAAAACTGATCTGGCTGAAATGGTTAAAGGCATTAAGCGGATTGAACAGCTGGCTCCCGGCGATAAAGTGCTGATTGTTGAAGGCTGCACCCACCACCGTCAGGCCGATGATATCGGCAAGGTCAAAATTCCCCGCTGGATCCGCCAGATTGCCGGCTGCGATATCGAATTTCACTGGGCTTCGGGGGCTCATTATCCCAAGGAAATTGGCGAGTATGCGGTCATTGTCCACTGTGGCGGCTGTATGCTCAACCGCCGGGAAATGCAATACCGGGTTCACACCGCCAGACAAAAAGGGGTTTATATCACCAACTACGGAATGCTGATCGCCTATGTTCAGGGGATCTTAAGCCGGGCCCTGGAACCCTTTCCGGCGGCCAAGCTGGCCCTGGAAGAAAACAATCTTAATTAACGCAAGCAACACCCTGATTAATCATCAGGGTGTGAGGTTGTTGATAAACTGCCGTACCGACCAATTGTTAATCTGTTGTTCGCCGCGGAATCGGACACTAATAAGAAATTAAATTTCTTATTAGTGTCCGCTCCGATGCGTACAACATGATGTAACAATTGTCGGTACTAGGTTATCTTTTTTGACATTCTGACACCCTGATTAAGCATCAGGGTGTTAATTGGTTTGTCGCAAAACTGCCTCTATTTCCGCTGCCGGCATCGGCTTATGGTAAAAGAAACCCTGAACCGTGTCGCATTGCTGGGCTTTTAAAAAATCAATCTGTGCCTGCGTTTCAACGCCTTCGGCAATTACATTGAGTCCCAGATTTTTGGCCAGCTGAATGATGGTATTGACGATCGCCTGATCTTTTTCATTTTCGGCGATGCCATCAATGAATTGTTTGTCTATTTTTATCTGATCCATGGGCAATAATTTGAGGCGACTTAATGAGGAGTACTCGGTGCCGAAATCATCGATGGAAATATACAGGCCCAGCTTTTTGAGCCCGTTTAAAACACTGACAATATAACTGGATTTATTGATGGCAATGTTTTCGGTCAGCTCCAATTCCAGATACCGTGGTTTTAAATCCGTTTCTTTGAACAGCTTTTTCATCTGACTGATCAACAGCGGATTTCGGAATTGGGTGGCGGAGATATTAATGGCGATCCGGATCGGCGGCAGGCCCAACTCCTGCCATGACTTAGTTTGACGGCAAGCCGTCTTTAACACCCATTCCCCGATGGGATTGATCAACCCGGTTTGCTCGGCCAGCGGGATGATCACCTTGGGCAGGATCAGCCCCAATTCAGGATGCTGCCATCGCAACAGCGCTTCCACGGCGACAATTTTACCTGTTGCCAAACAAATCTGTGGTTGATAGTAAACCCGTAATTCATGATTTTCTAGCGCATGATGGAGGTTACCGGTAAGTTTATTTTTAAAGTTTACTTCTTCTTTAATTATTGATGAACATAACACATAACTATTTTTTCCCTTTTCTTTGGCCTTATACATGGCAATGTCGGCATTTTTTATCAGTTCCTCCGCGGTTTCCCCATCCTTCGGATAGTTCGCAATGCCGGCATTGGCAGAGATGTAAAATTCCT
Organism: Firmicutes bacterium HGW-Firmicutes-4; assembly: GCA_002841405.1. GTDB lineage: Bacteria > Bacillota > Clostridia > Eubacteriales > Eubacteriaceae > Acetobacterium. The sequence continues at coordinate 32,898 of PGZR01000007.1, read as the reverse complement.
GACCATTAACCATAAAGGCATGCTTAAATAAACCGGTAATCCGGTCGGCTATTTTAAGGACTTCTTTTTCCCGGGAGATATTATTTAACATGATGACAAATTCATCACCCTCAAAACGACAAACCGTGTCCGTATTTTTTATCGAACGTACTAATTTCTGACTGACCTGAACCAGCATTTTGTCGCCGCCTTCATGTCCCATGGTATCGTTGACGGTTTTGAAGCTATCAATATCCAGAAAGACAATCCCAATCATTTTGCCATTTTGTTTTGATAATTCGATCTCCTGGTTCAACCTGTCATTGAACAACAATCGGTTGGGCAGTCCGGTTAGTTGATCATAATAAGCGCGATAGTTAATTTCATGTTCTGCATCGATCTTCATCAGCGCATCTGCTAAGACATTGGCAATAATTTCCAGCAGCCCTTCGTATTCAAGGATTAATTCATCCTTCTCCGTTTTTATTTCAAAGGTCAGGAATCCTCTTACCTGGCCTTTGCAGGAAATCGGGATGGCGATAATCACATCGTTGGGTCTTTCTTCCAAATTATCTCCGCGATTGAAATTATGAACAATTTTATTTGCAATAATTGATTTAATCCACGCTGGTGCTGCTTCTACGGGAAGATCCTGGCGCGCTTCTTTTTGTGACTCGACACCTTCGTTGCACCATTCCTGCTGACACGATATGCTGCTTTTATCTTCATTAAAATAACATATACAGGCCCGGTCAATATTAAACAACGCTCCGCTTTTATGCAGCCATTTCGCGGATTTTTCATCAAAATTGACGGCACTAACATTTAGAAAATCAGTCGAAAATTCTGAAATCAATTTTTGAATTTTTATCTGGTCAGCATTTTGCTTTAATCGCTGAACATAAATTTTATTTACAAAAAATGCCACCCACACACCGATCCCAAACAAACCGATTCTCACCAAATAAGCAGAGCTGTCAATTTCGACGATTGCCTGCGGTTTGATAATAAACACGAGAATCTGGGTTAGAAAAATGGACACCGTTATACCAACTAGCGCAATTCGGTTATTATAAACAAGGCCTACAATAATCAGAATAAATGGAAATGCCCAAATTGTTGGACTGGCAATGCTGATAAACTCAAAAGTTATCACGGGGATCGATAAACCAATTAACACCATGATGATATAATTCTGGTACTTCTTTAGAGGCTTAGCACGTTGAGCAATTTGTATTACAAAGCTAATCGCCAACAATAGTCCGCTAAAGGTCAGGATCGAGATCAGATCAGCCTGTTCTTCAATGAAGCACCGGGAAATAATATTTAAAAAACTTCCGGCGATAAAGCATCCCGACAGGTAATTGTATATTTTAGTGCGGTTGCTCTTATTTAAAATGATTTCATCTATATTGATTGGCGGCATTCTGACCAGTTTATACTTTTTTATGGAATAAAACATGGCCAGGATGGCGAAAAACATAACATTTGAGACTTTTTGCGTGGCACCTGTTAAGAATAACTCATTTCCGAGAATCTGCATTACAAAACCAATGAATAATGAAATGCTAAACCCGCACAAAATAATCCGGGCCGTTTGCTTATTTCGCTTGTCACTGGAGTATTCGCCCCAATGCCAAAGCACGCCCAGTCCGACGGCGATAAAACTGTAGTAATAAATATAATATAACACATTCCAGAGATTATTTTCGCCTCTATTAAGCCAGCCATAGGGTGTATTGATTAAATTATACTGGAGGATGGCCAGGTCATGAGATAACGCAAATATGTAAATAAAGAAGGCTGCCGGTGTATAAATTAAAAAATAGATCCACCACTTTTTTAGCAACCTTTGTTTTTTTGTTAAAATTAAGAAGAAATGTAATAGCAAACCGGCAAAGCAGCACCAACCCAGCGCTGAAACGCGGTGCCAAAAAAAACAAGTCTCAATATCCACTGCTGAAATAGACATGGCCAAGCTAAATGTCCAGACACCTAAAAAGATACACAGCACAAAGAAAACCCGATTGCTTTTTTCTTTCGCGTTAACCGACACAATATAAGAGCCAAAAAATATATAACTTCCGCATATAATGAAAAATAAAAGTGAAAATATCAATGGTAGTATCTCCACAAGAACTCCTTTCATCTACTGTTTTTTGTTATAAAACCTGTTCTACTACGGTGTTGTATTATATACCCAAAAAATCCCAATTTTTCACATTTCTATTCTTTAATAAATCTAACTTGTTTCAAACCCACCATTTAATTTTTTAGTGCACGGTCAACTCAAAGCATGCAACCTAAATTAAAACACCCTATTCCCGGATCGGAATAGGGTGTTTTAACTTAAAATCAGATCAATTAATAAATCCCATAAAACTCTTCCATGGTTTTGCCACTGTTGTAAATGGTAGTAGCCACCGGAACCCCCAGATAACGCAGATGCCAGGGCTCATAGGCGTAACCGGTGATACGGGTTTTGCCCTGAGGATAGCGGACGATAAAGCCATATTCGTGGGCATGATCGCGAATAAATTGGCCTTCTGCGGTATAACCAAAGTTTTCCACCAGATCAAAGTCAACGCTGGCCGAGGTGACATCCATGGCCAATCCCAATTGATGCTCACTCATGCCCGGCCGGGCACTGACCAGCTCCGCCCCGGCTACCCCGTACATATCCACATTCCATTGATACAGCGCGGACTGGGTCGCGTAGGAGCGATACCCGGAACAGCAGTAGAGGGTCAAGCCCTGAGCACTGGCGCCATTAAACAGCTGGATTAGCTGCTGGGCAGCATCAGCCCGGAGCTGGGTATCCCGGGTTGATGGCAGATTAACCCAGACCAGATCACCCGGTACATAGTCCGCTGGGATACTGTGATTTTTATTGACCAGCTGGGCCATTGAGCCCAGCTCATTTTCTGTATTTTGGGGGGCCGCTGATCCTTTTAACTGTACCAGAATCCGGATCCCCTCCAGGCGCAGGGCCAGGCCTTCGGTTCCGGCGCTTTCACCATTTATCACCCAGGGCAGCCAGCCAAAACCCTCCACATAGGCTGCATAATAAACATCAAACAGCTCGGCATTGGCTCCAGTCAGCTGGATTTGAATCCCTTCCAGGCGGAGGCCCTGGTTTGAGGTGCCGCTCATTTCGCCATCCTCTTTCCAGCCCTGCCAGCCAAGGTTCTGGACATGGGTCTGGTATTTTAGGCCAACATTACTCTCAATCTGATGATTCTTTATTTCAATGGCTTCCAGCCGCAGATTCTGTCCCGTTGTGCCACTTAATTCGCCATTTTGTTTCCAGCCTTCCCAACCGATGTTCTGGATATGGGTCTGGTAGACAACTTGGATGTTGGTCGTGACAAAGGGCCGCTCCGTTGGACCCGGCGCCGGCTCACCCTTGGGTACTACCATGATTTTGATCCCCTCCAGCCTGAAGCCAAACCCTTCGGTTCCGGCACTGGCATCGTTTTTGGCCCAATCCAGCCAGCCGAAATTCTGGGCGTGAACCTGGTAATAAACGTCATAATTCTCTGCGTCAGCCCCGGTTAACCGGATTTTGATGGCTTCCAAACGCAGTGACTGGCCAGATGTTCCGCTCATGACACCATTTTTTACATAGTTCTGCCAACCAATATTTTCCACATGGGTGGTATACTCAATGCCCACATCGCCACTGACATTTTCCAGTTTCACTTCTATTCCCTCTAAGCGCAGACCCTGTCCTTCGGTTCCGCTGATGATGCCATTGCTGACAAAACTTTGCCAACCCACATTCTGCACATGGGTACGATAAGAACAATCCATTGTCCCGTTCACCGTGCGCTCTGAGGTCATTGACTGGCCCACCGAATCGGAGGTGCTTTTGACAGCGTTTTCAACCTGGGCCGGATTGTCCTCTGCCTTAACACTGCCGAAAACCGGATTCATTACCAGCAATAATGCCAGACAGAATAGACTAACCCTTACGATTCTCAATGCCCTTAATCTTAACATTTTATTCAACCCTTCCTTTATATTATTTATCATTTCATAAAAACCATCGCCATGATTTATTCTATCATAAATCATGGCGATGGTCAGATAATTTGTTTTTGATTTGATATAAAATCATGTCTGCCGGTACTCCTCTTCAGAAGATCTTTTTGGTTTGTTCGACAATTGTGATTTTCTTCGGGGTGATCTGCTTTTCCGATATCACCAAACCCAATAAGGTCAGCACAATTCCCAGTACCGCTACCGCAGTCAGTCTTTCCTGCAGGACAATTACCGATGTTGCCACGGTGATTACCGGCACCAGATAAATATAAACGGTGGTTTTGGTGGCTCCCAGTCGTTTGACCGCCAGGCTCCAGGTGACAAAGCAAAGGGCTGAGGCCAGCAAACCCAGAAACAACAGATTGAAGAGATAGACTGGCTGGGCCAATGGTTTAAAAGCCCAATTGACATTAAAAAAGGGCAGCGCTGGCATCATAAATAGGATCCCGTAAAAAAAGATCCGCCTTGTCGTTTGAATGGTGTGATAACCCAAACTACTTATTTTCCGGGTTAACACCGAATAAATAGCCCACACCCCAGCCGCCAGCACCGCCAGTAAATCACCAATGGGATTGAGTTGCAGCACCATGATCCCATTAAAGCTGATCAGAAAGATCCCTATGATGGCGGCGATAAAGCCAATAAAAAAATTCAGGTGCAGTTTTTCTCCAGCTAAAAAGAAATGCGCCAGGATGGCCGTGAAAAAGGGCGCAATCGAAATAATCACCCCCACGTTGGAGGCATAGGTATAAGTGAGGGCAATGTTCTCAAGTAAAAAATAAAGCGTCACCCCGCACAGTCCGGCACCCATCATCAGCATTTCCTCGACCCGACTGCGCAGACCCATTCGCCGGGGATAGACCATCGTCAGGGCAAAATAGCCGATGGCGAAGCGAAAAACCAGAATCTCGATGGGGGTAAATACATCCAGCAGGATTTTTGTCGAAACAAAGGTGATCCCCCAGATGAAAATCGTAAAAGCGGCGGCCAGATGGCCGGTCAGACGCTGTTCGCTACTCAATTTTTACTCCCTTCATCCTCATGCCGGGAGCCCCGGCTTTGTGAATCGTTCGGGATAAATATTTTCTGGTATTGCTTGGGAGTAATTCCAATGAATTCCTTAAAAAAGTTGGAGAAGTGACTCTGATCTGAAAATCCGGTCTGGTGGGCTGTTTCAAGCGGTTCCAGCCCTTTTTCCAGCAACTGTTTGGCCTGGTTGATGCGCACCGTCTCCAGATACCGATAGGGGGTGATTCCCTTGGTTTTTGTAAAAGCCCGCACCAGATAATACTTGCCGCATCCGGTTAAAGCACATAAGTCCGCCAGTGTGATCCGTTCCTGATAGTGTTCTTCCAGGTAAGCACAGATCGTTTCAATGTCATCATTGACTTCCTGCTGATCACCATCGGATTCCCAGTTTCCATATTCCTCAATCAGCTGTTCAATCAAAAACAGCAAGGCTTCTTCTTTATTGAATTCTTTTTCTTCCTGCATCACCATCTGATGCAATTCTTTAAGTGCCTTAACCTGTTCGCACCGGCAAACCACCGGCTGTTTAAAAATCAGCGTATCTTGTTTCCCGGTGATTTCGCAAACCACTCCCCTCATTATTTCCGGTTTGATGTTGAGACACCGGTAATCCAAAGGCTTTTCATCAATTTGTTCGCAAAAATGATTATCATAGGGATTAAAAAGCAGCAAGTCCCCCGGTCCCACCTGATACGCTTTGTTCTTGCAGGACAGTTTTCGCTGTCCACTTTCAATAAAACCAATCACATAATGTTCATGAAAGTGGTTGGGAAATTTTTGAATAATGCCTTTTAACCGCAAGGCTTCGATTTTCAGGGTGCTATCATAATGGACGATCCGTTCTTCATGGTGTTTCATTTTACTACCTCCGCTTCCATCCCAGTTTACCATTGATCTGATTTTATCTCTTGGATGATATTGCAGTTCCGAAAAAAAAACAGGAAATTACTTTCCTGCATAAAGATTCATGCGCTTGCCTCTGACAAACCCAATCAGGGTGAGATTAAACTGACGGGCCAGTAAAATGGCTTCGTCGGTGGGCGCTGAGTGGGAAGCAATCACCGGGATGCGGCTTCTGATCGCTTTGATGACCATATCCGAGGGAATCCGACCGGTGGTAAACAGGATCGCCTCAGCGAGGTTTTTTTCTTCTTTCAAGGCCTGACCAATGGCTTTATCAACCGCATTATGGCGGCCGATATCTTCACAGATAAAAGCCAGTTCGCCACTAATGCTGATGGCACAGCCGTGGGTGCCGCCGGTTTCAGCAAACAACCCCGTATTCCGGTTGCAGGCATTCGCCAGCATCAATACCGTTTCCGGGGACCAGTCATGGTCCCCTAAGGGGATCAGACTTGTGGCGTAAGCGGCCTGGCGGATTTTCCGGTTATTGCCACAGGAAATTGAGTTGCTGCCTGTGTCATGGTTAATTTCCGGCAATGCCAGCGGCTTGTTCAACTGAACCTTAACCCGCGCCCCGCTTTCGCAGACATAGATAAATTCAATTTCAGCGGGGTTTTCAATATAACCCTCACTGAGCAGAAACCCCAGTACCAGGGCATCCAGTTTTTCTGGGGTGCAGACCAGCTTAAAGGCCAATTGATCATTGATATAGGCATTCAGATGATGTTCGACAATCACCTGATCAATCATTTTTTCACCACTTAACTCATGGTTCGCCTCCTGCCGTAAGCGTTCGATTGAAAAACTCTCTTTAAGATTTAAGTTCCGGGTTTCATTGATTATTTTCATAGCGCTTCTTTCTCTTCTTCATCATTTTACCACATCCTAAACCATTATTTATTCAGAAACCACCGAGTTTCTCCCGGCATTTTTGGCCTGATATAAGAGTTTATCCACAAGATTCATGGTTTTACTGTAATCTTCCTGGTTATACCAGCATAAGCCAATGGAAACCGTACAGGGATATTCAGTTTCCCTGTTTTTAAATGCGGTTATGAACTTTTCACTCCGATTTCTGGCGTTTTCAAGGGTTTCGCCCTCAATAATGACCGCAAATTCCTCGCCCCCGTAGCGGCAAATCACGCCATCATGAAAATGGTCGTTCAAACATTGAGCCAATTCACAGAGAACTTTATCCCCGGCCGGGTGTCCGTATTGGTCATTCACTCCTTTAAAATGATCAATATCCACCAGCATCGCCACTCCCTCCCGCTCAAGCTGGTTAAAACAATCCACAAAATACCGGCGGTTATACAGTTTTGTTAACTGATCGGTCTTTGCCAGAATCTCCATCTGTTTTTTTGCTTCAGATATTTCCGTCACATCGGTAAAAACCACGATGGTTCCATGGTGTTTACCAATTGGAATCAGCCGAATCCGGTAATGCTGTATTCCGATTGATACAGTCTGGGTTTCATTTCCCCCAATAATACCTGTCAATACCGGGTATTGATTGACTATCTCGCCAACTTTCAGCTGACCAATAGCATCAAACAGCTGCCCGGCGGCCTGGTTTATTTTTAAAATATAGCCCTCGCCATCCACAACAACAACCGCTTCTTCAATGGTATTAAAGATCATTTCATGGGTTACTTCACTTAAAAATAAAATATCATATCGATATAATCCACCCGCCACAAGCAGACTGAGAAAAATATAAGAGAAGGGTGAGAGATCAATCTGGCCGATTCCCCAACCAAATAAGTAAATGATACTGGCAATCAGCGGCACCGATATTCCCGTAAAAATCAGCGCAACCCGACGGCGGGAAGATCCCCGGCTTTTGATCATGCGATTGAATAAAACGACCATTGCGTAACCAATGGCCAAATATAAAACCGCCACCTGAACCAGATACCAGACCCCTTTATCAATCGCCAAAGTGGGAAATCCCAGGCTTGTATCCATCCCTAAATTCTGATAATACCAGCCGTGCATGGGATTAGTCTGGACTAAAAATAAGGTGATAACATTTAGGATTAACAGCATTGTCATCACATAGCGATTGGCAACTTTTCGCTCACCTACGTACTCTCTGGCAAACCAGACGATCAGAAAAGGATAGAAGGCCATTCCAATATATTCAATCCGGATCCACAGATACATAAGCTCGAGATTTAGGCTTAACAGCTCAAAGGCATAGGCAATGGTGTGAATTGTCATGGCTATCATCAGTAAGGAAAAAGCTTTAACGCCTAAAATCCCCTTATGCCGAAAACCAATTATGCTTAATGCAATCAGAACCAATGATGAAATCATTAATAGACTGCTCAAAATTATATTCATTTAATCCTCTTTTATTTTAAAGGCCATTTGTTAAACTCATCAAACTAAAAAATTTAACAGCTAGTCAGCGATTTCGTGTTTTATTTTTTTATCGCTTAAGCATTTTATGCTACTTGTTAGAATAACACAATGTCTCAAACGAAACAAGCTGACTGAATAAAAAGGCAGCGCCACCCAGAGCGAACCAACTGTTTCGATGCCAACGGCCTCGTTCAAGCTTTTTCTCGCATTGATCGCAGGTTAACAAAATTAGCTCACTAATGATAAAAAAATAAGACTCACTATTATTATCGACTTTTTTGCCGAATTAATAATGAGCCTTATAAGATTTTAACTGTTTTTTTTGACGCGATTTTAAAAACCTGACCGGAAATTAAAAGGTATAGTCGTAGGGAAAGCTGTCGCCTTCGTTGCCAATGAACATCACATAGGAGCCGGCTGCAACCGGGACACTATCTGTCGCAGCGTAGAGACTGTCATAGCTCAGCGTAAAATCTGGAGCAAAGATAATCACACGGCCGCCTTCCGGCATTGTAACCCCAAACATGCCGTCGGCATCAAGTTTTCTGACCTGGTTTTGATTTGCCTTGGCAATACTGATGGTTTCATCTTTTCCCAGCCCGGTGACATCCTGAGCATCCATAAAGGTATAATTCATCATGTTAAGAACTTTTTTCCCATTTACTTCACTGATTCGCGGTTCAACCAAATCTCGGGCATAGGGCAGGATCATTTCCGCAGTATTCCCATCTTTTAATTGGTAGGGCGTATAAGTATCGTCTCCGCCAAAATAGATAAAGCCCGGCAAGTCGGGAATACTGCCAGTGGCAGCGACAAAGGTATTCAGGTCGATGGCTGAGAAATTCGTGGGGATCCACCACTTATTAGCAAAGTTCTGGGTATCCACAGGAGTGACTGAAGCGATCGCTTGGGCCACAACCAGTGAGTAGTCTGCCGTCGGAAGCGTTTGCAGGATCAGTTTTTGCCCAAAGCGGTCACTAAAAGACAGCCGATTTCCGGAAAGCATATAAAAATAGCCGTCATCCATATAGGCATAGGTACCGGTACTGACAAATTCGGTACCATTGAATTTTTTGTAATCCATGGTATTGTTCTGGCGATCAAACTCAACTTTGATGGTGCTGCCATTGGCCCCATAATATCCGCCAAAACTGGCCAGCTGATCGGGAATCTTGGCCGGTTTTGGCGCCGCTGCGGCACTGGTTTCACTTCCCGGCAACGCGCCCTTTTCCTCCAGCAGGGCCTGGGTAATGGCATTGGTAACGGCGGTTGTATCAGCACTGCCGGCAAAAATCACAGCCACCGATAAACCCTGTTCCGGAAGCACATAAAGCTGCGAGTTAAACTGCAGGGTGCCGCCATTTTTGCTGAGCACCTGAATTCCCTGTTCGGCAAAATCCGCCACCGCGACCATATCCCAGCCCAGCCCATAATTGGTAATCGGCGTCCCTGAGGGCACTGTTTCGGGCCCATATTGGGGGCTGGTATATTCGCTAAAAGACTCTGCAGTCATGATCTTATTGGTCAACAAGTTATTTCCGAACCGGCATAAATCCGCAGCGGTGGAGGAAATCCCCCCCGTTCCCATCAGGTTTACATATTCCGCCGGTAAGGCTGACCCATCATCGTTGCTGTATTTCAGCGCAATATTGGAATTATCGGGTTTAAAATAACAACTGCTGTCTTCCATGCCAGACTTGGAAAAGATATTCTGATTGAGGTATTCTGAATAGGACTGACCGGATACTTTTTCGATCAGCACCTCTGCCAGGGTAAAGCCATCGTTGCAGTAAACACTGACTACCCCGGGATCATCCTTTAAATTACTGTTGGCCAGATAGACCATAAAGTTGGCCAGAAAATCCGGATCGACTGCTGCTGCAAAGCCATTATAAATGTCGGTTCCCGGCAATCCTGATGAATGATTTAGTAGCATCCGGACGGTGATATTTTTGTAACGGCTATCTTGCATGGTGAAATCAGGAACATAATCGACTACCGGTTTATCCAGATCAACCTTGCCCGCTTCGACCAGCTGCATTACCGCGGCGGCCGTAAAAATCTTACTGATCGAGCCAATGTTAAACTGGGTGCTGGTATTCACCCCCAGAGCCTCCCCCCGATTGGCCATGGCAAAGCCTTCTTCATAAACAATTTTACCATTGTCCATAATCGCTACGGTGGCACTCGACGCTCCACCTGCTGAGATGGCATTCCAGATTTCCAGGCGGGCCGTCTCAATGGTTTTTTGATAACTTTTGGGCTCTGCTTTGGGGCTACAGCCTGAAAACATCAGCACCATCAATGTCAGACAGAATCCCCAGATCATAATTTTTCTTTTCATTACCATTCGTTCCTTTCAAAAATCAGCCAGAATTTTTTCGTTATTTGTTTTTTACCCTAATTTGTTACATTTATCAATTTTTTTATTTTGTCTTTTTGATTGTTGGCGGTTGCCTGGTTCCATCCAGCACCGTTTTCTGAGGGAGATAAATGCGCAGATACAGATGAAAATTGTCGGCCGAAATCGGCAGCCAGTTATTCGCTAAGGTAGTGTCGGCCGGTGCCGCAGTTTGCAGCAACGAAAGAAATAGACAGATAATCCTGATAATCTCTTCATGACACATTTCCTTTCTTTATCAAATAATCTAAATCTGCAATCATCCTATATAGTTTTTCGACTCATGATCAATTTCACAATTTAATTCATTGTAACCCAATTCCGGCAAAAAAATAAGACTCAAAATATATATTTTGAGTCTTATTGCAAGTACTGACTATTTAAAAGCTGTACTGATAGACAAATTCATCGCCTTCGTTGCCGATAAACATCAGATAGGAGCCCGCTGTCACCGGCACTTCTTCAATTGCGGCATACATGGTATCGGCTAACACAGTCAGCGATGGGTCATAAATCACCAGTCGGCCCCCCTCTGGCAGGATGACGCTAAAGCTACCATCGGCCTCTAGCTTTCGAACGACATTTTCGCCAGTCTTTTCAATCTTGATTTTTTCATCGCTGGCCAGAACGGGGATCTCGGCCACATCCATAAAAACATAGCTCATCGCCGTCATCGTTGTGGTGCCGTTTTCTACTGTGATGGTTGGCTCAACCAGATCCCGAGCATAGGGCAGATTCATAAAGGCAGTATTTTCGTCCTTCAAGGGATAGGGGGTAAAGCTGCCGTCGCTGCCAAAATAAATCGTCCCCGGAAGCTCCGGCAAGCTGCCGGTCACAGCCGAGAAGGCATACAGATCAATGGCACTGAGATTCACCGGAATCCAGGCTTTACCAGCAAAACGGCTGGTATCAACCGGATTATTGGCCTTAATATCTGCTGCAATGACAAGCGAATAATCGGCTTTATTCATCGATTGCAGTACCAATTTTTTGCCAAAGCTCTCGGAAAAAGACATCCGATATCCGTTTTGCATATCAAAGAATCCGTCACCCGAATAGGGATAGCTGTCGGTGGTGGCAAAGCCATTTCCATCGAAGCGTTTGTATTCGAGGGTGTTGTTCTGCTGATTAAACTCAATTTTAATGGCACTGCCACTGGCTCCATAATACCCGGCAAAACCGATAATTTCGTTGGGTATCGCTACAGCGGCAGTTGTTGCGGATTGATCCGCGGCTACCGGGGCGGGAATAATCCCCTTTTCTTCCAGCAGCGTCTGGGTGATGGTTTCGGCAATTCCCGAGGCATCACCGGTACCGGCAAAGATCAGAGCAACTGAAATATTCTCCTGGGGTATCATATACAGCTGGGAATTAAACTGCAGGGTTGCTCCGTCTTTGCTGAGCACATGGACACCCTGTTCGGCAAAGCTGGCGACGTCCACCATATCCCAACCCAGACCGTAATTGGTGATCGGGGTACCTGACGGCACCGTTTCTTTTCCATACTGGGGACTGGTATACTCGGCAAAGGATTCGGCACTCATCAGCTTGTTCCCCAGCAGGGCATTCCCGAAACGACACAGATCCGCTGCTGTCGCGGAAATTCCCCCGGTGCCCATCAGATTGATGATTTCTGCCGGCAGAGCAGCGCCATCCTCATTGTTATACTTCAGAGCAATATTGGGATTTTCAGCCTTAAAGGAACAGCTGCTGTCTTTCATCCCGGCTTTTGAAAAGATGTTTTTATCCAGATAGTCCGCATAGCTCTGGCCGGTCACTTTTTCAACTAAAACCTCGGCCAAAGTGAAGCCATCATTGCAGTAAACACTGACCACCCCAGGATCAGCCTTGAGACTGCAGCCCGCCAGATAATTCATAAATTCGCTTAAAAACTGGGGATCTTTGGCCGATGCAAAGCCATTATACATCATTGTTCCCGGCAATCCCGAGGTATGGTTCAGCAGCATCCGGACCGTGATATCTTGGTAGCGACTGTCCTGCATGGTAAAATCCGGAACATAATCAACCACCGGCTTATCCAGATCAAGCTGGCCGGACTCCACCAGCTGCATCACAGCGGCGGCCGTAAAAACCTTACTGACTGAGCCAATATTAAACTGGGTGTTGGTATTTACCCCCATGGCCTCCACCCGGTTGGCCATGGCAAATCCCTCTTCATAAACAATTTTACCATTGTCCATAATCGCCACGGTGGCACTCGACGCCCCACCTGCTGAGATGGCATTCCAGATCTCCGTTCGCGCCGTTTCAATGGTCTTTTCGTAGCTTTTGGGTTCAGCCTTGAAACTACACCCCGAGAATACCAGCACCACCATTGTCAGGCAAAATCCCCAGATCAAAATTTTTCTTTTCATTACCATCCGTTCCTTTCAAAAATCACCACAATTTTTCCGCTATTTCTTTTTTCCCAACAAATTGAGTTTATCAACCTCTTATTTTTCTAAGCCATCACAATGACGGTCCTGAATAAAAAGAAATCTCTTCGGTTGCCTTACCCATAATGCCCGCCAGGGGAATAATGGCCAAAGCTGATAATATAAACATCAAGGTGGGTGAAAAATGCATGAATTCTCCTACAATACTTATCAACACAAAACTCAGTAATAATCTCAGTATCTTCATTTCCGCTCTCATCTACCTCTTTTGTTAATTTTTGATGCGGTGACGCTGGTAAAAGAATACCACAAACCTTAAGGAAAACAAATCTAAAAAGTGCTGAAAACTTTTTGTCCGGTTGATTTAATACTTTATTTGCAATATGCAATTATTAAGGTTGATCCCTTTGCGATTACTTTCCCGGCTGCAAAAATAAATAAATTGACTCACCAAAATTTTACTGCAAAGATACCCAAAGCAGGCTATAATAAGTATTAACTCTAAACCGTCAATATTATATTTTCTGGAGGTATTTCCATGAAACTGGATAATGAACTGTACCGAATCATTGTTGAATCGTCCCCTAATATGATCTGGCGCGCTGGTACCGATACATTGTGCAATTACTTTAACACCACCTGGCTGAGCTTTTCCGGCAAAGCCATGGCCGAAGAAGTCGGCACCGGCTGGACTGAAGGCGTTCATCCCGAGGATTTTGACATGTGCCTGAAAATATATTTAGATGCTTTTGCCAAACAGGAGTCTTTTGAAATGGAATATCGACTTAAACGAAGTGATGGGGTTTATCGATGGATCAATGACCGGGGCGTGCCCTACTATATCAACGATCATGAATTTGCTGGTTATATTGGCAGCTGCATGGATGTGACGGATAAGGTGGAAGGTCAGAAAATGCGTGATCTCGCCCAGCGGGACGGTTTGACCCGGATCTACAATCGCCAGTATTTTGAACAATTGGCCACTGTTGAATTTTCCAAAGCCAAACGATTTCATGCAGATCTTTGTGTTGCCATGATCGATATTGATCGATTTAAGAATATCAATGATACCTACGGTCATCATGCCGGAGACCTGGTTTTAAAAACAGTCGCCCAAACGATCAATGAAAGCATCCGGGATTTTGACCTGTTTGGCCGCTATGGTGGGGATGAATTTGTTTTGCTGATGTCCAGTACCAATTATGCCAAAGCATCCATCCTCATCGCCCGCTTAAAACATGTTCTCGACACCATCGAAATTAATTATAACGATACCCTTATCCACATCAGTGCCAGTTTTGGATTATACCAGATGTGTGATGAAGAAATTCTGGAAAAGGTCATCATTGAAGCAGACAAGAAGTTATATGAAATAAAAAACAGCCGCACAAAATAACCCCTCGTTCACTTGCGCAGCGGATCCACTTTCAAAAATTGACAAGCTGTTTTTTTTAAATTGAACTTAAAAAAAGCAAGTAGAGAATCTCCATAAAAGAGATTCTCTACTTGCTTTTAAAGGGCGTTTTTTCGTTATTGAAATCCCGAGTTCCCAGTAGGTTTCATAGGTCTGACCTCTTTTATATTCTTGTCAGCATTCTATTACCCTAAAGTGACTGTTCTGTGAATGAGCTCTGAATTTTATTATTTAATTTTCTGAAAACGTTATTCATTTCGCCGATATTTTCAGATGATCACAAAAATACCCTGGTCTTCAGGGCCGCCATTTATTTTATGCTCATCAAAAGTCGGGAAGAGAGAAACCTCGCCTCTTTCCCGACCCGTTGAAAGATGTCATTACTATGCTATTATCGTGTAAACAAATTGATAATAACCAGGAGGATTACCGCCCCCACGCAAGCAACGAAGATACTCCATAAATTAAATCCGGTTACCCCGGTTGCTCCGAAAAAGCTAAATACAAAGCCACCGATTATCGCGCCTAGAATTCCGACTACAATATTTTTAATTAATCCCATCTTTTCATTGTTTTTGGTCAGCATACTGGCCAGCCAACCGGCTAAACCGCCAAGTATGATCCACGTAAAAATTCCCATCAGTGCACATCCTTTCTTTATCTATTATTATACCCACTTATCATAACATAAATCACTCCATTCGCCTGGCTTCACCAGATCATCTTTAGCAACTCTGTTATTTTCATTGAATCGTTGACCTAATACTGGAAATTTTGATTTTACTATTTCCTCCATCCGATCTTTAAAATGCACCTAAGGTTTTAGATGTATAATTACGAATTGTAGACTTTATTTAATATCAACCGCATCCATCAAATGCGTTCATCATTGTTGAAATACTTGTTAAGGCGCTTGTCTCCCCAGCCTTTATTGATATTGCAACGTTTCCCTATCCCCTATATACAACTGGCTTAGTGACACAACAAACTATAGAAAGGCACTTTCTAATCTTAACCGATTAAAAGTGATAAAAACAATGCAAATTGACTCAACTGAAGTACCCTTTTCAGAAGATCTGGACATTAACGGAAATCTGAAGGAGTTTCTCCTGCAACAGCAGATTTATCGGGCTGCCATCAAAGAAATTAAAACCAAGCTTGAGATCCTCGATGAAGAATTCCAGGCCCGATATGACCATAATCCGATTCATCATATGGAATACCGACTAAAAGCGCCCCAGAGCATCGCTGAAAAAATGCAAAAAAAAGGTCTCGAGATCACCGCTGAAAACATCCGTAAAAACCTGACTGATATTGCCGGCGTTCGGGTGATCTGCAACTATTTAAATGACATCAACCGGATTGCCAACCTATTACTCCGTCAGGATGATATTACTCTGGTCCGCAAAAATGACTATATCAGCGAGCCTAAGAAAAACGGTTACCGCAGCCTCCATCTGATTGTCCTGGTGCCTATTTTTCTTGCCGAGCGCACCGAATCCGTCCCGGTGGAAATCCAAATTCGCACCATTGCCATGGATTTTTGGGCCAGTCTTGAACATCAACTCAAATACAAAGGACATAACGATATGTCTGAGGGGCTCCGGGAACGACTGAAATACTGCGCCGAGTCGATTACCCGACTTGATGAGGAAATGCAGATGATTTATGAGGAAATCACCGCTGACGACTGCGAGCAGGAATAATCGATACTCAAGCCGAAGCAAATCAAACGCCTCTCTACGCCTGAAAAAACCAGAAGTCCCGCCGTCTTAACGGCCTGAGCTTCTGGTTTTTGTTTTTTTTTGCTTCTATCAGACCAGCTGTCTTTTGGCGTATTTATAAAAATAAGCTTCTTTTTTCATCAGTTCATCATAGGTACCAGCTTCGACGATGTTGCCCTTTTCCAGGACCAGAATCCGATCACAATCCATGATCGTACTGAGCCGATGGGCAATGACAATCCGGGTGGCATCAAGATTTTTCATACTTTCCGAGACAGTCTTCTGGGAGCGGTTATCCAGGGCGCTGGTGGCTTCATCAAAAAAGATAATCGCCGGATTGGCAGCAATGGCTCTGGCGATCAGCAACTTCTGCCGCTGGCCCCCGGACAGGGTTCCGGCCCCCTCCGCCACCATGGTTTTAAGACCCATGGGCATTTCCCGAATTTCTTCATCCATGCCGACTTTTTTAAGCAATTCCCAAACATCTTCTTCGGTCAGTTCTTTTTTTGAGCCGGCGATATTGGATAAGATATCACCAGGGATCAGTTGACTGTCCTGGAGCACCACCCCCATTTGCTTTCTGATTTCCCGGATATCGACACTTTCCAGATCAAATCCGCCACAGTAAATACTACCACTGGTCGGTTTTTCAAAACCCAGCAGCAACCGCAACAGAGTTGATTTACCGCTGCCGGAAGCTCCAACAATGGCCACATATTCGCCATGTTTGATATTGATAAAAATATTGTCGAGAATCGTTGCACCGCCTTCGTAATAGGAAAAGTACAGGTGCTTTATATCGATATCCCCCTGAATTTTTCCCGGTGTCGTTTTAAAACAATCCACCTCCGGAACCCCATCAATAATCGGTTTGGTATTTTCATACTGGGGCACCACGCTGTTAATGGAAATCAAGGTTTGCACCAGGCCCAGCAGCGAGGATATAAAGATAACAAAAGCCGAATTGATGGCAACAAAGCCCCCGGAAGAAATGCTGTTGATACTCACATAATAATAGATCACGCACATTGACAGGGTCGGCAGGGCAATGGTCGTTAACCGCAACAGCGCCATCAGCTGTCCTCTTCTATACTCCACTTTTCGCTGTTTGGCATACTCCCGGACCCATTTCAGATAGGAGCGACTTTCGGCTCCAGCCACCCGCAGCCGCGAAACCGAAGTGATCAGCTCAAACACCATCCCTGAAATATCATTGGACATTTCCAGCGAGATACGTTGACATTTCATTTGCATTTTTCCGATGACCAGGGTGATCGCCACGCTGACCGCGGTTAAAGCCATGGCAATCCAGCCAATGGTGGGATTGATGGTAAAAATATAAAATCCATTGATAATCGAAAAAGAGCTGGTGATGATCATCGTAATCACGTTAACCGATAAAATCTTCTGAATCATCGCAAAACCGGTGGCCCGCATGGCCAACGCTCCCGATGAATACTGTTTAAAAAATGAAGCCGGTAGCGATAACAGTTTATCCAGCAGCGAATTCTGCAAAATCGACAATTTGCCCTGAATACGGAGAATACAGATGTTTTGAACCATGGTAAACAGACCTCGACTGATGGCCACAGCCACCAGAATAAATCCCACCACCAGAATCGTCACCGATTGATTTTGGGGAATCCAGACATTGAAGGTCTCCTGCATGGCCATTGCCGGCAACAGCGATAGCAGCGCGGTCATCACTGCCAGCACCAGGGTCCAGACCAGATCCCGCCGCCGGAACAGTTTTAATCCCAATTTTATCATATCTAAAAAAGATACTGGTTCTTTGGGCAAGGGTGGGTAAAAAACATAAGCCCGGTCGAATTCCAACTGGCCATCAACTTCCTGAGATCCCCCATCAGCACGAAAGCACCGATAGCGGGTTGGGGATTTGGGGATCAGAGCGACTGGCTCTCCAGTCATGGTAAAGGCCAGCATCGGGCCATTGTCGTTTTTATACCAATCGGCTTTTAACTCCACCTGACGAATGCGAAATCCCGATTCATCGGCGATCAGTTTAAATTGATCACCACCGCTATTAAGCTTACGCAGGGGCGGAATTTTTACGACAATTCCCATTGCCTCGGCGACCTTAATCACCGCCGCGATCAGCGGGTTATCATCCTGGGATGCCGCCGATTTTTTGGGGGATAAAACGCTGTCAAAGGCTTTTTTGGCGCTGTTATCATACTTTTTATTGATCTGTCGGATCTCTTCTAATTTTTTTGCCATCTCTATCCCTCAGTTCTGATCAGACTTGCATACTCACCGCCCAAAGCCATCAATTCTTCATGGGTGCCGCGCTCTTTGACAACCCCGCAGCTCAGTACGATGATCTCATCACAATCGCGAATCGTTGATAACCGGTGGGCCACCAGAATAGTGCTGATGCCGCGGCGCCGGATGTTTTCACTGACCTCGGCCTCGGTGGCCGTATCCAGCGCACTGGTGGCCTCATCCATCACCAGGATCCGGGGATTTTTGCATAAGGCCCGGGCGATTTCCAGTCGCTGTCGCTGCCCGCCGCTTAAGTTTTTTCCGCCTTCGCTTAAAATGTGGTCAAAGGCGTTGGGCAAAGCCAGAATATCCTCATAGATACAGGCATCTTTGGTGGCCTGGATAACATCCTCGACCGCAATGGTTTCATCCCACATGGTAATGTTATCCAGCACTGAGGCTGAATACATCACGATTTCCTGATCGACCGAGCTCATCGTATTGACCCGCAGCTCAGCCGGAATATCCTTGATATTAATCCCATCAATGCGTATTTCACCGCTCCAGGGCTGGTAAAGGGTGGTTATCATTTTGGCAATGGTCGATTTGCCGCTTCCCGATGAACCGACCAGGGCGATCGAACCACCGGCCCGGAGGGTCAGGTTCAAGCCCTGAATAATCGGGTCTGAGAGTCGGTTATAGCCAAAGGTCAGATCCCGAATCTCAATCTCGCCTTCTAATTGATCACAGTCAAATCCATCCAATGAAATTTTTTCCGACTCCAGGGCGATATCTTCCGGATATTTTTCGACATCATCGAGACGCGCAATATCGGCGATCATCCCCTGTAAGGCGGCACTGGTGCTAACCAGCTCACTCATTGGCTGGGTAAAGCCAGTCATCAGCGTATTAAAGGCCACGAAGGTCCCAATGGTCATGGTTCCCATTAATACGTACTCACTACCGATAGTAAAGATCAGAGCTGTTAAGATCGCCGTCAGCAGGGTCGGCAGCACCGAAATAACGGCTTCAATCCGACCCATACGCTGTTCCACCGCCAGGGTTTCGGCACTGAGACCAGCGATGCGGGTAAAGAAATTGTCTTCCTCGCCAATTGATTTAATGGTTTCGATGGATTTGAGATTAACCATGATCCAGCCAATCGATTTGCCCTGATACTGTAGCAGCACCCGGTTGTTATCAGCATTCTTTTTGGCTGTGTATTGCAGCAGAAAGATGTTGATCCCGGTGATGACGATACCAATCAGGGTCAAAATGACATTATATTGAAAAAGCAGAATCAGGTATAAAAAAGCCGTGACCAGATTAACCAGAATACGGGCCAGATTAGAAGACAGCGCGGTTGCCACGGTATTGATGCTTTGCATCCGGCTGTTGATATCCCCGGATTGGCGCTGATTAAAAAACTCCACCGGCAACCGCAGAACATGACGAAGATAGGTGCCGGCACTGTCGATAGCAATATAGTTCTCCATCCGCACCAGCGCGTTCTCCTTCAGCCAGTTAAGAATGGCCTGGAGTACCACGGTGTTTAGCAAAATAAAAACAAAAATCAAAATATCAAATTTTTCGGTGTTGTTGAGGTAATAGTCGACAAATATTTTGGCGTAATTGGCAATAATCAAACCGGGAATAACCAGCAGCACCCCCAGCACCAGGGCATAAAGCAAGGGTGAAATCCCGGTTTGGGATAGCCGTTTAAAAAGCGCCTTCCAGACATCGGGCTTTTCCCCGGCCTTTTTAAAATCCGGTCCCGGTCGGGACTCAATCACCACCCCGGTAAACATCTGTCCCAGTTCTTCCGCAGTGATTACCCGTTGTCCCGAAGCCGGATCGCACAAATAAACCTTGTCATTTTTAAACCCTTCCAGGACGACAAAATGACTGAAATCCCAGTGAATAATCACCGGCATCGTCATTTCTTTTAACTTATCTACGGTACAGACAAAGCCCTGGGACTCGAGGCCGTAAAGTCGGGCTGTTCTGGCAATATTTCCGGCTTTTACCCCGTCCCGTGAGACCCCGCAATCAATCCGGAGTGTCTCCAGGGTTTCGTAGCGCCCATAGTAGGCCAGAATCATCGAAAGCGATGCTACCCCGCACTCTACTGCTTCCATTTGCAGCACTACCGGTACCTTAGCTATTTTAGGCAGTTTTTCGTGCTCATCCCGACTTTTCTCGGTTTCTGAATTCGTCATGAGTCTATACCGCCTTTCTAAGAGATAATCAAATCAATGAGATATAACTGATCGGTGAAAATCGTTGCACTGGCGGAGGTCCCAGCGGTAATCTCACCACTGAAACCATTGTTTTCTTTGGTCCAGATATAATTCCCCTGATCATCTACCTTGGGATCGATGATGATTTGCATTTCGATGGGACTTCCCTGATCCTGAGACAAACCGCTGAGCTGGACACTTCGCACAATCCCTCTTAAATATCCGTACTCATCGGTGGATGCCGATTCCACCGCTACAAACGCCCGGTCCCCCTGTTTAACATTAATCGCCTGTTCATAGCTGGAATAAGCCAGTACCACCACTGTGGTTTCTTCGTTCTCCCGTTTGACAATTTGACACAAGGTGCTGTTTTTAGGCAAGAATGCGCCGTCCTGAAAACGCAGGTCAGCCACCACACCGCTTTCCATGGCGACAATCATCGTTTGTCGTTTAACCAGGCTTTTTTCCTGATCAGTTAAAACTGCCCCACTGGTGATCAGAGCTGCGGTCTCCTCGGTGGTCAGTACACCCAGCAGATCGCCCCGTTTAACATAATCGCCATTGGAGACACTGAGCTGGGATAAGATCCCTTCATTTTCAACCACCACTTGGGCGGTTCCTTCGCCATAAGATACCACCGCGTCCAAGGTGGTGGTGATATTAATGGGAACGGTAATCGAATAAATAATCACACCGACTAAAAAAATAATAATCCCCAGCAATATCAGCAAATTCCCCGGACCGATGACCGTCATCAGGGCTGCATGTTCACTTTTCTTGGTGCTTTTATCCTCTTTATTTTTAAAAATGGATTTACTCACTACCCTGTCCTCCCCCCGTCAAATTGTCCCTGGGCACCAATTGATCATTGACATAGATCTTCTGGAACACCGGAATCCCCTCGATCAGGCGTTTATCAAAGCTTAAACTGCCATAGATGGTATCAAAACTGTTCTCTCCCAGCACCTTTTTAAGGGCCGCTACGTCCAGACTCTGGGCCTGGTTCGCCGCGGCTGCCGCCAGGTGCATATTCATGTAGGCCTGAGCCGCCGGTAAATCGGGATTCTTCCCATAGGCCTGTTGATAAGCCTGAATAAATGACGCTTCGGAACCCGCCGTGGCGGTATTGTTAAAATAACTGGTGACCTGAGTCAGGCTTTTCATGCTCTGGGGAATTATATAGGGCTGAATCTCAATGTCATAGCTGGCAAAAATTGGCCGGGTATTGCCGGTTTTTTCCAGATACCCATAAAGCGCGGTGATATCCTCGCCGACACAGGCGGTAACGATGGCCTGAGCGCCCAGACTGTCCCATTTTTTTAGATAATAACGAAAATAATCCAGATTTGGCAGATAAGACACGGCATCAACAATTTCAATGCCGGCTTCCCCAGCATGTTCTTCAACTTTTTGAATATAATCTTTGCCATAGGTATTGCCGGCGGTATGAACAACGGCAATCCGGCGGATGCCCTGAACAGCCATACTATTGACCATTTCACTGGCCATAGCATCATCCGACGGCGCGCAGAGATAGGCGCCCTCATTCTCAGCCAGATTCAGTTTCGAGCTGGCGATAATCGGTGCGAACAGCAGCTTATTATTCTGGTTATAGATGCTCCCCACCTTTAGCACATCATCGGTGCTCCGATGTCCGATGACAATCGGAAAACCCGGATTTTCGCCAATTCTGGTAGCTACTTCCACGGCGGTATTGGTGTTATTACCATCGTCATTGTAATTGATTGCGATGGTATGATTGAGGATCCCGCCCTGCTCATTGATCTCCTTGGCAGCCAGTTCGATGCCATTTTTGAAGGACTCACTGTACTCCTGCGAGAATGGATAAACCACATCCACCGACAGGGTGTTGGTTTTGGCAGTTTCTGCTGTGCAGCCAAAGCAAAACACCAGGCCAATCAATAAGATCGATAAGATCATAAGGTGTTTTTTCATAGCCTTCTCCTTACATTTGTATAATTCTTAAACTAAATAAATGCTGAAAATAAAATCAAATGCTCGTCACTCATTTTCAACAACAACTTTTTTAGGTCCCCGGCAGACAAATTCAATTTTTCTGCCATTTCAGTGCTGGCAAATCGCCCCGAATAACTGAGAATCTCAACTTCGGTTTGACTGAGAGTGTTCAGATCCAACATCGAAAAATCCGGGATTTTGTGGATAATCCAGGTATTTCTTTCTTCCTCACTAAGCTCATGCCATTCTTTCAAAAGGCCTCTGTACTCAATCAATTTTTTGTAGTACGCTATCATGATCGCGTCTTTGGCATAAATAAATTTAAGGTATCCGGCCGCAATACCATAGTTAAAGGCCAGGTTGAAGTCGGCTTTAATCCGTTCTTGGGGAATCAGACCTTTTTCAAACTGTTCCTTCATTTTGTTGGAGACGGCCGTAATAAACCGGGAGCGACCCATACAGATTTCCGGCAGTGACAGCGCTTGAGTATGGTTGACCGGAAAATCCTCCAGGTTGGTCAGGCATTCCCGGTCTTCCAGAACAATCCCGAATTTTTCGGGATGATTATAAATCTGGGTGCCGGGCAGGGGCATCATAAAGGTTGTTGATAAGTCCAGCATCCCCGGTGCCAGGTCCAGCAGCGCCAGGGCTGTTTTAGTGGTCTCGGCCAGGGTTACCGCTGTTTCAAAGGCTCCGCCAATAATATAATTTCCGGTTAATTGGGGTAATCCTTCAGCGTAGCAGATCTCCACCACCCTTTTTATGTCCGCGGAGCTGGCCTGTTTGCCATAGGCTTTCAGCACATCGTCCACCCCTGACTCCATCCCGATCTGCATCCGCACCATGCCACTGTCAATCATTTCGCGAATCAGTGCCGGATGCTTTACCAAAAACCCGGGATGGCCTTCACAAAACCAGACAAAATCATATTTTTTTCGAAGCGTTCGCAAACCGGCTAAGATCTTTTTTAATCTAACTGGATTGGTGGTGAAGGTATCATCACAGAAAAACAGGTATCGCGGTCGTTGACTGTTTTTTAAACGGGCTGCTATTTCGTCCAGCACCGCTTCCGCGGTTCGCATCCGCAAGTTTTTAGAATTTCCGCCCTCAAAGCAAAAGGCACAGCGATAGGGACAGCCCCTGGCAGTAATCACCGACAACAGCGGTCGTTCCTGATAATTAAGCACATCTTCGTTGCGGGGCAATTCGTATTTTGAAAAATCTTCCAGGTAGACGTAATCGGCATTTTGGGATTTACGAAGTTCTCCCGGAACAAGCACCTCTTCACCCCGGGCCCTGGCACCCAACCAGGTTAACAGGCTCTCTTCACCTTCACCTTTTAGAATTCCGTCAGCCTGATAAATGTCCAGCTCTTCTTCGGTCATATGCAGGGTCTGAGGGCCTCCCACTACCACATAAAAATCATAATGCTTTTTTAAATAGTTGCTGATGGCCGCCACCGCTGAGCGATTATCAAAATCACAGTAAAAACAGACCGCAAACAGGCGGTCTTTCATTTTTTCGATGGTTTTTACCGCGTCGGTAGTAATGCCAGTATAGGTTTTTGCGTCAAAACCATTGGCATTGAGTTGCGCCGCCAGGGTCAAAATCCCCAGATTTTCGATCATTTCAAAGGTCCGGCCCCGGACCATCCGTTGGGTGTAGACCAATAGAACTTCGGGTTTGTTAATTATGGCTTCCGGTATAAAATCCACTTATGCCCCTCCATTTTGTTCAGGGATTGCTCCGCCTGGTGGTAGAAATCAGCATTTTTTCCCTGGGGATCCAGTTTCATTCTTCCCTGTTGCAGAATTTCTTTTTTGGAAAGCTTGCCATTACATAATTTTAGCAGGGTATAGTCGATTTCATCCAATACCTGTCCGAATATCTGCGGTTTTTCACCGCTGACATCGGTGTACAGCCACAGTTCAAAGGTACGGTGGACAATCGCCGCTTCATCATTGCTTCCCAATTGAGCATTAATAAGATACTGATCCGAGGCCCGCATTTTCCAGTAGGCATCATCGATCGGAATATTCTTATAGACATAGTCATTCCAACGGGTAAAAACACCATACTGACGGCCCAACCGGTAGGAATCCAGAATTACCGCTTCGGGAATTTTGCCATCAAAATAAATTTTGCGCATTTCATTCTGAAGCCGTTTGTTAGCCTGCAAACGAATATTAATCAGGTCCGTAAAATCTAGTTCTTTAGTGCGGGAAAGGGGAATATCCTCATTACAGCAGTCAATCAGATCCTCATAGATGGCCATTCCGAATTTTTCCGGATTGAGGGTGATGGGGGTTTTGGGATAAGGTAAAAATGAAAAATATGCGGTTTCGAACTGACCTGGCGCCAGGTAAAGCAGTTCCATAATCAAATCTTCGGATTCCGCGATAGTATCCCGGGTTTCATGAGGCCCACCAATAATAATATTGCCGGAAATGCCGTGAATCCCTGATTCAACACAGTGGTCAATGACATCCACCGCCATTTTACGGGTTATTTTTTTATTATAGCTCTTTAAAACCTGGTCACTGCCGGACTCCAATCCAAAAAAAATCTTTTTCAGACCAGCCTCGGCCAAATTCCGGGCCATCTCCCGGTGTTTGTCAATGGTGGAAATATGGGCGCTGGCAAACCAGACAAAATCATAATCCTTGCGAATTTCTTTGATTTCTTCGCAAATCTGATTGACCCGCTTATGATCCAGGGTAAAGGTATCATCGAGAAAGTTAATATAATTAATCGCTGGATTGCGTTTGAAATTGGCTCTGATTTCGTCCATCAGCGATGGCACGGAGTGCCGGCGAACCCGTTTGGCATTGGCACCTTCATAGCAGAAGGTACAGCCAAAAGGACAGCCCCGGCCGGTCAAGATCGGTAGCAGGCCAAAATGTTTGTAATCATTGGTCAGGGTGATGTCGGGCCAGGGAATCGCATCCAGTTCTTCCGGCGGCTTTCTCGGCTCATTTTCCACCAGGGCACCAGTTTCATCAAGGAACACAATTCCCTGAATCGCTTCGAGTGAACCCTTCCTGTTTATAAAATAATCCATCAGCTCCAGGATCGTCTCTTCCCCTTCACCGATACAGGCTGCTGCGATGGCGTTATCCCTTAAAAATTCAGCGTCCATCCCCGCTGTCTGCGGACCCCCAGCCAATAGAATCACCTCGGGATACCGCTTTTTGACCTCCTGGGCAAAGGTTTTGACCCAGTGAATATTGTTAAAATCACAGTAAAAGCCGATAATTTTGGGTTTGTCCTCTGTTTCCATCACAGCGATGACATAATCCAACGCTTCTTTGGCATAGCCCTGAAACATCTCGGCCTGATATCCCTTTTGCCTTAATAGTTGGGTCAGTATATTCATCCCCAGATTACTGCCGGGAATATAACCGCTGACATAGCGGTGTGATTTGACGAGCAATATATCCATATCTTTTTCTTCCCCCTTTGAAGTGCTGACTCTGAGCCATTCAGTCAACACTTCGAAGGGGAAAATCCCCTTCTTTACTTACTAAGCTCGAGCTGTTTGTGTTGCTGTAAATGCGTAATCCACGCCAACAATACTTAAGCCACCAGCAGCCTGATCCAGTTGATCATCACTGATTGGTTGTTTCGCCTGTGCTTCTTTAAACGCAGCATCAAATTCAGCTGCAGTACAGCTGTAACCCAATTTTGCAACCACTGCATCAAATTCTGCTTCAGTTTTAGCACCATCAAGTTGTTTTGCCAAAGCCTCATCTGTTAATACTTTTGCGGCTAATGCTTTTGCACCATCAATACTCATTTTCTTCCTCCTTTTAAAAGATTTTGGCTAAATCACAAAATGCGTCAGCCAATATTTAAAATTAAATTGATACAGAATATCAACTAATTTTCCATGGAATTCGGCCTGTTTTATAGCGATCACCCGTTATCGAATACAATTCGGTTTAGGGCACAATTGGTGTCATGACAAACGGGTAGTCGAATCCAATCATTGATGTCCCACCCGCAGCTTGATCCAATTCCTCATCACTTATCGGTTGTTTTGCCTGTGCTTCTTTAAAAGCGGCAATGAATTCAGTAGCAGAACAACTATAACCCAATCTTGCAACAACTGCATCAAATTCTGCTTCAGTTTTAGCAGCTTTGATTTGCTTATCCAACGCCTCATCAATTAATACTTTTGCGGCCAATGCTCTTGCTCCATCAATACTCATGTTCTTCCTCCTGAAAATATTTTGGCTAAATCACAAAATGAGTCAGCCAATATTTAAAATTAAATTGATACAGAATATCAACTAATTTTCCATGGAATTCAGCCTGGTTTTGATAAGGACCACCAAATATAGTAAACAATTCGGTTTCGATTTCGGCCAGGCTTCTTTTTCCGGCACAGCGCAGCAGCAGCTCATATTCCAGCGGTGAAAGCGCCATGCCATCCAGTTTTGGGAATCCTTCAGTAAAGGTCATGGTACGCCATATTTCAAAGGTCCGTTGGGGATAATCGCTGGAAAAATCCAGCCCCGGCTCAAATGCCTGTCCCTCGTTTAAATAAAGCACGTAATAATATTCATAGGCTCGGGGATTGGCGGCAATTTCCTCAAACCAGCGGCTGCGGATGCCATAGGTCAGGGCGGCTTTAAACTGTTTCATCACCGCCTGCTGTTTTAGTTCATGATTTTTGATTTTCTTTTGCATGCTTTGCCGGATCACCTTGTTGAGTTCCTGACGGTCTTTCATGACCTGATCCTGGCTTTTTTCTGTTGGTGTAACAAAGGGATAATCATCGCCGGAAAACCGGCCGGATTGATCATGCAGCTGCAAATTGAATTTTTTCGGATTATTTAATATCTCGGTACCGGGATAAGCTCTTAAAAAACCGGTGATGATATCAATAACTCCGGGGGCCCGATCCATCAGCGTTTCGATCAGGGCCGCGGTTGCGCCAGATGTTTCCTCTGGACCGCCGACGATAAAATTAGTGGCAATCTGGGTCAGGCCGCAGTCGGCGGCGTAGGATACAAATTCAATGATGTCGTCAATCTTCACATGTTTGTTGTACGCATCAATAACCTGCTGATCGCCGGATTCAATGCCGATTTGTAAGCGGATCAGCCCGGCCGCAATCATCGTCGGCAGGACGTCCATCCAGTTTTTGATTCTGCCCACATGGCATTCGCAATACCAGACCAGATCCCGGTCTTTTCTGATTTCCTGCATGCCCCGGCAGAATTCTTCAATCCGCTCCCGATTGAGGGTAAAGGCATCGTCCATGATAATAATGTATTTCAGATCCGGATTGTTTTGGAGGTTGAGTTTGATTTCCTCTAGCACTAGTGGGATGCTTCTTAATCGAACCTTTTGTTTGCCCGGGCTGGGCGCACAATAGGCACATTGGTAGGGACAGCCCCGGCCGGTAAAAATCAGTTTGCCGTAGGAGTGATCGATATGCAGCGAGGCATGGTAGGCCGGTAGCGGCAGAGCATCCAGGTCTGCGATAATGGCCGGCGGGGTTTCGGTAAAAATCCCCTCTTTGATCATCGCCAGCCCGTTGACCTCGCTTAAGTCGCCTTCTTCTTTTAACACGGCCTTTAAGAGCAGCGGCAGCGATACTTCGCCCTCACCTCTTAAAATGAAATCGGCCTGACTGTCTTCCAGAAATTTCTGCCCGAGTCCAATACTCTGGGGTCCACCAACAATAATGGGAATATTCCAGTCTGCTTTAATTTTTTTAGCCAAAGCTTCAATCAGCGAAACATTATCAAAATCACAGGAAAAGCCCACGGCGTCCGGTTCATTCTGTTTTACCTGTTCCAGCAGATCTTCCGGCTGACCATGAAAAACCAGCGGTTCAAAACCGGCTTCTTCCAGTGCTCCGGCCAGATAAAAGAGCCCCAGATAATCATGGGCACTGGTTTCATATTTTTTTGACACATTACAAAGAAGTATCTTCATTATTTTACCCTTTTTCTAGAACGGAACAACAAGCAGCCAGTATTTTTTATCAAAAACTTTCAGCGTCGCAATGATCCGTTCCCTTAATTCATTGGGACTTTCGTTAAATGGTTTTCCAAATCGCTCATATAGGATGTCCGTAATGGCGGCGATGGTGCTTTTGCCGGTGCAGTATTTCATGATTTCGTATTCAAAGGGTGACAGTGCCTCGCCCCATAACAGCGGATAGCCCTGGGAGAAATCGACATCCCGCCACATTTCAATCATCCGCTGGGGTCGCCAGTTGGGCAGTTCGGCTGGATCCACATCAATTACCCGACTGGCGGATTCCCGGGCCAGCATGGTGTAATAGGCGGTCAAGGTCGGCTTATGGTGGGAAATAATATTAATCCAGTATTTGGGTCCGTTGGAGGCCATCGATGTTTTGTAGCATCTTAAAATATCTTCGTGACCCAATTCCCCGTCGTTTAGCATGATTTTCACCTCATCCACAAAACTCTGGAGATATTCCTGATAGGCCCCCATGATCTCCCGGCGATCCATGGTTTCACTATCCATAATCGGATAGTCGGAAATACTACCGAGACCCTGCCTGTCGTAAATCGTCAGTCCGTATTTTTCGGGGTGCAGGCCTATATCGGTCATTGGGTAAGGCATTACGATACTGGGGGCAATTTCCATCATCCCCGGGCCCAATCGCAGCAGCTTGGCCCCAAAAGCCTTGTTCTTTTCAATATGTTCCCGATTTTCAAAGGGACCACCCACTAGCAGCGCGCCAAAGACCTGCTGAACCCCGGCATCATAGGCCGCTTTCACGACGATTTCCACCATTTCCGGAGAAATATTTTTGCGGTAAATTTTTAGCATCTCCTTATCGACGGTTTCAATGCCGATTTGAAGCCGGTTCAGGCCGGCAGCCACCATCAACCTCAGTACTTCTGGGCGTCGGCTTAAGGACACCACATCAGCCTCACAATAAAACTGAAAGGGCTTCACGGCCTGAAGGGCTTTGGCCTCCCGACAAAACTGATCCAGCCATTTAGGATCGGTAACCAGGGTGTCGTCACAGAACTTAAAATAACTGAGTTCCGGATATTTAAGCAGAAAATGTTTCATTTCAGCGATGACGTTAGCCACACTCCGCTGCCGCATCGGCCGTTTCAAGGCCCCTTCATGGCAGAAAACGCAGTGATAGGGACAACCCCGGCTGCTCATCAGATAGAGGCTGGAAAAATCAATCGGGGTGATGCTTTTATCATAGGCCGGAAAGGGCAGATCATCGAGATTTTCCACCACCGGACCTTCGCCCATATCGATGCCCTCGCCCGCTTCGTTAATATAAAAGATTCCGGGGATTCCATCCAGGCTTTGCTGTTTTTTAAAAGCTTCCAGAACCGCTACCATCGCCAGTTCGCCTTCGCCCCTGACAATCGCTGCCGCTTGGGACTGGCGCAGATAATCTTCATCCAGAGAAATCGCTTCCGGTCCGCCAATCAATACCGGAATCCGATAGGTTTCGGTAATTGCTGCACTGACTTTTTTAACCACGTGCTTATTTTCAAAATCCACCGAAAAGCCGATCCCACAAATTTCATTAAAGGGGTAGCGCTTCAGATAATCGATGGCCTGATCCGGGCGACATTCGCAGACAATGGCGTCATAACCTTTGGAATCCAGGTAGCTTGCCAGGCCATAAATGCCCAGAAAGGCGCCATTTCTGCTGAAGCCGGCAATTTCCATCCCGATGGTTGATAGTTTAAAAAGAATGAACTTATTTTTCACGGTATCCTCAACTTCTTTTCCCTCTGTTTTTCCCCGTTGCTCCCATTCTTGATCCGTCGCTGTGGCAGTCAGCGATCCTGACAAGACACACATCCCGACAGCTTCCAGTTTTTTGATGGTCGCCAGCAGATGCTGCTTAAACACCTCAAAGCTCTCAAAGCTGTTCTGATATGCCGAAAAAAGTATTGCTGCCATCTCGTTGATGGTCAATTTTCCGGAGCAGTATTTTAAAACCTCAAATTCAAAGGGGGAATAAACAAATCCGTTTAACACCGGAATTTCTGCCGCCAACTCAGGGGTCAGGGAAAGCAAAGCGATGCGCTGGGGGTGCGTCTCAAACACCGCTTCGCCTTGATAATCTCTGGTCAGCTTGTCGCCCCGGATCCGGGCCTTGTACTGGGCATCAAAATAAGGGTATCGGGAATAGGCCAGTCCCTGCCACATCCCACTGAGGCCGTATTTTTCACTGAGGAGATAGCTTTCCAGAATCACCGCATCAGGAATTTCGCCGTCACTGAGCATTTTTCGCATCAATTTGATATTCATTTCAAAAAACTCATTCCGGGCGGCGCAGATTTCTTCGATGCTCAGGGTTGCGGTTTCAATCACCGGAAAGTCTCCCACCGATGTCAACGCTTGTTCATCCTTCACAAAAATCCCGAAGGCTTCCGGATCTTTAGACATTGCAGTTTCCGGGAAAGGCATATAGAAGGTGCTGACCACCTCTACCATGCCCCGGCCGGCTTTGATCATTTCATTGACCGTATCAAAGGTAAAATCCAGGGTTTCCCGGGTTTCCAGGGCTCCGCCAATAATGATGTTACCAACCAGCTGGGGCAATCCGGCGGCTTGACAGATCGCAATCACTTCAAAAAGCCCTTCCCGTTTGATCTTCTTGTTATAGATATCAATGATATGCTGATTACAGCTTTCAATCCCGATCTGCATCCGGACCAGACCAGCGTCCACCATCATTTTTACAATTTCCGGATATTTAATCACAATATTGACATGGGCATCGGCGAACCAGACAAAATCGTGTTCTTTCCGCAGCTCTTTGAGTTGTTCGCAAAAGGTTCGCACCCGTTCTTTATCCAGCGTAAAGGTATCATCTCCGAAAAAGATATACTTCACATTGGGGTTTTGTTTCAGCCGACAGCGGATTTCTTTCATCACGCTTTCAACACTGCGGCGCCGGACATTCTTGCTGTTTCCGCCCTCATAACAAAAAGAGCAGTGGAAAGGACACCCACGTCCTGACATGACTGCCATATGATTAATGCCCTGATGCTGGGCGGATTTAATTGTCCCGGTAATAATCGGCAGCTCGTCTAAATTCTCAATGGCTGGATAAATGCCATTATCATAATAACTGCCATCATTGCGGAATGAACACAGTCCTGGTATCATTTCCCATTTTTCGATTTCTTCATTTTGAATGGCGTGAATCGCTTCGTAGAGGGAATACTCCCCTTCTCCCCGCATCATTGCATCGGCCTGGCTGGCGCGCAAAAATTCTTCACCCAACCCCACCGTCTGGGGTCCGCCCACAAAAACGGTGGCGCCGTAACGCTTTTTTATTTCTCTGGAAAAACTTTCAACTGCTGACTGATTCTCATAATCACAATACAAACCCACCACGGTATTTTCGTCCGATCCGGTCGCTTCCAGAAATTCCAGCCCTCTTAACAGCTCATATGGCCAATCGGCTCAATTTGGGTGATTGAATGGGTCCGGGTTCCGCGATGAATAAGCATCAGTTTCAAGTTGATCGTTTTCACTATGTGCCTCCAAGTCAATTTATATTAATTTTATCTGGATATTATCAACATTTTTTCGATTTTTTATTCACAGTGTATTCTATTTTCACTGTTCTGTCTATTGCTTTTTTGTTAAACAACTGCCCTTTCTTTATACCAATTGAATGCTTTTTTATTCATCCTCTGTGAAACTATTCCAAAAAATATCCAAACTGTTTGTATTCTCAAGAACATTACATCTCATTGATATACTTATTTATCAGCAGGTTGGCCGTGGATTGACTCAACCCCATTTTTTTGGCAATGATCCGGCTCGATTTGTATTTTGCATAAAGCTTGATCACCGTTCGCTTTTTGAATTCTTCAACATTAAAACACTCTTCATCAAATTCTTCGATGTCTTCCTCCTGATCCAGGTACTGCAGAAACAAACTTTCATTAACAATGATCTTGTCCGACAAGATGCACATTCGTTCAACCGCATTTTTTAACTGCCGCACATTTCCGGGCCAGTCATAACTGATAAAGTAAGAAAGAATGGCTTTGCCGAATATTTTTTTAGTATTATAGCGTCTATTAAAATCATTTAAAAAATGGGTTACCAGCAGCAGAATATCATCTTTTCGCTGACGCAACGGCGGCAGAATAATTTTCGCCGTATTGAGCCGCCAGTAAAGATCGCTCCGGAATTTCTTTTCTTTGATGGCCTG
>PGZR01000135.1 GCA_002841405.1 Firmicutes bacterium HGW-Firmicutes-4 | reverse complement strand
ATTGGTAGCTGCCAGGCCTTCCATGGTCTGGCTGGCCACCTGACCCAGGCTCTCCCCGGTAATCATGGCCTTGGCCCCTTCGTTGTTGGCAATCATCTCAGCAATCCGCATCATGTAGCGACGCATGATAATGGTTGTCTGCCGATCCGGACACATTTCGACAATCTTAGTCTGGATCTCGGTAAAGGGCACCACAAACAGTTTGATTTTACCGCAATACTGACTCATGATCTTAGCCAGATCGATGACCTTTTCCTTGGTCCGATCACTGGTGAAGGGGAAGCTGTGGAAATAGACGCCAATAACTTCAACGCCCCGCTTGGCCATCAGATAACCAGCCACCGGACTGTCAATGCCACCCGATAAAAGTAAGGCCCCTTTGCCGCTACAGCCCACTGGCAACCCACCGTTACAGGTAATAAATTCGTGGTACATATAGGTTTGTTCGCGAACTTCCACCCACAGATTCAGATCCGGGTTGTGGATATCCACGGTGATCCCCGGGACGTTATCCAGCACCACTTCACCCAGCCGACAGCATAGATCCGGAGATTTGATCGGGAAGGTTTTATCACCCCGCTTGGCGGTAATCTTAAAGGTTTTGATATCCTCGGCGGACCGCACCTGCTCAATGGCATTTTCTTCAATCACAGCAATATCACTGTCAATAACAATGGCTGGACTGATGGACACGATGCCGAATACTTTTTGCACCCGATCCATGGCCCGATTCAGGTCTTCATCACTAACATTGACGATCAAGCGCCCCTGTATTTTTTTTACCTTTGCCGATGGTACACTGCGCAGGGTATTCCGGATATTTTTTGCCAGTAATTCGATAAAAAAATTACGGTTCAACCCTTTCAGGGCAATCTCCCCATATCGAACCAATATAACATGTTCCATTATTTTTTTGCTCCTGTCATCTATTTTTATTTGGTTTAACCAAAAGTCTCAAGCTGTTTACGGCCTGGGCAATGGCGGCCACCGCGTTCTCCACATCATTTTTGGTGATATCTTTTGAAAAGCTGATGCGAATAGTTCCTTCTTTATATTCTTCGGCCAGCCCAATCGCTTTGAGGACATACTGTTTTTCCTTTTTATGAGATGAACAGGCTGAGCCGGTGGATACAAAAATCCCCTTGGCTTCGAGACTATGCAACAGCACCTCACCCCGCACCCGATTAAAGGAAACATTCAGCACATAGGGACTGCCGTTGGGATCGCCATTTATTTTGATATCATCGATTTTTGCTTCTAATTCGTTGATAAAGGTATTACGCAAGCTGCGAATCGCTTCAAACTCGTCGCTAAACGAGTCTTTCCGTAAACGGATGGCTTCGCCAAAACCAACAATCCCCGGGACGTTTTCCGTCCCCGAACGCATGTTGTTTTCCTGACCGCCACCCCGCAGCAGCGGTTTGATATCGGTACCTTTTTTAATATATACGGCACCCACGCCTTTTGGTCCGAAAATCTTATGGCCGGACAAAGTCAGAGCATCAAGCAAGCAAGCCCGCACATCCACGGGAATTTTCATAAAACCTTGAACAAAATCAGCATGGAAAATACATTTGGGGTTAGCCGCCTTAACGATTTTGCCAATCGCCTTCAGATCCTGAATCGTTCCCAGTTCGTTATTCACGCCCATAATGCTGACCAGAATGGTATCCTCGTTCATGGCGGCTTCCAGTTCATCCAAATGAATATGCCCCTGGGTGTCCACGCCTAAAATAATTACCTCAATCTGGTGATTTTCATAAAAAGTAAACACATCCAGCACCGACGGGTGTTCAATGGCTGAGGTGATAATCCGCATCCGGTTACGTTTTTTATTCTCCACCACCCCCTGGATAATCATATTATTACCTTCGGTTCCACCGGAGGTGAAATAGATTTCCTGGGTTTGACAGTTCAAATTTTTGGCGATTAATTCCCGGACTTCCTTGATGGCTTGTTCGCTCCGAATCCCCAGACGGTGGAGTGATGAAGGATTCCCATAGTTATCTACTAGGGCATCCATCATTTTTTTGGCAACCCGGGGATGAACCCTGGTGGTTGCTGCGTTATCTAAGTAAATTTCATTCATTATTTAGTTCCTTCTCTCATCAGGCCGCTTTAACAGTTCGGATCAGCATTCCTCATCCAGAAAAACGCGACTCCCGACAGCCGAACGCTGTCCCTGATATTTCCCCTGATAGGGGTTTAAAGCCATATCGTCCATTTGGGCAAAAACCAGCTGGCAGATCCGCCGGCCCTTTTCCAGTTTAATCGGCAGGCGGTTGGCATTATAAAGTTCCAGAGTGATCTCCCCTTCAAAGCCCGGATCCACCCAGCCGGCATTCTGAATAAATAACCCCATCCGACCGATGGAGCTGCGACCTTCGACAAAGGCGGTCAGATTGCAGGGCAGCTTGATATATTCCATGGTGGTAGCCAAAAGGAAGGAGTTAGATGGAATAATGATCTCGTCCGCTTCCATTGATATATACTTAATTTCATCCGTCAGCGTCATCGTCTCAAAATTATTTTCATCCAGCTTTAAGAAACTGCTGCCCAAACGAATGTCCACCGAGGCCGGCTGCACCTGGCCCTGTTCCATTGGATCGATGACCAGCTCACCGCTTTCCAGATATTTATAAATCGTCTTATCCGATAAAATCATGTTTCCTCCAAAATTTCCAAATTCAGTTTATCCGTAAAATTTTCCCATTAATTGTATTATGGGTGCTGTCAGTTTACAAGATTTTTTTTAATCTCCGTGCCCGCTTTGCTTTTATAACGTCACGATGGTTACTCCGGAGCCGCCTTCGTTCATCGCCCCCAAGCGAAAATCTTCAATTAAGGGGTTTCCTTTTAAGTATTCATGGATGATCTCCCGGAGCCTGCCGGTGCCCTTGCCATGAACAATTACAATCTGCTTGTTACCTGAAAGCATCGCATCACCGATCATCTTATCGACCAGATATAGCGATTCTTCGCCATTTTTCCCGCGGAGATCGAGCTTGGTGTCCATCACGTGGCGATCCACTTTTTTGTAGGTTACCTTTTTTTCTTCCGGTTTGGCCAGCGCCGTTGAGATGCTCAGGTCACTGACGTCAACCTTCAGCTTGATCATCTCGGCCTGAACCATAGCCTTATTTTCATTGGGAAGCAGGTTTAAGACCTCGCCTTCCCGGCGCAGACTGTTAATATAAACTTTCATGCCAACACTGAGATCGTCCATTTCCAGAGCCGCCCCCTGATAATCTTTAGGTCGGCTGCCAAATTGATAAATGTTTTTCTCTTTTTCTTTAATACGCTTACGAATCGCTTCCAATTCCTTATTATCTTTAACCGCGTTGGTCGTGGTTTCCTGAATGGTTCGGATTTCCCGGTAAATTTCCTCAGTTTCGGCCCGGGTTTTCTTAACGATTTCCATGGCTTCTTCCTGAGCTTTTTGGAGCAGCGCTTTTTGTTCCTCGGCAAACTTCTGCTTTTCCCGATCCATTTGCCGTTTCAGGGCTTCGGTTTCCTGCTTCAGGCGAATAATGGCATCATGTTCGGCTTCAGTGCGGCGACGCTTTTCATCAATTTTTATCAGGGTTTCTTCAAAGCGGATGGCTTCGTTCTTAATCAGCTCCCGGGCATTTTCAATGACGTCATCACCGAGCCCCAATCGCATCGCGATTTCAAAGGCATTGGATTTTCCTGGTACCCCAATTAACAGGCGATAGGTCGGTCTCAGCGTTTTGACATCAAATTCGACACTGGCATTGACCACCCCCGGAGTGACCAGGGCATATTCCTTAAGCTCGCTATAATGGGTGGTGGATACACTGGTTACTTTGCGCAAATGCAGGGCATTAAGAATCGAAATGGCCAGAGCAGCCCCTTCGGTAGGGTCCGTACCGGCACCCAGTTCGTCAAATAATACCAGTGAGTTATGATCCGCTTTGTTCATAATCTCAACGATATTGGTCATATGGGAAGAAAAGGTACTGAGGCTTTGCTCAATGCTTTGTTCATCCCCGATATCCGCAAAGATATTGGCAAAAATCCGGGTTTTACTGCCTTCCCGAACCGGGACAAACAGCCCGGACTGCACCATCAGGTTCAACAGGCCGATGGTTTTTAAGGAGACCGTTTTCCCACCGGTATTTGGCCCGGTGATGACCATGGTGTCAATGCCTGTTTCAAAATAAATATCCGAGGCGACAACCTGATCTTCGGGAATCAGCGGATGCTTGGCCCGTAACAGCTCAATCACACCGGTTTCGGTGACACTGGTGCGGACACCATTGATGGTCAGACCGTACTTGCCTTTGCCAAACTGAAAATCCAAATCCACCAGCACATCATAATTGCAGATAATTTCATCCCGCTGATCAGCCACCTTCTGGGTGAGATCTTTAAGAATCCGGACGATCTCCTGTTCTTCTTCGGTGACCAGAATTTTGATATCGTTGTTCAATTCTACCACCGCCATCGGTTCAATAAACAGGGTTGCGCCACTGGCCGACTTATCCAGCACGATCCCGGGCACCTGGCTGCGGTACTCCTGCTTGACGGGAATAACATAGCGGTTGTTCCGGATGGTCACGATTTTTTCCTGAAGAATTTTTTCGTAGGCGGTCGAGCTGATCATATGGCTTAGTTTTTCAGTGATCCGTTTGTATTTAAACTGCATCTCCCGCCGAATTCGGGACAGTTCCCGGGAGGCGTTGTCGGCCATTTCTTCCGGTCCCAGTATTTTTCGGCTGATTTCTTTTTCCAGTTCTTCACAGGTTTCCAGCGCAGTAAACAGATCCTTCAACAATACCAGAGTATCCATCTGCGTATCACTGTGGTAATAGTTATCCATATCCCGGGCAATCCTCAGCAGGGTGGCAATCGACAACAGTTCTTTCATCGACAGCATCGACCCAATGGCGGCCCGCTTCACGTAATCACTGGTATTCGGCACATCTGCCAGGGGCGGACGGCCATTACGGAGGATCATCCCGAGACTTTCATTGGTTAAATCAAGGCTCCGATTGACTGCCGTCAGACTTTCCAGTGGCAAAAGATTTTTGGCCTGATCCTTCCCGCCCTGGGTGACGCAATGCTCACCCAGACTTTTTAATATTTTATGATATTCCAAGACCTTCAAACTTCTTTGATCCATGTATTTATTTCACTCCTCTATTTTACGCCTCGTCTAAAACTTCCTCGGGTGGTTCCCTCGGTCCCAAGCCCTTCGGGAAGACCCCAATGTTTGTCATAAATCCCCTGACTGTAATAGCCGATGATGGTCCTTAACTTTTCCATGCTTTCGTCGTGATGGTGGATTCGCCAGGTGTCCACGCCTTTTAATTCCAGGATTTCTTCCCTCAAAAATAAGGTGTCGCCATTATAGACATGAATCAGTCCCTGGTCATCCCGTTCTACCGGGAAGGCAAATCCGCGCTCATCCACCAGCTTACCGGTCATTTCCTGACGGCACAAACCCGTTGTTCCTTTTTTCTTTTCCAGACAGCTTTTACAGCCAAACAGACATTTTTTGCTGACCATCAGCTCCTGCGAACCGTAAACTGGTAAAACCATGGCAATCTCAGAATGCTCGGTTATTTCTTTTAGCTCGGTTTCTGTAAGTTCCGGCGATAACACGCCACCACCGACACCCCACTCTTTTAATGCTCGGGTTGCCAGGGTATTAAACAGGTTAAACGACTGATCAGCCTCTAAATAAGATGATGTTTTATTTAGCAGATGCAGGGCTTCATAATTGCCAATTAAAAAGCCATCCTGATTCATCTCTTTGGTCACTGAGCGACGCACTTTTTTAGTTAATTCGTCATCCATTATTTTAGGTGTCTTCAGTAAAACTGCGATACCCAGATCCTTTAAGAGGGCGGTCTTTTCTGCGACACCCTCCCCAAGCAATGGCAGCACAACCTGATCCAGACCCAGTCCATCCAAAAGTGTTAAAAATTGATGATCCGGCATTTTTTCGAATGCCAATGAAACCCGTTTTTTCGCGTCTGCTAATTGCAGCTTTTTAAATCGATCTGACTTACCCGCTAGTTCTTTCTCCAGCGGCACAATCGTCATCGCCTGATTTAATTCACCGGTATTGCCGGCATTTTTTTCAGCGTCTGCCAGAGCCTCTGCCAGTTTAAGCAACACTTCTTTGCGCAGCGTGTTTAACTGGCTACGGGACAGAAAAACCTGATCATCCAA
>PGZR01000134.1 GCA_002841405.1 Firmicutes bacterium HGW-Firmicutes-4 | reverse complement strand
GTTTAATAGTGGGAGAAATTATACCTCTAGGAGGAGACCAATGACTGAAGAAAGAAAAAAAGTATGGTTATCCATTTCGGGAACCGTTAAAGATGAAGACGAAAAGGATACCCTGGAGTTCCTGACCGAAGGAGATTTATATAAAGAAGCCAATCGATCTTGTGTGACTTATCAAGAATCGGAAGTTTCCGGTATGGAAGGAACAATCACGACCGTTTGTGTTGATGCGCAAAAAGTGTCAGTCATTCGTTTGGGAACAACCAATTCCATTATGGAATTTGAACGCGGGAAAAGAAACCTGACCTGGTATTCCACCCCTTACGGGGATGTGACCATGGGAATTTTAACCAAGGATGTATTTGTAAACTATAATGAAGATAAAGAGCCGACTAAGGTGTCAATCGACTACAACATCGAAATCGAAGGCGTTACAAATTCACAGAATATCCTGAACATCAAGATTACCCAATAAAAAATGGCAGCAATGCCAATCACAGGAGAAGCGCCGGTCGCGCTTCTCCTTTAAATTTCGCCTGACTGAGAATGAGCAGAAAAGTGCAATCAGCTGATAATAAATAGAAGAGTGAGAGGAAATTAAGGATGTACATACGCGAAAAGATCACCGAACAAGTTAAGAAAATCATTGGCGATGCCCTTGATCAAGCAATCGATGCGGGAGCATTGGCCATTGAAACCAAACCGGATCTTTTTCTGGAAATTCCCAGAGAAAAAGAACATGGTGAATATTCCACCAATATTGCCATGCAGCTTCCCAAACAGACTAAGAAAGCTCCCCGTTTTATTGCCGAAACCCTGGTAGCTAATATGAAAACCGTGGATTCTTATATCGAGTCCATTGAAATAGCCGGACCGGGCTTTATTAATTTTAAACTGAAACCTTATTGGCAGTATGCGGTTCTAGCCGAAGTAGCAGCGATGAAAGCCGATTATGGCCGGAGTCAGAAAAATGCCGGGAAAAAATTCAATCTGGAATTTATTTCCGCCAATCCCACCGGACCGATGCACATGGGTAATGCCCGAGGTGGAGCAATCGGCGATATTTTAGCTTCAGTTGCTGACTGGACCGGCTATGTTGTCACCCGGGAATTTTATATTAATGACGCTGGAAACCAGATTGTCAAATTCGGAGATTCGCTGGATGCCCGTTACCGCCAATTGATGGGAGAAGATATCCCCTTTCCTGAGGATGGATACCAGGGTGAAGACATTACTGAACATATGAGAGTTTTCATTGAAACAAATGGTGATATCCACCGCTCGATGACTCCCGAAGAACGCAAACCAATCCTGATTGATTATGCTTTAAACATAAATCTCACCAAAATGAGAAGTGATTTGGAAGCCTATGGAATCCGTTATGATGTCTGGTTTTCGGAACAAAGCCTTTACGACAGCGGCGCCATCGAGAAGACCATTGAGCTGTTGGGCAAAGGTGGCTTCACCTACGAGCAGGAAGGGGCCTTATGGTTTAAGGCTACCGAATTTGGTTCCGACAAGGACGATGTGCTAATCCGGGCTAACGGACTGCCGACCTATTTTATGGCCGACATCGCCTATCATATGGATAAGTTTATTAACCGTGGCTTCAATCGTTGTATTAACGTTTGGGGTGCCGATCACCACGGTCATGTAGCCCGCCTTAAAGGCGCGTTGACAGCAGTAGGAATTGACGCTGGTAATTTTGACGTGGTCATTATGCAACTGGTACGATTGCTCCGAAACGGCGAAGTGGCAAGAATGTCCAAACGTCAGGGAAAAGCGATTGCACTGACCGATCTTATTGATGAAGTGGGCGTTGATGCGACCCGATTCTTCTTTAATCTGCGCTCACCCGACAGTCATTTTGACTTTGATCTGGACTTGGCGATTGAGCAGTCCAATGATAATCCGGTCTTTTATGTGCAATATGCCCATGCCCGAATCTGCAGTATTATTCGTCAGATGAGCGAAGAATTAGATCAGACGATTCCTCTGGATTACAACCGACTGGTTGAAAAAGAAGAATTGAACCTGATGGAAATGCTTTCTAATTTCCCGGATGAAATTCTGACCGCCGAAGATAAACTGGACCCCAGCCGAATTACCCGATATGCGATTGATCTGGCGATGGCGTTCCACAGTTTTTATAATGCCTGCCACGTCCGGGTTTCCGACAAGGCCTTAATGAAAGCCCGAGTTGCGCTGATTGAGGCAACCCAACAGGTTATTCAAAATGCCTTGGGTATTTTGGGAGTATCTGCTCCAGAAAGAATGTAAAAATGAAAACAGAATCAGGAATCTTTGACCGAACTGAAAAACTGATTGGACAATCCGGTTTGGAGATTCTAAAAAATTCAAGAGTTATCCTGTTTGGAGTCGGTGGTGTTGGTTCATTTGTAGCCGAAGCCTTAATCCGCAGCGGAGTTGGTTTTTTAACCATCGTCGATAAGGATATCATCGATCCCAGCAATCAGAATCGTCAGATTATGGCAAATGTCAAAACAGTGGGAAAGAAAAAAGTCGATGTTATGGCGAGAAGGCTGATTGCCATCAATCCACTTTCCATCGTTCATCCGATGCATCGCTGCTATACACCGGATACTTCTCAGGATTTTCACCTTCAGGACTACGACTATGTTATCGATGCGGTGGACATGGTCACGGCAAAAATTGACCTGGTCATCAAAAGCCAGGAAAACAAGGTGCCAATTATCAGTTGCATGGGAACCGGGAATAAGATGGATGCCAGTCGTTTTATTATTACCGATATTTATGAAACTTCCGTTTGTCCGTTGGCCAAAGTGATGCGCAAAGAATTGCGGGAACGGGGCGTAAAATCACTGAAGGTGCTTTATTCCACCGAAGAACCATTAATCAGAGCAACACCGCCGGGCAGTATTGCCTTTGTCCCCTCGGTGGCGGGACTCCTGATCGCCGGTGAAGTGGTTCGGGATCTGCTCAAAACTGGAAACATGAACGGAAATTAATAACAGATATTTAGCTGCCAAATCAAATAGCTTAAAAACCTTTTAAGTTATCTATTTGGTGGCATTTTTTTGGATGTTTATGTTATAATTTTATTGTCAAGAGAGGCTCTTACGGAATTTAAACAGCCGGAGTCTTTAAAATATGGTTAAATCTAATTGTAAAAGTGGTTGGAAGGAGCAAAATGATACGAGTTGGGATGGGGTATGATGTTCATCGCCTGGTTGAAGATCAACTACTCATTTTAGGTGGTGTGAGAATAGCACATCCTTTGGGTCTGCTGGGACATTCGGATGCTGATGTGCTGGTGCATGCCATAATTGATGCACTGTTAGGCGCATTGGCGCTGGGTGATATTGGCAAGCATTTTCCCGACACAGATGGAGCCTATAAAAATTGCGACAGTTTGCTGCTACTGGAAAAAGTAGGACTGCTTGTAGCAGAGAAGGGCTATCGAATCAACAACATTGATTCAACGATTATTGCCCAAGCTCCAAAGCTTGCGCCCTATATTGAAATCATGAGGGAAAACATTGGAAAAACTCTGGATTTGCCCGGGGATTGTGTGAGTGTCAAAGCCACGACGGAAGAAGGTCTGGGTTTTACCGGGCTTGAACAGGGGATTGCTGCCAACGCAGTGGTGAGTCTGTTGAAAGGAGAAATAAAAAAATGATCGGTATTATTGCAGCCATGGACAGTGAGGTTCGTGACATCAAGTCAGCGATGGAAGATGGAATCAAGATCCATCACGGAGGGATGACTTTTTTCAAGGGAAAACTCCATCAAAAAGAGGTAATTGCAGTTAAAAGTGGCGTTGGAAAAGTTAATGCCGCCATATGTACCCAGATTTTGATTGATATTTTCAAGGTAAATACCATCATCAATGTGGGTGTGGCCGGTGCGGTTCATCCGGATCTGGAAATTGGCGACATTGTTATTTCAGAAGACAGCTGTCAATATGATATGGATGCCCGGGCCTTTGGACATCCCCGGGGCGAAATACCAAACATGGATATTACTTTTTTTAAAGCAGATCCAATGCTGATTAAGCTAGCGGTGGCAGCCGCCCAAGAACTTGATGCAACCTATCGTGTTGGTCGAATTATGACCGCCGATTTGGGCGTCGATTCTAATAAACTCAAAGAAGAACTGCGTGAAGAATTCGGCGGACTTTGTGTGGAAATGGAAGGGGCGGCAGTTGGACAGGTAGCCATGCTGAACCAGGTTCCCTATCTGGTGATCCGTTCCATGTCCGACAAGGCGGATTCCAATCTAACTGATGATTATAAAGAAAACCTGACAGCTTCAATTAAAAATGGCGTCGCCATGGTGCTGAACATGGTTCAAGGAGTCGCATCAGCATGAAAGAATTGGCACTCCGTCCGACCTGGGCTGAAATAGACCTGGATGCACTGACCAGTAATTATGAAGAAATTCGCCGCATTGTTGGGCCCAACGTCAAAATTCTGGGGGTTGTCAAAGCAGATGCCTATGGACATGGCAGTTTGGAATGTGCTCAAACCCTTTGTG
Source organism: Firmicutes bacterium HGW-Firmicutes-4 (assembly GCA_002841405.1). GTDB lineage: Bacteria > Bacillota > Clostridia > Eubacteriales > Eubacteriaceae > Acetobacterium. Next base: position 1,831 of record PGZR01000134.1, on the reverse strand, counting down.
ACGCCGGAGTGGACATGCTGGCAGTGGCCTTTATTGATGAGGCCATTGCCCTGCGGCAGGGCGGTATTAGTGAACCAATTTTACTGCTGGGCTATACTTCAAAAGAGCATATCTCCGATCTGATCCGCTGGGATCTGATCCCTGGGGTTTACCAGATGGATTTTGCCCAAGCTTTGTCAGATCACTGTCTGGAAATTGGAATTCGCCATCCCATCCATATCAAAATTGATACTGGTATGGGGCGAATCGGGATTGGCTGGCGGGAGGCGGCTCAAGCGATTGAAGTAATGAACCAATTAGCGGGCATTGAACTTCAGGGCTTGTATACGCATTTTTCAACCGCCGATGCCGCTGATAAAACCCACACCCAGGAGCAGATCCGCCGCTATCAGCAGGTTCTTTCGGAACTGGCCGAAAAAAAAATCCACATTCCCATCAAGCATATGGCCAACAGTGCCGGAATCTTCGATGTGGAGGGGGTTCATTTTGATATGGTGCGGCCGGGGATTATCCTATACGGGCTTTATCCATCGGCTGAAGTGGATCGGTCAAAAATCAGCTTGAAACCGGTAATGACCCTGAAATCAACCATCGTTCACCTGAAAACCCTTCATCCCGGCGAGACGGTGAGCTACGGCAATCGTTTTGTTGCCAAAGAGGAGCGGATCATCGGGACCTTGCCAATTGGTTATGCCGATGGCTACACCAGAATGTTAAACGGTTTGGCCAAGGTCTTTATTTCCGGGCAGCTGGTACCGGTGGTCGGTAGCATTTGCATGGATCAATGTATGATCGATTTGACTGATGTGGAAGCGGTTTCCCTTTATGATGAGGTGGAACTTTTTGGTAACAACATTTCAGCCGATGTGCTGGCTGAGGCGTTGGGAACCATTAACTATGAAATAACCTGTATGGTGAATAAACGGGTACCTCGGGTGTTCATCAAGGACGGGGTTCCCCAGTCCATCAGACGTGACATTTTAGATCGACAGATAAACACGAATAGTGATATTTATTAAAGAGGAGAATCAAATGGCATTTTTAGAAGAAACCGTTAGGGGAATTCGCAAAGATATTGTAAAAATGATTGGTAAAGCAGCTTCAGGTCATCCCGGAGGGTCATTATCTTCAGCAGAAATTTTGACCCTGCTTTATTTTGAACAAATGAATGTGGATGAAAAAAATCCCCGCAAAGAAGATCGGGATCGTTTTGTCTTGTCAAAAGGACACGCCGCTCCGGTACTTTATGCAACGTTGGCAGCAAAAGGCTTCTTCCCCAAAGCCGAGCTGGAAAACCTGAGACAACTGGGCTCGATGCTCCAGGGACATCCGGATATGAATAAGGTTCCCGGAGTTGATATGTCAACCGGTTCTTTGGGACAGGGAATTTCGGTGGCCGCCGGGATGGCATTGGCAGGAAAAATGGACAGTAAGTCCCACAAGATCTTTGCCCTGCTGGGTGACGGCGAATTGCAGGAAGGTCTGGTTTGGGAAGCCGCCATGGCCGCCAGCCATTATCAGCTTAATAATCTGATTGCCTTTGTGGATAACAATAATCTTCAAATTGACGGTGCCATCTGCGAGGTGATGTCGCCATTCCCCATTGATGCCAAGTTTGAAGCCTTTGGTTGGAATGTCATCACGGTGGAAGACGGTCATGATTTTGATGAACTACGAACGGCCGTGGAAGCAGCAAAAAAATCAGAGGATAAACCAACCGTGATCATTTGTAAAACGGTTAAGGGTAAATGTGTTTCATTTATGGAAAACAATGCGGGATGGCATGGAAAAGGGCCGAATGCAGAAGAAGTGAAACAAGCATTGGCAGAAT
>PGZR01000133.1 GCA_002841405.1 Firmicutes bacterium HGW-Firmicutes-4 | reverse complement strand
GCGGGACAAGGATTGCAGCCGCTATCAGGGCAAAGGGGTGTTAAAGGCCGTGGACAGCGTCGCCTATGCCCAGGAATTCCTGGTCGGGATGGATGCTTCCGATCAGATTGCCATTGATGGGGTGCTGATTTCACTGGATGGCACCGAAAACAAAAGCAAACTGGGGGCCAATGCGATTTTGGGGATTTCGATGGCGGCGGCACATGCGGCGGCAAAATCATTGGGGATGCCCTTTTATAAATATCTGGGCGGCGTCAATGCCAAACTGTTGCCAACGCCGATGATGAATATTTTAAACGGCGGCGAACATGCTGATAACAACGTCGATATTCAGGAATTTCTGATCATGCCGGTGGGCGCCCGGGATTTCCGGGAAGCCGTGCGGATGGGCTCGGAAATCTTCCATCAGCTGAAAAAAGTGCTTGGTGAAAAAGGAATGGCCACCTCGGTGGGTGACGAAGGCGGCTTTGCCCCGAATCTGAAATCCAATGAGGAAGCGCTTCAGCTGATTGTGACGGCGATTGAAGGGGCTGGCTATCTTCCCGGCGAAGATGTGCAGCTGGCCATGGACGTGGCGGCTTCGGAAATGTATAATGAAGAAACAAAAAAGTATTTTCTGGCTGGCGAAGGGGTGGAAAAAACCGCTGCTGAAATGATCGACTTTTATGAAATGCTAATTGGTAAATACCCGATTATTTCCATTGAGGACGGTCTCGATGAAGAGGATTGGGATGGCTGGAAAATTATGACCGAGCGGTTGGGAAAAAAGGTCCAGCTGGTCGGGGACGATATCTTTGTCACCAATACCCAACGGTTGAAACGGGGCATTGATACCGGCGTGGCCAATTCAATTCTGGTCAAGGTCAATCAGATTGGCACCCTGACCGAAACCCTGGATACCATTGAAATGGCCAAACGGGCCGGTTATACCGTGGTCGTTTCCCATCGTTCCGGTGAAACCGAGGATGTCACCATTGCCGATCTGGTGGTGGCGGTCAATGCCGGGCAGATTAAAACTGGGGCGCCATCGCGAACCGACCGGGTGGCCAAATACAATCAGCTGATGCGAATTGAAGAACAGCTGGGACTGCTGGGCGGTTACGCCGGGAAAGATGCGTTTTATAATCTCAAATAAAGAAAACAGAAATAAGGAAGTGAGACTATGTACTTAAAAGGATTGGGCATCGCCTGTCATCCGCCGGTTTTGATACCGGAGGTTGGGGAAGGCCGAGAAAATGAAGCGGAAAAAACGATTCGGGGATTACGGGATCTGGCGTTGAAGGTGGCTGAAATCAAGCCGGAAGTGATCGTTTGTATTACCCCTCACGGCAACGTCTTTCGGGATGGGGTAGCCGTGGTTTATGAAAACCAGATGAAGGGTGATCTGCGCAATTTCGGACATCCCGAAATAGCGATGGAAAAAGATTGCGATATGGGGCTTCTGGATGAGCTGAATATGGGCTTTGGAAAAAACAACTGTCACACCATTTTCTTGAATCATAAGATTGCCAAAGAATATAAAATCAGCCTGGACCTCGATCACGGGGTGCTGGTACCCCTTTACTTTATCGAAAAATATTATCGCTCCTACAAAATTGTCCATATCACTATCGGCGAACTGAGTCTGATCGAACTCTATAAAATGGGGAAGGTGATCCGGGAAGCCATTGAAGCCCGAGGCAAAGAGGCGATGATTCTGGTATCGGCAGATCTTTCCCATTGCCTCAAGGATGAAGGACCCTATGCTTTTAATCCGATGGGGCCGCTATTTGATGAAAATATTGTCAACGGCATTAAAGATAAGAATTACTACTCCATTTTGACCGTTCCCCACCAGGTCTACGAACCGGCTGGTCAATGCGGTTTAAAACCGATTATTATGGGATTGGGCGCCACTGATGGCCTGGATACCGAAGCCACGGTCTTTTCCTATGAAGGTCCCTTTGGGGTGGGATACATGTCAGCCTTCATCGATTTGACTGATCAAAAAATTCCCAGTCTGCTGGATCGCTACGAAGCCGATAAAATGCTTTCCTATAAAGAGCGGCGTTCCAACGAAAGTCCCTTTGTGGCTCTGGCCCGGGCCACCATCAATACCTGGGTGCAGCGGGGCCGGAAGTTGAATTTTGATCATTACAAAAATCAGGTTGATATCGAAGCCGATGTGCTGGGCGAACTGGAAAATAATCAGGCCGGGGTTTTTGTCTCCCTCCATCAACATGGGGAATTGCGCGGCTGTATCGGTACCACCGGACCAGTGACCGAAAACATCGCCCAGGAGATCATCCGCAATGCCATTGAGGCGTCAACCTATGATCCCCGCTTTATGCCGGTGGAAGAACAGGAACTGATGGATCTGGAAATTAAGGTCGATGTCCTGGGCGTTCCGGAACCGGTTAATAGTATCGCTGAACTGGATGCGAAGAAATACGGGGTCATTGTCGAGAAGGACCTTCACCGCGGTTTGTTGCTACCCGATCTGGAAGGGGTCAATACCCCGGAAGAACAGATTGCCATCGCCAAAAGAAAAGCCGGCATTCCTGACAGCGACAGCGATGTGATGTTGCAGCGCTTTCAGGTAATCCGCTATCAGTAAGCATTAATATTAAATAAGATTGAAATGAGATAAAATTAGAAATTGGATAGAATTAAAAATCGGTCAGTTGAGCTAGCAGTTTGGAAAAGGCCACCGGCAGGGCCATGTCATCGACCTGGGACAGAGCTTTAAAAGCCGTTTCACGATCAGATCGCGCTTCCTGCTGGTTTGCGACCAGATAGGGGTGGGCGGCGGTTTCGCCGACCATGCTGTCCAGATTAAAACCATAGACCGACATCTCCCAGATGATATGGGAGAAAACGTGGCGGCTGGTGCCAATAAAAATCGGTTCATTAAGCTCGGGGAAATATTCGCCGAGCTTTTTTTTAATATCCTGGCCATTGCCAACCATGGTTTCGGCAATCGTAAAGGACCACATCCCCGATAACAGACCGGTATCAGGCCGACGCACAAAAAATAGCCGGCCGTTCTGTTTGACGATGCCAACCTCCATTCTTTTGGTGGTCTGTTTCTGTTTTTTTGCTTTTACCGGGAGCTGTTCGGTGGTGCCGGCCGCATCACTTTGACAGCCGTTGCGGATTGGGCAAAGCAGGCATTTGGGGCTTTGCGGGGTACAGATCAGGGCGCCCAGTTCCATCACGGCTTCATTAAAATTCCCGGCTGCTTCCGGCAGAATGCTTTCAATCCAGCCGGTCATTCGTTTTTTGGTTTTGGCCTCACCGATATCATCAAAGCTGTTGCAGTAACGGCTGATCACCCGGAGGACATTGCCATCCACCGCGCTGACCGGCTCATTAAAGGCAATGCTGGCAATGGCACCGCCGGTATAGGGGCCAATCCCCGGGAGCTTGATCAGTTCAGTATAGCGATCTGGCATCAGGCCGCCGTAATCCGCGACAATGATGCGGGCGGCCTGATGGAGGTTGCGGGCCCGGGAATAATAGCCTAATCCCTCCCAGGCTTTAATGACTTCATCTTCTGATGCCAGGGCCAGCGAAAAAACGGTCGGGAAGTTTGCTATAAACCGGTTATAAAAGGGTATTAATGTATCAATCTGGGTTTGTTGCGCCATAATTTCTGAGATCCAGATAAAATAGGGGTTCTTGGTTTGGCGAAAAGGCAGATTTCGCTGGGCTTTTTCAAACCATTTGAGCAGATCGGTCTGCAATATTTGAATCTGCTGCTGATTTTCTTTTGTATCGAGCATAAGGTCTCCGTTCGTTTAAAAATCATTCATTTCAAAGCACAAGATGTAGTATAGAACAGTTTCCTAAAAACTAGCTTATCTGGTCAGAAATGACAAAAAACAGCAAGGACAATAATTTACCCCAACCCCCATTATGGCCTAAGAATGGGCGAAAACATGGTTTGTAATTGGGATGGGGTCACCATTTGCACCCGCAAAAGCCACAAAAAACTTGACATAAAATGGGTAGGATGGTAAACTTGCTGTAACAAACGTGTAACTTTTATTTATGCAATTTAGACAAAATGGAAGGTATTATTTATGAATAGAGAGAGAGAAAAAGCTAGTTTTCTCAAGAAATATCCCGGCGTCAAGATCGGAATCATTGCCTTGATTTTGCTTCTCGTGGTGGGTGTTTCCAGTGCTTTTACCGTTGAAAAAGAGGTTGAAGTTAACTTCGAAGGCAAGGTATACACTGCAAATGGAAAACTGCTCGAATCCCTGGAGGAAGTTCTGATCGCCAATGATCTTCCGGTTAGTGACGAATATAAATACAGTACACCGCTGACGACTTTATTTAAAGATGTCATTGATGTAACAATTGAAAAGAAGATCTCTGGAAAGATCCTGGTTGATGGAAAAACCATTGATTACTTATCAGGCGGCGCAACAGTTGGCGATGTCCTGGAAGAAAATGGCGTTAAACCCGATGAAGACGATAAGGTCGAACCGGGATTGAATAGTCCACTAACCGAAAAAACCGGTAATATCAAAGTAACCCGGATTTCCTATGTAGAATCAACCGGTATTAAAGATGTGCCAATGAAGGCGACAATTGTCGAGAACCCGGAACTGCCAGCCGGAACAAGAATTGTGGTTCAGGTCGGGCAGAACGGCAAAGCCAACATGAAAGAAAAGATCCGTTATGAAAATGGCGTCGAAGTCAGCCGCGAAGTCATCACCAGTGAAGTGATCATGCCGGCGGTGGAAGAAATCATTGAAGTGGGTCCATCCACAACTATTGTGATGCCTGAAGCCGTGGAGGTGTCATCGGTGACTGGAAATGTTAATGTCGAAAAAAGCGCGACCGGCGATGGTAGTGCATCCATTAATCCGGAAAGCGGTTTTAAAGGCAGCATGGTGGTCAGTGCGACTGCATACACCGCCACTGGCAATAACACCGCATCGGGAACCGTGCCGCAGTCCGGCCGGACTATTGCTACCTGGAGCGGCATTCCGTTCGGTACTAAAGTATATATTCCCGCCCTTGGCGGAGTCTATACCGTCGAGGACCGGGGCGGCGCTGTCGGCTATGGCATTATCGATATTTATATGGATAGTGAAGCAGAATGCGAAATCTGGGGCCGACAGAATATTGAAATCTACTTTGTCGATTAAAAAAACAGGACGATGGGACACCATCGTCTTTTTTAATGGGCCGATTTATCAATCATAAGCCAGTGGAAAAAGCCCCGAATATGGGCGATCCCCTGCCAGAAAACAAAGATGACGTTTACAAAAAAAGCGCCACCAACGATGTATTTCGAAAAAACATTATTCCTAAAAAATACACTTGTACTTTGTATACAAAGCTTGTTATACTACCTTCATACACGAAATAGCACATGAATTTGCTATGGAACTCGGAGGAAGACATGGAAATTAAAATTGTTAAAACGGTAAACCCCAAGGATAAACCAGAAGAAGATTCGCTGATCTTCGGCGTGGAATTCACCGACTATATGTTTGAGATGGACTATACCGAAGGGGTTGGCTGGCATGATGCCGTCATTAAGCCATACGGGCCCATAGAGATCATGCCGTCGGCAATGGTGCTCCACTATGCCCAGGAAGTGTTTGAAGGCTTAAAAGCCTATAAAACCACCTCAGGTGAGGTTCAGCTATTCAGACCTGATGAAAATTTCAAACGGATGAATCGCTCCAACGCCCGGATGTGCATTCCGCAAATTGACGAAGACTTTTTACTGGAAGCGCTGAAAGCTTTGGTTAAGATGGATGAAGGCTGGATTCCCAAGTCTCCGGGAACATCACTTTATATCCGTCCCTTTGTTTTTGCCACCGATCCGTTTATTGGGGTGCGGGTTTCGAAACGCTACAAATTTATGATCATCATGTCTCCGGTGGGATCTTACTATCAAGGCGGGATGGTGCCCAGTCGTATTTACGTGGAATCGGAATATGCCCGAACCGTCCGGGGTGGTACCGGTGAAGCCAAGTGCGGCGGCAATTACGCCGGTGGTCTGGCGGCCCAGGAAAAGGTTCATGAGATGGGCTTTGAGCAGATCTTATGGCTGGACGGCGAAAAGCGACAGTATATCGAAGAAGTGGGTACCAGCAACGTCTTCTTTTTGATTGACGGTGTTTTTGTGACACCTTCCCTGGAAGGTACCATATTAAACGGCATCACCCGCAAAAGCGTCATCGAATTATTGAAGCATTGGGGCGAAACGGTGGAAGAACGTCGGATCACCATTGATGAACTTTATGACGCCTATCAGCAGGGTAAAATCACAGAAGCCTTTGCAACCGGCACAGCAGCCGTTATTTCGCCGATTGGTACTCTCGGGTGGAAAGATGCGGAAATGACATTTAACGACGGCAAAATAGGCGAATACTCCCAAAAAATATATGATGCCCTGTATGATGTCCAGACCGGCAACCGAGAAGATCCGTTGAACTGGATTGTCAAATTATAAAAAAATAAAAATTTCAAAAAGTTTAATAAAGCACTTGACAATAGGCGTTTTCACTGGTAATATTAGTCTTGCATTTTGAATTACGAGAGGTACCGAAGTGGTCATAACGGGGCGGTCTTCAAGTGGCTATAAGAGGTGCCCCTGCTAAGGGTATAGGCCGTTAACGCGGTGCGTGGGTTCAAATCCCACCTTCTCCGCCACCATGAACTACGCATCAAATATGATGTTGAGATACCTGTTACGTAAAGTAGCAGGTTTTTTTATTTGGAAAAAAGTGCTATCCCTGCTTTTAGTTGACCCAGCATATTGCTTAGCTGTTTAAAATGGCTAGCAATGGCTATATATGAGTCATGTAGAAATGGAGGTAGTAATGATATTATATGGAATTAACCCCGATCAAATGATCCCCACATCCCAGGCTCTGCGCCAAAAAGGAAAAGAAGCGCGTTCCATTATTACGTTTAAAGACCAGGGGAAATTTACGCCAGTAACTCGAGATGTAAATAAAATGATCAATAAGCAGAATGAAACAAGAATTCCTGAATTGCATGATCTGCGAAGAGAAAGAATGTCAGTTTCGCCCTTTACCTTTTACCGGGGGACGGCATTAATTATGGCTCATGATCTTTCTCAACAGGCCATTAGCGGATCTCAACTGATTATCTGTGGGGATGCTCACATCAATAATTTTGGACTTTACGCATCGCCAGAACGCCGATTAGTTTTTGACCTTAATGATTTTGATGAGGCAGCTCCCGGTCCTTGGGAATGGGATTTAAAGCGACTCATTACCAGCATTATTCTCTGCGGAGAGGAATTGGGTCTCCGGGATGATCAGGTTAAGGAAATCGCCACAAAAGCCGCAATGCATTACCGGCTTGGGCTCCGCAAAGTTCTGGAATTAAGTTCGATGAAGCGTTATTCTGTTAGTATTGGAGAAGAAGATATTCTTGATAAGGTGTCATCAAAAAGTGAAGAGAGCTTTAAGAAGGTAATTAAAAAGGCTAAAAAGAGAGATTCAGAACAGGTTATCTCAAAAATGACTCAGGAAGATTCATATGGTCGTCGGGTTTTTATCGAAAATCCACCGGTTCTGACACACATGGAGCCTGGACCGGCTGGATCAGTGGAGGAATCCTTCGAGGCATATAAAAAAACCGTTCGCCCAGATATCGAAATGCTTTTATCGCAGCATATTTTAACCGACCTGGCACGAAGAGTTGTCGGGGTGGGAAGTGTCGGAACGCGCTGTTTTTTGTTGGTTTTAACATGCGAAAACTCCAGTCATCTGGTTCTGCAAATTAAAGAAGCATCGCAATCAGTGGTTACTGCATATAATCCCATTATCGGATCTCCTTTGCAAAGCTGGCGAACCATCTCTGACAATGGGCGTCGCGTCTGCGATTATCAGCAGATTCTACAAGCCTACTCGGATCCGTTTTTGGGTCATTTTCAATCAAAGGGTACTGATTATTATGTTCGGCAGTTTCGTGATATGAAAGGGTCATTTGAAATGAATGAACTTAACCATGACGGGTTTTTGCAGTATGTGGAAGGCTGTGCCTTATTGCTATCCAGAGCCCATGCCCAAAGTCCGAATGCTAACTGGGTGGCTGGTTATATGGGAAAAACAGATGCCTTTGAGCAAGAAATTGTCAAATGGTGTATAAGCTATTCAAGACAGGTTTACCGGGATTACGAGGTTTTTGTAAAATAGTCAAAAGTGAGAACTATGAATAAGGATCTTATTTTTAATGAAAGCAATAATGATGTGAGGGTGATAAGATCAGGGTCACCCTCTGGGCCGGAAGAAAGTAGGTTTTATCAAAAAAGACAGAGATAAGGATGTGAAGATGAAAAAGAAACTTATTCAAACCGCAGTTTTATTTATCAGTACAATAACATTTATAGCACTTTTCGCTACGGTGTTCGGCAGTGCAAATCTGGTCATTGCAATTAGTACAGTCTTTGCGATGCTGATATACTTGTCGAAAAATATGACTGCGAATCCGATAAAAAATCTTATTAAATTAGTAACATTTAATGTTGTTATGGGTATTGTTGCATTTATTTCTTCGATCAATATATTTTGGGCCCTTCCGATTGATTTTTTAAGTCTGTTCATGATTGCAAGTGCGCTAAGTTATACCATTAGTTCACCAATGTCGACCCCGTTTAGCTTGCAGTATGTGTTTTTAATTTCGTTTCCAGTTAGTTTGGAAGAAATGCCACTGCGACTGGCGGCTTTAGCAGCGAGTGCTGTTTGTATCATGTTTGTGCAATTAGTGGTAAACAAGGATAGCGTTGAAAAACAAAGTAAAATTATGATTCCAGAAATTTGCGTTGGTCTCGAAAATAAAATTGGCTGTATCAAAAATAATCTGAATGATGAACTGATTGATTGTAAAATAAAAGCAAAGATCAGTCGGCTGAAGCAAGTGATTTATGAAGCGAGAAAGGACAACTATTATTTTAATAACGAAAGTGAAATCAAATTTAATGTTCTGATTACCTTGGAAAATATAAATGATCTGTTAAATCGTATTGAAAAAGACAAAGAAGCAGATGTGTTTCTTGATAAGATGGTGACTTCAATAAGCAGTTTTAAGCGAGCTGCTGAAGATTGCGACGTCAATCAAAAAAAACATTTAGATCTTTTAGTTGATGATTTTTTTCAAAAATACAATCAAGATCAAACCAAAGATTTAGCAAAGATGAAATTGGTTTATCAGTTGCAGTGCTTAAGCGATTATTTGAATAAAATGAAGAATCTCGATCAAATCAATAAAAAAGAGATCACAAAAAATGAACAAAGAACAAATAATTTCAAGTCAACAAATAAATTCAAGGTAAAACTTTCGATTGATTCATTAAGTCGGTCTTATGCGTTTAGATTGGCCTTTGCTATTTCTATATTTGCATTTATTGTAAATTATTTTAACCTTCAACATGGTAATTGGATTCTGTTCACAATTTCTTCACTAACCTATCCATATTACGAGGTATCAAGGCAAAGAGCGGGAAAACGGATTCTCGGCACAATAATTGGCGGAATTATTGTCATTATAATCTTTTCGGTATTACAACTAAAAGACGCAGGAATAATTGTGATGTTGGTCACCTTATTTTTGACAATCTTTTTTATGGATAATTACACCTATTCGATGATCTTTTCAACAATAACGGCAATCAGTTCTTTTGTGTTAGTGGAGAATTCGACGGATCTCAGCCTTGACAGAATTATCTATGTTATTATTGGGGGCTTATTTGCTGTGTTATTGAGCAAACTCGTTTTACCCTATCAAGAATCTGATGCAGAAAAAGATTTGAAGGAAATGTATGATGCGATTATCGTAGGCTTTTTCAATGAAATTGGAAGTTCACGGAATTACACTGATGATTTTAAGTATAAGATAATGAATTTTATGCTTTTTACCAGAATGATTGAGGATAAATTATCGGCGATGATAAAAGATTCAAATGCTGAAATGATCAAGTCTTTTATTGGTATCAGACATGCATTAATTCTTAATATCTATAACGAATACCTCTGGTTGCTGGCAAATAAAAATTGCATCGAAGATTATAAAAATATCAACCAGGATATCAGCAAAAATGATCATTATCGGAATCCTGAAAATGATGAACGGTTAATAGGAGAAATAATAAGTCAACATCCATTAAAAAATAAAGTCGTCATTTGGGAATGTATCGAAATGATAAGATCAATGAATCAATTGAATCTGCTTAAACGGTCGAATGCTAATTAGTGTATGTAACTTTGAATGGTCTTAGTCAAGGTCATTTTGGAGATCAATTTGCTGTAAATAGCTATTGCTCGCTAATATGATGGTGGAATTAACAGAATCAAATAGAGATAATCGAAGATTCCTTAAATTACGTGATTTGAAGTAAATTAAGATTTGCGTGGGATTGGTGGCGCTGAATACGTCGATTGGAAAGTTAAGAGGTGTCAGTAAATGTCATCGCAGGAACGAAAGAATTTTTTAAGTCGGTTCTGAATAATACCCACCTTCTCCGCCACCATGAACTACCCATCATCATTGATATTAGATAGACCTGTTACGTAAAGTAGCAGGTTTTTTGTGTACAATAAAAGTACTGTAAATATTTATATATCTCGGGTCATGATTTTTTTAAGCTTGGCGAACCTGGGAAGACCATCTTCTTTGGGCATTTTGGTTTCGCCCTGAATAAGTGGCAGCGCATAGTCGATGAAAGCCGGTAGTAGACCGTTACCGGCGGCATTGATCCACTCTCGGGGTATTTTTTTTTCGGCGTTTGCGACATCAATTAGATCGAACATTTTTATCCGGCATTGGTACTCTTTGCCGGGAATCCTTTCAAAGCCTACCATCTGATCGGTGGCACCGTCAAGCGCAACTTCCAGAGCGGTTCGGCCGATCAGATAGGCTTCTTCGATGTCGGTACCTGAGGCAATATGGGCGGCGCATCGCTGAGTAAGACCGAACTCGATACTGCGGACCTTAGTATCGATCTTTGTGCCGACAAAGCTGGCAAGGCCAGCGGCAAGTCCGCCCATTCTTGAATGGCCAAAAGCATCTGTATGCTTGGTCAGATCGGAAAAATAGGCGGCAATGTAAGTACTGTTTTTGTCCATTATGCCTTCAGAAATAGCGACAAGAACGTCTCCTTTTTTTTCATAGATGCGGCTCACGTCGGCAATGAAATCAGCAAGATTAAAATTGATCTCGGGCAAATAGATCAGATCAGGGCCAAGACCTTTGTAGGTGGCCAGCGCGGCAGCAGCGGTTAGCCATCCGGCGTTTCGACCCATGATTTCCAGGATCGTTATGGAACCAGTTCCATAGACTTTTGCATCTTTGTAAATCTCCATGCACGATGTAGCAACAAACTTAGCGGCACTACCGTAGCCGGGGCAGTGATCCGTGCCTAAAAGGTCATTGTCGACGGTCTTAGGGATGCCGATAATCCGGCAATCATAGTTGTTCTGATTCAGATAACGGCTTATTTTGCTACAGGTATCCATGGAATCATTGCCACCGTTATATAAGAAATAACGGATATCATACTGCCGGAATGTTTTGAGAATACGTTTGTAATCCGTGTCATCGACATTGAAATCCTTAAGTTTATAACGGCTGGTTCCAAATGCTGAGGAAGGAGTGTACTTCAGTAGTGAAAGCTCGTAAGAATCCTCCAGATCTATAATATATAATCGATTATCTAAAACACCCTTGATGCCATTTTCAGCAGCGTACACCGTTGTGATATGTTCTGAAGCAAGTGCAGCTTCAATGCAGCCAAGGGCGCTGGCGTTAATAACAGATGTCGGTCCGCCTGATTGACCGATGAGGCAGGCGCCTGTTAATGGTGTTATCATGATTATCACCATTCCTTGTATAATATATTTGTCAGAGTCGTGGTACACTAACATTTTTTCTTTTAATCCCTCATGCCACGTGGGATATTAGAGCTGTGCAGTTGAGGTCGTCGCACGCATTCCTTGGGATATTAGTCCCGTACGAAAGAGAGATGCCTTGTATAAACATTACCCGTTTTATAGCCGGGCAATCAGTCAACGCGGTCTATCTCTTCAAATTTATTAACCGTTCCCAAGGTGCTAAATAAAAAAACAGATAAATCAAATAAAGTGTGCGGAAAAATGTGTGCTGGTAAATGAAACGTCCCCGATGTCTCATTAAGCATCTCCGCTAGAGGTCAACGCGTATATTTAATATACGCGCTGGAAATGGTTGAAATGGGACAGATGGTGCACCAGGTGCGTGGCTTGTAAACCAGCGACAAGATCACACCGATAAACGTGGTAGTCAGCATCATGGAATAAAAACGGTATGACAGATGAGCCAACCAGGCTGGCAGCTTTTCAAAGATGATCAATTGAGGCATTTCAAATGGCAGGGGAATCACAATCAGAAAACGAAGGTATTCCATAGCTGGTGAAAAACCTAGTCCAACACGAACGGTGGACATGGTGATAAAGATTAGGCTGATGCCAAAATAGATAAGCATAATCCATTTCATCTTACCCTGGATAAAAAAGGCTGGCGTTTTCAACGAAAATTTCGAAGTAAGTTTGCCGGTCGTGTTCAGCAGGCTGGCCCGGGGGCAATAGCCTTGACACCAGGTTTTTTTGCGGTTTCTAAATAATAAAATAAAGGGTAACATTATGCAGACGAGACCTAAAATGGCAAAGTGAATATTGACAAATCCCAACGCAAAATAAGTCAGTACCAAGAGGAATAAGAATTGATTATTTTTCATACAACAGCACCTTTAATGCAGTTCGATGGGGTTTGGCAGTAATGGGGCAACTGCCGTTGGGGCAGCCAACCAGTTTGTAATAGAGAAGTCCCAATGCGCCACCGACAAGTGAGCCTATTATTATTTTAATATACATTTTATACCTCCGAATAAAAAATTGATAAAGCAGTTGAATTTTTCTTATTGTATCAAAGACTTTTTTTGAGATCGGTGATTAGATCACAATAAATAAACGGATAGTTCAGAAACCCTGTTGCCAGGGGGACTTAGGCTCATTTGAGAAATACATCACAAAAGAACCGTTTCCACAGTATTTGCTATGGAATAAAACATCAAATAAGGATATGATTTTATCAACAGGAAAGGAGTCATTGACAATGCCAAATATCAAACCAATCTCAGATCTAAGAAACTAGCCGGAAGTATTGCGGGATGTTGCGGTGGCGAACCGGTTTTTTAACAAAAAATGGTCGAGCCATGGGAAGATTACTGGTATTGGCAATAACAATTGGTTGGGGTTGTTGATGCTGTTGACTTGCATAGCAATGGGGGTATTATTTGGATTCAAATGGTTTCAAAATATTGTGAGGCCAAAAGGCTGATGGATGGTTGGAAAAACGTTCAGAACAATGACCGCTACGATTTTGATGAAGTTCTTTGATGAATTGGAAAACCGGTATCAACGTTCTGATCGATGAAGTTGTTTAACCAGGATCGTTATATAAAATAAACCCAAGTTTTTAAACCTGGGTTTCAGACTAAAGATAAAGGTCGGGTAATCCCGGCCTTTTTTAATTTTTGAGTTTAGTAAAAACAAAGCCTATTTCACGGGTTCCGAAACGTCCCCAGGGAATGTGACAAATGAAACGTCCCCGATGTCTCACCCAGGGAATGTGACAAATGAAACGTCCCCGATGTCTCATAGAGGGCTTCAGGGGAAGGCGATAAATGAAACGTCTTTGATATCTCTAAAACAGCAAGGCGTTTTGCATAACGATCACAAATACGGCGGAGGCAAGAGCGATGATTACAAAAAAAAGTCTGCAAATAAAAGAAACACAAATATAATGTCTAAAAAGTGGTAAGAAACAAATATAATAAAAAATAACAGGGAGGTCATTATGGGGTTTCAAAAAGTTGTTGAATCAAGAAGACGTGTCAGAAAATATGATCCGGATAAAAAAATCGATGAAGCCACGTTGAAGAAAATTATCGATGCAGCGACTTTGGCATCGTATTGGAAAAATTCTCGGACGGCACGGGGCAACCTTGCCAAGTTCAAAAAGCCTGTCTGCCATCGTTTAATGCCAGTAATTGTGCAGATGCACCGCTGTTGATCGTGACGAACTTTGTCAAAAATCCTTCGGGTTTCAATCCAGAGGGGGAACCGAGCAATGAACTGGGAAGCGACTGGGGAATCTATGATCTGTGATAATCAGCAAACAGGATATCATATAAAAAAGAACATTAGAGTTTCGGCAATCTGATGTGAAAGGCTGCCGCTGAGAGATTTTAATATGAAAGTGAAGGTGTCTATTATGAAAAAGACAACAATCGTGATACTTGGGGTAACAGCTGCCGCGGTCCTGCTGATTCTGTTTGGGATGATGGCCTATATCATCTTTTTACTGACAAATAACAACCCAATTCAACAAAACTTTAACAATGGATCGGGATGGATGATGAATTCGGGGATGATGAACTCTGAAATAATGAGCTCTGGCATGATGCATGAATCGATTGAAAGCGAACATGATTATTTAGTCCATATGATTGCACATCACGAAGAGGCTGTTTCATCTGCCAATATTTTGAAAGCGAATACCCAGCGTGACGAAATGAAAAAATTTGCGGACGATATTATTAAAACCCAGAGTGCTGAAATTGAACAAATGAAGATCTGGCTTGATACCTGGTATCCCAATGAAGATCATTCGGTTGATTACCAGCCGATGATGCGGGATCTTTCCGGTCTTCAAGGTGATGCACTGGATCAGGCGTTTCTGCAAGATATGATTTTCCATCATATGGATGCGGTGATGATGTCACAACAACTGATCGTCAGCGGCTTTGCCAAACATTCGGAAATCATTCCTTTTGCTGAAACGATCCGGAATAATCAGCGAAATGAAATTTTTATGATGCGAAGTTGGTTATCAGAATGGTTCTGAACGGACCCAGAAAGGTTCACTACTAAACGTCAGCGTTTAAAAAATGTCCGCCCAAATGGATTCAGTCAGAAGACAAAAAAACTGCTATGGTGCAATAGCAGTTTTTTATGTTTTAATTCTATTTTTTGTCAATTAAATCAGATAATTCGCCCTTTTCATCAAGTTCTTTAAGGTCAGAAAAGCCGCCAATGCAGGTATCTCCGATAAAAACAAAAGGGATGCTATAATGATGGGTTTCTGCCTGTAATTGGTAACGAAGATCATCATTTTTGAATATGTCGATATCGGTATACGGAATTCCTTTTTCATCAAGAAGTTTTTTTGCACCATTGGAATAAGGACAAAACGGCCAGGTGTACAATTTTATTTCTTTTTTCATGGGTCTCCTTTCTTTGCATGATCAGGAATCACTTGGATGTTATTATTCTACCCACCGATGATTATTTAAAACACCAAGGTATAGGTGCAAAATAAGGCTTTGATTTTGGAACTAAGATCGAAAACAATTAAACGGCGAAGTATTATTTCACGATTAAATTGCGGATGCATGGCATGCTCACGTCTTTGGTAAATGGTTTTGACTTTTGGGGTAGTGAGGGTCCAATTTTTCAACGGTTTTTATTGCGATAGAAGTCTAGATGGTCATTTCTACATCAATCAATAGTTCGTTGTGTCTTAAGAATGAAGGAGTAAAAGGCGAATTATAACGTGCCAGACGGAAATTGCCGTGTGTCTTCAGATTCTTTTTCTCAAGCCATTTGAGTAATTTTGATTCAAGCTCATCAAGCTTTTCTTTTTTCACAGAACCGGAAAAAATAATTGAAGCACTTAATTTTTCATCAATTTTTTTAATATTAATTCTCGAATTACCCGGTTCTGGGGGAGGTTCGTTGGCATATTTAGCGGGAAGAACAAACGCTGTTATTGAAATGCCTGTTCCGAGCTCATTGAACACCGGTACAGTCATCGCAATTTTTTCGCGTCTGGAATTGTTCCCGCTGATATAATCAAAAATCTGATTAAATCCGCTGGCATTTTCGCTTTTAAGATCTTCGATCGAAGCCGTCAGATAACTTTTATAAGCGCGAAGCTCGAATTCACCATCTTTTTCAACAATTGCGTATTCAGGGGTTTCATAATTTGGCATAATCTATCCTCCTTGTGGTTTATAAACTATTGTTACCCCAAATATGATTTTAGTACAATTAATTTTAAAAATGATGAAGCTGAATTTTGGGAGTTCAATGTCGATATAGATCATGCCCATTGGATAGAGTCCACTTGCTTTCCTTTAAATTAGAGATTGCCAAATTCTCCTTTCTTTTTATGTTTGAATTAATCCCATTTCCAGCAAAACGACATAAAAACCGACCACTCCTTTGCAAAAGGAATTCCTATTTAATTATTACCCATTATTTAACATCTCAACTTAGATTTCTCACTTTTTAATAGTCATATATTTGTGTCATTCGCTGTCATAAAAAAATATTTATGGTAGAATTGGAAGGACAATAAATGGAACCCATTTTATCAGAACAGGAGTAAATTTAGATGGCAATCGAAAAAGTAAGAGATTATTTCAAACAATGGAATATTGAAACCCGTATCTTGGAATTTGAGACCTCATCGGCAACGGTGGAACTGGCGGCACAAGCGGTCGGTTGTGCCCCGGAACGAATCGCCAAAACCTTGTCCTTTAAACTGGCGGAAAAATGCGTGCTCGTCGTGGTGGCCGGTGATGCCAGAATCGATAATTCAAAATTTAAAGCTCATTTTAATACGAAGGCAAAAATGATTCCGCCGGAAGAAGTCGAACACCTTGTTGGACATGGTATTGGCGGCGTCTGCCCCTTTGCCGTCAACAGCAATGTCGATATCTACCTCGATGATTCACTGAAACGATTTGATACGGTCTATCCGGCCTGCGGAAGCAGTAATAGTGCTATTGAATTGACGATCGCTGAACTGGAAAAATATTCCAACAGTGCCGGCTGGTTCGATCTGTGTAAGGACTGGCAACCGGTTTCATGAGTAGTCACTGATGCCGGCATTGTATTTCGAAGAATCTAATATGCTTTGGTAAATCATATTTTTAGAGGTGGTAGGGGGAATGTGACTAATGATATGTCCCCGATATCTCTCAAATGGATGAAATGTAAAAGACGGCTCCTTTGTATATCCTGGATATGACGAACGAAACATCCCTGTGTATCCCTGATCTTTGAAACACCATGATATTTCGGTCAAAAATTTCTGGAAATAATGGAGACTAAAGAAAACTTCGCAATTGGTTGAGACGGAAACATCCTGGCGGTGGTATAATGTAAAAAAAATTCACGTACAAAACCAATTTGAAACAATGAAGATCATATAGACACGGATTAGGAGAGCAACGGGATGTTATTTAAAGAATTTGGAAATAAGCAGAATAAAGCGATCATTCTTATCCATGGATATGGCATATCCTGGAGAATGTGGAAACCCCAAATAGATGTTTTAAGTAATGATTATTTTGTTATCGTGCCGGTATTGGATGGACATGACATAGAAAATAATTCGACGTTTACGACGGTTGAAAAAGCGGCTGCCGATATAAGCGATTATGTTTTACAAACATATGGGAAACATGTCTTTACAATTTGCGGTGCATCGCTGGGGGCTACAATTGTGGTTGAGATAATTGCTCAAAACAGACTTGAAATTGATAAGGCAATTATTGATGCAGGGCCGATCGTTCCAATGAATAAATTTTTGTTGGACTTGTCTGTAAATTATCGAATAAGGCAAGCGCATAGCATGAAAAAAGGAAGCAGGCTTTTGAAGCATCTACTAAATCGAACCTTTTATCCCCCGGAAATGGTTGATGACGTTTTTCGAATTGGGGCAAATATGACAGATCAAAGCTGCAGAAATGCCCACGTGTC
>PGZR01000132.1 GCA_002841405.1 Firmicutes bacterium HGW-Firmicutes-4 | reverse complement strand
TATGTTAGGAGAAAAGTGTGATAGCCGATATTCAGGAAATTTTGGTTGATGAAAAGGCATTGGAAAAGCGTGTCTCAGAACTTGGAGAAAAGATTACAGCAGACTATCGGGGGAAATACCCCATATTGATCGGCATTTTAAAAGGTTCGTCAGTTTTTATGGCCGATCTGATCAGAAAGATCCCGATTCCATTGGAGATCGACTTTTTAAAAGCATCCAGCTATGGAGCGGAAGCCCGCAGCTCAGGAGTTGTTGAGCTGGAGGCCGATTTATCGATGGATGTTAAAGGTCGGAGTATTTTGCTGGTTGAAGATATTGTAGATACCGGAAACACCCTGAAATATTTACTAAACCGCTTCGAAAGCCTGGGGGCTGAAGAGGTGAAGGTTTGTTCGTTACTGGATAAACCGGAGCGTCGGGAGCAACGGGTTATTGCCGATTACATCGGCTTTGAAATACCCAACGAATTCGTAGTTGGGTACGGTCTGGATTATGCCCAAAAGTACCGAAACCTCCCCTTTATCGGGATTTTATAAGATGATTGGGTTTTATTTAGTAATTCTATTAATCATTATTGTCGCGGTAACCTTTTTAAACCCCATGAAGGAAGAGGTTAAAACCATTGTTTATAGTGAGTTGCTCACCGAATTGAATAACAATCAAGTCGCTGAGATTGAAATAAACAACTCAAATGTCACCGGCGTTTTACGAAGTGGCGAAACATTTGAGGCCGTGGTACCGCAATATGTAATAGATGAACAGGTAACACCGTATATTTTAGAAAATAATGTCAAGGTAACAATTACCAAGCAGCAGGATTCCTGGTGGATTTCATTAATTCCGTCGGTGGTGCTGATTGTTTTAATGGTAGTATTTTTCCTGGTTTTCAGCCAACAGGCTGGTGGTGGCGGCGGTAAGGTGATGTCCTTTGGAAAAAGTCGGGCCAAGCTTCACGTTGAGGGCGAAACCAAGGTGACGTTTAAAAACGTCGCTGGTGCGGATGAAGAAAAAGAAGAACTTGAAGAGGTTGTTGACTTCTTGAAAGCACCGGATCGTTACCGAAAACTGGGTGCTCGAATACCAAAAGGGATTTTATTAGTCGGCCCTCCGGGAACCGGGAAAACCCTTCTTGCCAGAGCGGTGGCTGGGGAAGCGGCAGTGCCGTTTTTTACCATCAGTGGTTCAGATTTCGTCGAGATGTTTGTTGGGGTTGGAGCTTCCCGAGTTCGTGACCTGTTTGAAAATGCCAAGAAAAACGCCCCCTGTATCATTTTTATTGATGAAATTGATGCGGTCGGTCGTCATCGTGGCGCTGGCCTCGGTGGTGGACATGATGAACGGGAACAAACCCTGAATCAACTGCTGGTGGAAATGGATGGCTTCGGGATCAACGAAGGCATTATCATCATTGCAGCAACCAACCGTCCAGATATTTTGGATCCGGCCTTACTGCGACCGGGACGTTTTGACCGACAGGTTACAGTTGGCGTACCTGATGTAAAAGGCCGGGAAGAAATTCTCAATGTTCATAAAAAGGATAAACCCCTGGCTCCCGAAGTGGAGTTGAGTACCATTGCCAAAGGGACACCAGGATTCACCGGTGCAGATCTGGAAAACCTGATGAACGAAGCAGCTCTATTGACAGCCAGACATAACGGCAAACTGATCACCATGGTTGAACTGGAAGAAGCCATTAAACGGGTTATTGCCGGGCCGGAAAAGAAGAGCAAGGTTATCAATCAGGACGATTTACATATCACTGCTTATCACGAAGCCGGACATGCCATTGTGATGCATCTTTTGCCCAACTGTGACTCGGTGCATGAGATTTCAATTATTCCCCGGGGAATGGCTGCAGGGTACACCCTGTCGCTGCCGGATGATGATCGTCAGCATATGAGTAAAAGCAAATTGCTGGAGAATATCTGCGGTCTGTTGGGCGGACGGGCAGCGGAAAAAATTGCCCTGGATGATATCTGTACCGGTGCCAGCAATGACATTGAACGGGCTACCCATATTGCCAGAAGCATGGTAACCGAATGGGGAATGAGCGAACATCTGGGACCAATGACATTTGGACATCCCGAAAGCGGCGAAGTATTTCTGGGCCGGGATCTGGGAAGATCCCGTAACTACAGTGAAGAAGTTGCCGCTGTTATCGATAAGGAAATTCGTACCATCGTGGAAAATGCCTATGATCGGGCGTGTTCAATTCTTGAAACACATCATGAAAAACTTGAAGAAATTGCGACCCGCTTACTCAGAGATAAAACCGTAACCGGTGAAGAATTCAGAGCCTTGTTCGAAGAACATGTGGATGAAGAACAACTAGAAGATGAAAAAATGGTTGAAATTGAGATCGAAGCTGAAATTGAATAATTAGTATTAAAAAAAAGCCGTTAAAATAACGGCTTTTTTTAAGATATTAAATAAAGAAATAGGATAAAATCGAGTTATAAAGAGTTGGAGGATAAAGATGGAAGAATTCAGAATTGGAACTTGCTATGAAAAGAAATTTTTTATTAATAAAGAGGATACTGCATTGGCTCTGGGTAGTGGCGGAGAAGAAGTACTGGCTACACCGCGGTTAGTAGCCTGGATGGAGAATACTGCGTTTGAAGGATTAAGTATCCTTTTACCAGAAGAAAACACAACGGTGGGTACCCGCATTGATTTAAAACATATTGCAGCGTCTCCGGTTGGTATGGAGATTAATGTACGTGCCACACTGGTAACCCATGAGAAAAGAGCTCTGAATTTTCAAATTGAAGCATGGGATCAAACGGAAAAAATTGGCGAAGCTGTCCACCAACGATTTATTGTTGACAAAGGCAGATTTCTAAACAAGGTCTTAAAAAAATCAGAAATGAACAATTAAAGTTAGAAAATAATTTCAAATTAATTATGCTGGAGGTGCTTTGAATGAAAATCGTATTGGTTGGACAGGCTCTCTTTGGAAAAGATTGCCTGGAAGTTTTGCTGAAGCAGGGTGAACAGATTGTGGGCGTTATTACAATTCCAGATGATATCAGAGGAAGGCCTAATCCGCTTAAAGATTTTGCACAAGAAAAAAATATACCGATATTTCAACCTCCGGGAAAAAGCCCCCATCGACTTAAGGATCCCCAGGTAATGGCCATTGCCAAAGATTTAAAACCGGATCTTTTTGTACTTGCTTTTGTCAGTGATATTATGCCCTATGATGTTATTAAATTGGCCACTTTAGGGGGGATAAATTATCATCCGTCATTATTGCCTAAATATCGCGGGGGTGCAGCGATTAATTGGGCTTTGATCAATGGCGAAAAGGAAACGGGGATAACGATTCATTACGTTGATGCAGGGATTGATACGGGTGATATTATTTTGCAGGAAAAGGTCAAAATATCTCAAGACGATACGGTGGGTTCTCTTTACTATGATAAGCTGTATCCGTTGGGTGTGAAACTTATTGCTCAAGCGGTAGAACGCATTCGAAAAGGCACCGCCCCCCGCATCCCCCAGGACTCAGACAAAGCGACCTATCAGCCGATGATTACAGAAAATGATGTAAAAATTGATTGGAAAAATGAAGCGGAAGCGATTTATAATCTTATTCGGGGTTCAAACCCTTCACCAGGGGCTCAGACGATATTTAGAGGAGAAGCAATCAAAATTTGGGATGCCCAAATCATTCCATCGAGTTTAGCTTCAAACCCTGGGGAAGTGGTCGAAATAATAGAAGGTCAGGGTTTCACCATTGGAACCGGCAGTGAGATGATGCTCATTAAAAAAGTACAGCAGCCAGGAAATGCCAAGATATCTGCAGATCAGTTTTCTAAAACGGTTGATTTAAAAGCAGGGGAAAGCATGGTTGGACATAGGGTGTAATAAATTTAGTGGGATGAAATCGATCAGATTTTAAATGGCTGATGAGAATAGACGTAAAAGGTGTAGGAGGAAACATGATTTTAGGTATTGATGTCGGAAATACAAATACAGAACTGGCGGTGTTGATCGGTGACGAAATCCCATATTCCTGGCGATTTGTCACCAAAACACCGCGAACCTCAGATGAGTATGGGGTGTTGATAAAATCTTTTTTTAGAAACTCGGAGATATCGGTGGATGAAGTTAGTAGTGTGATCATTGCTTCAGTGGTGCCAAACATCATGTACTCATTGACCAATGGTATCAAAAAATATATTGGTTTGGAACCGATGGTGGTGGGGCCGGGAATCAAAACCGGGATGCCCATTAACACCTCGGATCCATCTGAAGTGGGAGCAGACCGGATTGTCGATGCCGTGGCGGCTTACAGCATTTACGGCGGCCCGGTGATCGTTACCGACTTTGGAACCGCAACCACCTTTGATTATGTCACCAAAGAAGGGGCCTTTGCAGCGGCGGTGACCACACCGGGGATTCAGATTTCGATCGACGCGCTGTGGAAGAATGCCGCCAAGCTGCCCAATATTGAAATCAAAAAACCGCCCTCAATACTGGCCCGAGACACCGTTACCAGCATGCAGGCCGGTTTGGTATATGGTTATATCGGTCAGGTGGAATACATCATCGAACAGATCAAAAAAGAGACCGGCGTCAAGGATATGAAGGTGGTAGCGACCGGCGGTTATGGCCGTCTTTTCTACCAGGAAACAAAATCCATCAACGTTTATGATCCGCAACTGTCACTTAAAGGGTTGAAGATTATTCATGACAAAAATTACAAGTAAACAGGATAAATGATGAACATAAAACAAAAACGATTAGAAAAAAATAAAGCGCTGAAAATTGGGGATGTTTCAATTGAAACCCCTCTTTTTTTAGGACCGATGGCAGGTTATACCAATCTGCCGTTTCGGATGATCGCCAAAGAATTTGGGGCAGGGGTAGTCTTTTCAGAAATGATCAGTGGCAAGGGTCTCTATTATAAAGACCATAAGACAGCTGATTTAATGCTGACCGGTGAAGCAGAAGCACCGGCGGGGATTCAACTGTTCGGATCCGACCCGGATATTCTGGCTCAGGTTGTGAGTGATTATATCAATGCCACCGCTTACGCCTTTCTGGACTTCAATGCCGGCTGTCCGGCCCCGAAGATTACCAAAAATGGTGAAGGCTCGGCCTTGTTGAAAACGCCGGAGTTGTTTTTTAAGGTCGTCAGAGCGTTGGCGGAAGCATCCCAAAAGCCGCTGATTGTCAAAACCAGAATTGGCTGGGATGATCAGAGCATTAATATCCGGGACATCGCCGAAGGGGTCGAGGAAGCCGGGGCAGCAGCCCTGACCATCCATGGGCGCACCCGGGAAGCTTATTATTCGGGTCGGGCTGACTGGGGAATTATTGCTGAGGTTAAGAAAAATGCCGGGATTCCGATTATCTTAAACGGCGATATTAACAGTGGCGAAGCGGCGCAAAAGGCCTTCGAATCTACCGGGGTGGACGGCCTGATGGTCGGCCGGGCAGCCATTGGCAATCCTTTTATTTTTCGGGAAATCAACCATTATTTGCAGACCGGCGCAGTCCTTGAAAAACCGACACCGCAAGAACGGGTCGAGGTTGCGATTCGGCACATCGATTTGCTGGCGCTTCTAAAAAATGAAGACGCCGGGCTCCGGGAAATGCGCAAGCATCTGGCTGCCTATACCAAAGGTCTTCATCATGCCACCGTGATCCGGAACGAGCTCTTTCACGCCCCGGACAAAGAAGCGGTGATAAAACTGTTGAGCAGTGCGTTGACACAATAAATTAAAAAACACGTTAAAAAAAATGGGAGCGATCCGTGATCGCTCCTACTTTTTTATTAATGATTGTAACTTTTCAGCTTAGTTTTATAGTAAATTATTTCGGATCAGGGTTCGGGCTTCGCCGATCATGTACAGCGAGCCCACAAAAACATTAACCTCGTCTTTTTTGGATAAGTCAATGCTGTTAACGGCGGCCTCCATGGTATCGTAGAAGTCAACGCTTTTTCCGTAGCTATTGTGAATCAATGCGGCCATTTTTTCTGCTGGCATCGCCCGATCGCTGTTGGGGGTCAGGGTATGAATGGTACTGGCGATGGGAACCAGATAAGATAAAGATTCTTCGATGTCCTTGTCTTCCAACATCCCAAAAAACAAGTTGATGGTACGGTTGGGAAAGTATTGCTTCATATTGTTAACAAAGGCCTGAATCCCGTTGCTATTGTGGGCTCCGTCAATGAGGACCACCGGATTTTCCAGAAAGATTTCAAAACGTCCGGGAAAAACAACGGCGGCCAGGGCTTTTTTAATCTGTCCGGAGCTAACCGGATAACCCTTGCGATTAAGCAGGGCAATCACTTCCAGGGCCGTCAGGCAATTCAGGGATTGGTGGTCGCCCAGCAGTTTTAATTCAAATCCATCAAGATAGAGATGATCACCCAGGTATTTTAGGGTTTGATTGTGGGTGGTATGACTTAAAACTGAGATATCATCCGGGTTAACCAAAACCAGATTGGCATTTTTAGCAGCGCCAAAATCAAGAATAACCTTTAAGGCTTCCGGATCCTGGGGATAAACAATCACGTCGGAGCCGTCCTTGATGATCGACGCTTTTTCAAAGGCGATTTCAGCCAGGGTATTGCCCAGATAATCGGTGTGGTCATTGCTAATGCCCATGATCACAACCGCCAGTGGATCTTTGATGATATTGGTAGCGTCAAGCCGCCCGCCCAAACCAACTTCCAGGACCACAAAGTCCACTTGTTTTTGATAAAAATACTGGAGACCGACCGCGGTAACCATTTCAAATTCTGTGGGATGGGGTTCGCCCTGTTCCATCAGCACTTCAATCCGTTCCTTGACAAAAATGGTGGCAGCAACCAGGCTGTCATCGTCAATGGGTTCATTGTTTAACTGAATTCGTTCGTTGAAGGCTTCCAGAAATGGCGAGGTAAATAAGCCGGTTTTGTATCCGGCGGTAGTTAAGATGGTGGCGATCATGGTGGAGGTGGACCCTTTTCCATTGGTGCCGGCAATGTGAATAAACTTGAGTTTATCCTGAGGGTTATCCATAGCATCCAGTAATAGGCTCATGCTTTCGAGACCTAATCGGGTGCCAAACTTATGGGTTGCTTCAATGTAGCTGATGGCTTCTGTAACGTTCATGTTAAATTAGGCCTCCTGGATGGGACAACAATTGACACATTTTTCGGT
>PGZR01000131.1 GCA_002841405.1 Firmicutes bacterium HGW-Firmicutes-4 | reverse complement strand
CGTTGCATTGTCAATTCTCCTTTTAAATTTTTCGTTAGTTCCGTCAACAATAAGCGGTCTATTTGATAAAATCTTAACATGATCTTTTGTTGATGTCAATATAATCATGTAAGTATTTACATGATTATATTGTTCTAATTTGACTGTGCTCTATGTATTATCGAACAAGTGAAAAAACATAAAATCTCTCAAAAAAACTGATCTGATACTTCTAAAGCCAAAAAAGAGACACTTTGCATAGTAGAGTAGGATCAGATCTGAAGCCTGAACCTACCAAACAAAGCATCTCTTTAATAATATTGAAAGGACAAACAAACCCAAATGAGAATGTTTTATCCTTGACGTTTATTCAAAAGATGGTTATCATTAAAAAAAAAGAAAAGAGGAGCAATATGATCCCAGAAAAAATGCTTAATAAAATCAGAGCGCTCTGTAAAGATCTGGATGGTCTGTCCCAGGAGAGTTTTGAAAAAGGAATAAAAATTTTTGCCGCCGACAAGGCTGAATCCCGAACATCCCAAGTGACCGATGTAATCAGCAAAAAAGAATATGAACGACTTTCAAAAAATCCCGAGTATACTCAAGCCGCTGAAATCATTACCGACACCCTTGCGCTGCTGGAAGAGCTGGATAATCTGGAGTGGGTTTATAATGACCTGATTCGAAAACTATATAATTGCCACCCTGACCGACCTGAACTAACCAAAGAAATTGAAGATAATACGCTTTATTGTCTTGAACCGCCATTCTGCCGTTCAAAATTTTTGAGTTAAGGGACAATTGTTTGATATAACTGTTATTAATTGAGAAACTAGACGTTTTGAAAGTACTATTACCGCTTCGGATTCAAGTGTGAAAAAATTTTTGCAGTAATAAATTATAACAGCTTCACTTTTTATCAGCCTGTTACCTATATTGTAGCAGACTGATATTTTTTGTGACATTATTGACGTTTGTCTGAATCTTGCTGATTTATTTCCTCATCATATTTCTCATCACTAATTCTTGCAACACTTCACAAACACGCATTTCTTCGTATTTAACTTTTGGCTGACTATTTACATAATAGTAATCAGCAATCGGCAGATATTCATTCACTTTTTTTCTTTTTCGGACAACTTTTATGCAATCAGCTGCGGTGATTACACCTGCTTCTATATCTTCATTGATATCCTGGATTAAATCTTCATATTCCGCAAAGAAAGACATTCTC
Source organism: Firmicutes bacterium HGW-Firmicutes-4 (assembly GCA_002841405.1). Taxonomy (GTDB): domain Bacteria; phylum Bacillota; class Clostridia; order Eubacteriales; family Eubacteriaceae; genus Acetobacterium. The sequence goes on along the minus strand of PGZR01000131.1, from coordinate 5,482 downwards.
ATCACCTCAATTTTTTCACTTAATTCGAGATTACAGTTTTTCATCAAATTATCAATAATTTTATACCGATGACTGCGTCTGTTTTATTAACGGTCAATTCAGGCGCTTTCGTTCTTCTCTCAAAATCTCATCAATCAGAGATTTTTCTGAAACATCTACGGCCTGATAGCTAGATTCAGCAATTACTGAATCCCGGGCGTAGGAATCAAAGAGCTGTTGTTTGTTTTGAAGAATTGTCATCATCTGTTCATCCACACTGTTATCGGTGAGCAACCGGTATACAAAAACGGTGTGGGTTTGTCCCATCCGATAAGCCCGGGAGATCGCCTGGGTCTCCAGAGCTGGTTTGATCTGGGGTTCGCAAATGATTACCACACTGGCCATTTGAATATTCAGACCCACACCTCCGGCCTGAATCTGACAGATTAAGGCGGTGCCTGGTGGAGCGGTGCTGAAATTATCAATGATAGCCTGACGTCTGGCCGGAGTGACGCTGCCAGTTATCGGTTCCAGCGAACTATCAATCAGGGCCTGACTGAGCGTTTCAATCACATCCCGGAAAAAAGAAAAGATCAGAATTTTGCGTCCATTTCCCTTTGCCTCCGCGCAGATTTCCAGCAGCCGCTTGAGCTTAGGACATTCGCTAACCCCGTCGCCCGTCCAGGCCACCCGGCGCATCAGCATAAACTGACCATCCCAGACGGCCTGACGATAATCTTTATGCTCCTGGGGTCCAAAATCCACCCACTGTTCTTTTTGAATAAGCTCCGGCAGTTCATTCAGGACATCATCCCGGTTTCGTCGTAAATACACTGGCGCAATCAAAAGCCGGAACTGATACTCATTGGTCAGAACTTCTTTCTGACAGATTTTTTCGGCAATCTCCGGATTCAGTCTTAAGATCAGGCTGCTCATTTCCTGAAGGTTGTTTTCCAGCGGAGTACCGGTCATAAAAAGAACCGATTCCGCCCGCTTCACCAACTGATACAAGGCTTGTGACCTTTTAGCCTCAGGGTTCTTGACATAGTGTGCTTCATCGGCCACCAGCAGATCTATAGAAATCTCCACCGGGATCGCAATAACCTTAAGGGTTTCGTATGTCGTCACCGCCACTCCGCCTTTTTCTACCCATTCCGTTAATCGGATTTCTCGATCAGACCCATGGATAGAATAGGGTGTAAGGTGGCTGTGCTGAATAATTTCGCGATACCAATTAATCAGTACACTGGCGGGACAGATCACCACAAAATAAGTTTTTCCCGCTGCCTGAAAGTGGGCCATGGCGGCAATGGCTTCCAGGGTTTTTCCCAAACCCATCTCGTCCCCAAGGAGGGTATTTTTCTGGACAATCGCATACTTCGCTCCGAATTCTTGATACCCTCGTAGCGAGGATTTCATCAGCTCGGTGTTCAAGCTCAGGGCTTCCACCCGCTCCACCAATTCCTGGGGCAGATCGCCCTGACGTTTTTGTCGGTCTGCCTTGACCCCGGTGATCGCTTCCAGTAACGTATAGTATGCGGCGGCGTTGCTGGTAAAATCCAGCCAAACTTCTGACAGCGATGTCCCCTGAATCAAGCGGTAATGCTTAACCGCCTGATCCAGATCTTGGCCGGCATCACTATCAAGAAAACGGCTTAAATTATTCAGGGATTGAAGCGTCGCTTCCTTTTTCTCAGCGCCGGTTAATAACCACCGAAACGAGTGCTGGACCCGCCGAGCCAACTCCAGTTCCTGATAGAGCTGGTTTTCAAATGTGTCCAGAATGGTTTTGCAGATTTCATAATCCACTTTACTCTTGAGCAGACAATACAGATTTTTAACCAGTCGGTCGGAAAACGCCGTCGGTGCCTCCGGGTTTAACCTGGGAAAATGGGTTTTACGAAGCGAATCCTCAAAGTTTTGGGCCACCGCCATCGCCTGAAAAGCACTACGCTCCCCCACCCCTTGGATTTTGATCAGTTCCTTTTTACTCATCTTCAGAAGCTGAGCCATGTTATCGACACCGGCCTCACGGATGACAGCGGTGCGGATCCCCAGCCCGGCTTCACTGATGCGTTCGATGGGAATAGCCAGCAGAGCCGTCTCAATTTCTGCTGCCATAAACAACGCATAGTCGGTATTCACGGTTTCCCGATACTTATTTTGCACCAGCGATTTAGCTCCAAAGATCAGATCTTCGACTACACTAATGGTTTGTAAAGACACTTGCTTATCTGGTTTTTTCACGATTATTACTCCAACATGATTGATTTTCCTTTACCAGTTCAACTCCAGGCCAACCCCTACTTCGGTAATGGGAATATGTGCGTGGATGGCTGCTTTGACCGAAAAGGCGGTGCAGTGGCAGGGATAGATCTGCTCGATCTGATTGTTTTTAAAATAGTCAATCGTCTGCGCCACCCGATCGGTGACCTCAAACAGATGGAAGCCGCCAATGACCGCGCAGATTCGTTGGTCGCCAGTGACAACTTTGGCGTACTCCATGATGTTACAGATACCGCTATGGGAGCAACCAGTGATAATGGTTATTCCTGCATCGCCCTGATAAACCAGAGCCGAATCGTCCAGCAGGTAATCATCGGTCAGGTCCTCACCCAGCAGCTGTTTTCCAATCGGCTCCGGTTTTTCAAAAGCCATCACCCGAGGGATTTCGCCCAGAAAAGTGATGTTTTCGGTAACCTTGACCGGGGTCCGGGTCAGCTTCAGCTGAGATTTTTCTGCCAGTTCTGCTCGGGTAAAAGGGGCTGATATTCTCAGACCGTCACATTCTTTATGATTCAACGCATCGGGATGGGCGATGATCTGCAGCGGTTCCGGGCGGTTTATCGCTAATAAACTTTTTAACCCCCGGGTATGGTCATCGTGGCCATGAGAAAGAACGATGGTGTTGAGTCGGCTGAGATCTATGCTCATGGCGGCGGCATTTTTGATGACCAGATCTGAGTAGCCCACGTCAAAAAGAAAGGCCTCTTCCCCGTCTTCAATATAATAACAGACCCCGGGCTCACCCCAATAGTATTCGTCAATCGTGGTGTTGTTATCAACAAGAACTTTTAGCCGCATCTGCTTTTCCATCTTCCAACTTTTTCTGAACCACAAAAAATAGCTTTCGGGGCAGTGCCCCTTCCTCAAAATTATCGATGTCGATGATCTCGAAACCGTCAGCCAAAGTTTCGACCTTTTCTTTACTGAAGAAATGAATGATAAACTTGCCGCATTCGTAGATATCTTCACCATGATGGGTGCCGTTACCACAGTCTGCATCATCAGTATTCCGGGCGGTATAGATGGCGATACCGCCCGGTTTCAACACCCGATTGGTTTCTGCTGAAATGAAAGCCAATTCTGAAGTCGTCAAGGCCATGCAGTAAAGCATGTGGGAATAACAGGCATCAAACCGCCCTGCCGCAAAAGGAAAGACCTGACGGACGTCATGTTGTACGGTTGTGACCAGATGAGCAACTTCCAACTCTTGTGCCCGTTCTACGATGGCCTGAATTCCAGCCGTGGTATATTCAATAACTGTTACTTCAAACCCCTGTTGCGCAAAGTAAAGCGTGTCACGGCCCTGACCGCCGCCTAATTCCAGGATCTTCCGAGTACCATTATTTTTAAATATTTCAACAGCCTTGATGGCGGCAATGCTGGGATCTGTCCCGAACATCTGGGGTTTGCTGGCAAATGTGTCCTCCCAGTGGTAATTCTGTTTATTAAATATTTCTTTTTTCACATTGATTTCCTTTCGTCGCTTCAATTGGACTTACTTTCTGATGAAAAGGCCGTTGCCCGATCCTATTCTAAAAAAATATCCAAGTTTTTATCTCAGTATACCGTGTCCAGCGCTTAGAGTCAAAGACCAGTACCGCTAAAACGCCACTTTAGCGATGTTTTTCCTGAATCGAAATTTCTATCCCTGCTGATAAAATGCTATCAATAAAAAAAAACAGGTTGATGACGGTGCATCAACCTGGGGACATTGTTACATACTATTTAAAACACTTTAGTGGTCCACTGGGAACAATCCCAGACTTCATTGACAAAACTTTCGTAGAATTCAGGTTCATGGCAGACCATCAGAATGCCGCCGTTATAGGCTTCTAATGCCCGTTGTAGTTCGGCTTTGGCATCGACATCGAGATGATTGGTAGGCTCATCCAGAACCAGAATATTAGTTTCCCGGTTGATCAATTTGCACAGGCGAACCTTGGCCTGCTCACCACCGCTTAAAACCTTGACCATGCTCTCAATATGTTTCCGGGTCAAACCACACTGGGCCAAGGCCGAACGCACCTCGTTCTGATTCAGCGACGGAAACTCATTCCATACCTCATCGATGCAACTGGTCCGGATATCCTGATCCATTTCCTGTTCAAAATAACCAATTTTTAATTTTTCGCCCTGATCAACAGTCCCGGCAACCGGTGGTATCAGTCCCAGAATACTCTTTAACAGGGTAGTTTTGCCAATCCCGTTGGTTCCCTTTAAAACGATTTTCTGTTTTCGCTCCATCACTAAATTCAATGGTTTGGACAGCGGTTCATCATAACCGATGACCAGATCCGCGGTTTCAAAAACCCGACGACCGGTGGCACCGGCTTCTTTAAAATTAAACTTCGGTTTGGGTTTTTCGGAGGCCAGCTCGATGATGTCCATTTTATCCAGCTTTTTCTGACGCGACATGGCCATATTCCGGGTAGCTACCCGTGCTTTGTTCCGGGCCACAAAGTCTTTTAAGTCAGCAATTTCATTTTGCTGTTTGTTATAAGCAGCCTGTTCCTGAGCTTTTTTTGCTTCCAGCACTTCCTGGAACTTCGCATAATCCCCGACGTATCGGGTCAGTTTCTGGTTATCCATATGATAAATCAGATTAATCACTGAATTGACAAAGGGCAGATCATGAGAAATCAGAATAAAAGCATTTTCATAATCGTTAAGATAGCGTTTCAACCACTCAATATGCTGTTCATCCAGATAGTTGGTCGGCTCATCCAATAGCAGGATGTCCGGTTTTTCCAGCAGCAGTTTTCCCAGCAGCACCTTGGTTCGTTGGCCGCCACTGAGTTCAGTGATATCCTTATCCATACCGATGTCGTTAAGGCCCAGGGCATTCCCCACTTCTTCAACCTTTGAATCAACCAGATAAAAGTCATGAAACTCCAGCAATTCTTGAAGATCACCCACTTCTTCCAGACTCTTCTCAACTTCTTCCGGACTGTCCTCGCCCATTTTTTCATAAAGAAAACCGATCCGGCTTTCAATATCCAGCAAAAAATCGAAGGCCGAAGTCAGCACATCCCGGACCGTCATTCCCTGTTTCAAAACGGCATGCTGATCCAGGTAACCGATCCGCACATTTTTAGCCCATTCCACCTTGCCCTCATCTGGCATCAGTCGGTCGGTAACAATATTCATGAAGGTTGACTTACCCTCTCCGTTTGGTCCAATTAAACCGATATGCTCTCCCTTTAACAACCGAAACGAT
>PGZR01000130.1 GCA_002841405.1 Firmicutes bacterium HGW-Firmicutes-4 | reverse complement strand
AGCCAATCGCAAGCTTGCTTGCAGTTGGCGACTGCCCGTGACCGAAATGAAGCGCAGCGGAATTGAGGTTTCGTTAAGGCAACGAGCCAATCGCAAGCTCGCTTGCAGTTGGCGACTGCTCGTGACCGAAATGAGGCGAAGCGGAATTGAGGTTAGTTTTTTGGAGTTTTTGGCAGGCTAAGGGTAGCTGATTAAAAAGAAGGTGAACGAGGAGTTAAAGATGGAAAAAAGAATTGGACTAATAGCAATTGTGGTAGAAAAAAAAGAAGCGGTGGAAAAACTGAATCAGGTACTCCATGATTATGGTGAGTATATTGTTGGACGAATGGGAATCCCTTATCAGCAGCGCAAGGTTTCGGTGATCAGTGTGGTTGTCGATGCATCCACCAATATTATCAGCTCGCTGTCCGGGAAGCTGGGCATGATTGACGGTGTGAATATTAAAACCGTTTATTCAAAATTGCCCAAAGGTGAAGAAGCGGATGATAACCATGAATAGCATAACTGAAAAGCTGGAAAAAGAACAGTTTCTGGGAAAAGACGAGTTCAAATGGCTGCTGGAAAACAATACTCCTGAATTACGGGCGGATCTTTCAAACCGGGCTCAAAGAGTGGCCGGAGAAACCTTTGGCAAGGGGGTTTATGTCCGGGGGCTGATTGAATTCAGTAACTATTGCAAAAATGATTGCTATTATTGCGGCATCCGCTGCGGCAACGAACAGGCCCATCGCTATCGTTTAAGTGAACAAGAAATCCTTGACTGTTGTGCCATCGGATACGACTTAGGCTTTCGCACCTTTGTTCTGCAGGGCGGCGAAGACCCGGATTTTTCAGATCAAATGATGGTTGAATTGATCGAAAAAATAAGAGCGGGCTACGACGACTGTGCCATTACCCTGTCATTGGGGGAGCGGTCCCGCGCTGTTTATGAAGCGTTTTTTGCCGCTGGTGCCAACCGTTATTTACTTCGCCACGAGACCGCTACCGCGGAGCACTATCAAAAACTTCATCCCCGGGAACTACTGCTGGAAAATCGAACCGAATGTCTCCAGAATCTCAAAGAAATTGGATTTCAGGTCGGTACTGGCTTTATGGTCGGATCGCCCCATCAGACGGTGGAAAATCTGGTTGCGGACCTGATCTTTATCAAAGCACTAAACCCCCAGATGATCGGCATCGGTCCCTTTATCCCCCATCAGCACACCCCATATAAGGATGCCAAGGCGGGTACTCTGGAAGAAACCTTACTGCTTATTTCAATCCTGCGGTTGATGCTGCCCAAAGCGCTGATTCCGGCCACCACGGCACTGGGAACGATTGATCCCAACGGCCGGGAATTGGGAATCCTGGCCGGGGCCAATGTGGTCATGCCGAATCTGTCCCCGGTATCCGTGCGAAAAGATTACAGTCTTTATGACAATAAAATCTGTACTGGCGACGAAGCGGCGGAATGCCGAGTTTGCCTAAGCAAGCGGATGGAAGGAATTGGCTACGAAATTTTAACCCACCGGGGCGATTACCCCCAAAAATAGAATTCAGGTACTTGTTTCAATAAACCAAAATAAAAACTTTAGGAGCGTAAAATGTATAATGTAATGTCAAAGAAAGCTGTTGAATTTATTGATGACCAGGAAATTCTGGACACCCTGGCCTATGCTGAAGCAAATAAAACCAATGCCGCAATGATTAATGAGATCATTGAAAAAGCCGGCACCTACAAGGGTTTGAGCCATCGGGAAGCCGCCGTTTTACTGGCCTGCGAGCTGGAAGAACAGAATCAGCGGCTGGTAAAGCTGGCCATGGAGATCAAAAACAAGTTTTATGGTAATCGCATTGTTATGTTTGCGCCTCTTTATTTATCAAATTATTGTGTCAATGGTTGCATCTACTGTCCCTACCATGCTAAAAATAAAAATATCAGCCGCAAGAAACTGACCCAGGCAGAAATTGCCAAAGAGGTCATCGCCCTGCAGGATATGGGCCATAAGCGGCTGGCGCTGGAAGCTGGCGAAGATCCTAAGAATAATCCACTGGAATATATCCTGGAAAGCATTAAAACCATTTATAGCATCAAACATAAAAACGGCGATATCCGCCGGGTCAATGTCAATATCGCGGCCACGACGGTGGATGATTACCGACAATTAAAAGAAGCCGGAATTGGCACCTATATCTTGTTTCAGGAAACCTATCATAAAGAAAATTATGAAATGCTCCATCCCACCGGACCCAAACACGATTACGCCTGGCATACCGAAGCCATGGACCGGGCCATGGAAGGTGGCATCGATGATGTCGGGATTGGGGTTCTCTTCGGCTTGAACATGTACCGCTACGATTTTGTCGGGATGCTCATGCACGCCGAGCATCTGGAAGCCGCCATGGGGGTGGGTCCTCATACCATCTCAGTGCCGCGGATCTGTCCGGCTGATGATATTGACACCGGCGATTTTTCCAATGCCATTTCCGATGAAATATTTGAAAAAATCGTCACGGTGTTACGCATTGCCGTACCTTATACCGGGATGATCATTTCCACCCGGGAGTCCCAGGCGTCCCGCGAGCGAGTATTAAAACTGGGGATATCGCAGATCAGCGGCGGTTCCAGCACCAGTGTCGGCGGCTATGATACCCCGGAACCGGAAGAAGAAAACTCCGCCCAATTTGAATTGAATGATACCAGGAAACTTGATGAAATTGTCAACTGGCTGTTAGAAATGGGCCATATTCCCAGCTTCTGCACCGCCTGTTACCGGGAAGGCCGCACCGGTGACCGCTTTATGCAACTGGTCAAATCCGGCCAGATTGCCAACTGCTGTCAGCCGAATGCCATTATGACCCTGAAAGAATATCTGGAAGACTATGCCGCTCCGGAGACCAAGTTAAATGGCGAAAAAACCATTGCCCGGGAATTGGCTTCGATCCCCAACGAAAAGGTCCGTGGGATTGCCGCGGCGCATTTGACTGAACTGAATTCCGGCAAACGGGATTTCAGATTCTAAAACAATAAAGGGACTCACGCAAATGATTTATTTGCGTGAGTCCCTTTTAAATAGGAAGCTAATTAATTGGCGGCGATGAATTCAATATCAATATTACCACTGCCGGTTGAAATGTCAAAAGTACTCGCACCATTTCCAGATGGGGGAATATCAATTGTTCCACTAAGGCTGTCAGCAGTGATCGTATAATTGCCAGGATCACCGAGAACGCTTCCCCGAACATTACCGCTGAGGGTAGTGACGGAAAGATTATTGGCGGCGAGTTTATTAATGTTCACATTACCACTGCTGTTTCCAACAGAGACATCGCCATTGATACTGGTATCTACTAAGTCAATATTGCTGCTGAGTGAAGATATTGACATATTACCAGCAATTTTTCCGTCGGTGAATTGGATTTCACCGCTGGATGTTCCAATCTCCATGTCCTTGCCGGTACGAAGATTTTCAAGATCAAAATTGCCACTCAGTGTGGACGCATTGAGACGATTATTGGCAGTCACATTTTTTAGAGTGATCTGCCCACTTGCCGTACTTGCATTAACGGCATTTAATCCATCAAAATTGGTCAGATCAAGATTGCCGCTCATGGTGGATGCATCGATTTCACCGCTGAATTTTCGGGGAATAGCGACAGTTAGATTTCTTTTTTGATAGCTTATATTAAAACCAATGTATTCATACCAGTGTTTATAAAGGGAACGCTTGATATTCAAATTACCATTGGCCTGGAGTTGGATGGCGTAGGCATCTTTTTTATTTTCATAGCAAGTTATTTTTATTTTGTCTTCGTCGGTTCCGACTATGAGGACATCCGCATCGAGTTCACTGACAGTCAAGCTGGAAACACTAGCCAGATCATAGCTGTAGCTCGTTTCCTCGTCGGGCAGACTGGTGTTAAACGAATTCCAGTTAAAACCGGCCAGAGCAAACGCCAGTAAGGCAATGACGAAACCAAGGATAATCAAACCACCGGCGACCAGCATTATTATTTTTTTGTTTGATTGCATTTAAACAACCTCCTTTTTGAGAAACAATGATTTAACCCAACGGAGAAATCTCCTGGTCAGACCGATCAGCCATGACGATAATTTTGTCACTCCGAAAAAAGCAAGCACTGCGATCCCGATGCAAATTAGCGACAAACCAAACATCAACAGACCGGCAGCGAAGCTTTGGGCAAACAAGAGGCTGATAATCCCGGCCACACCACTGAACGCAAAAGCAGCAACCGATGCGTAGAGGGAGATAATAACCGCCCAAACGGACACATAAACGGCAAGAATGACGATAAAAAAAGCTAATACCAAGGGGAACCAGAGCGGGAATCCGAGCACCATCAAGACGATTTCCCACAGCTTCAATCCGGCTTTTGGTTGGATCTTGGCTTTCATCAGAGTCGGTAGGGGCAGCTCCAGCAGGGTGTTCTGAACGATGGTATCAACATCACCAATGGCGGCCACCGCATCTTCTTCACGCATGCCATCTTCGATCCGGTCATCAATCATTTCGGAATAAAACCCCTGGGTTACTTCAATTTCATGGGTGGGGAGAGCAACAAGTTTTTTCTCCAGACTTAATAAAAATTCTGTTTTATTCATCTGTATAACACCTCATTTCTTCTGTTATAAAATTATAAACCGTCATAACCTCTTTCCAATTATCAAGAAAATCAACAATTCGATTACGACCGGTTGTGGTTATTTTGTAGTATTTTCGAAGTCTGCCGTTATGTTCCACCGAGTTCACAACCACACTTTGGTTTGTCTCCAGTCTTTTTAAGATCGGATAAAGTGTCGATTCGGAAATTTCGATATACGGACTGACATCCTTGATGATCTGATAACCATACGAATCACCACGATTGAGAACGGTCAGCACACAGATCTCCAGCAGTCCGCGTTTTAATTGTATGTCCATTTAAATACCTCCCCTCGCATAATACTATACAACACATAGTATGATCCGGTCAATCTTTTTTTAAATAATCAAAAAAAAACCTGGACACAATCAAGATGGTTTCAAGTTGATTGTATCCAGGTTCGATTGGAATGCGGTGTAAATTACAGCAACGGAGAAAATAGCCGGGATATCGATTCTTTGATTTTAACCCGACGGCTTCGGTTGCGATAGAGCTCTTTGTTATAATAGGTGCATTTTTTGATATCCTCAACAAAAATATTTTTGAGTTGGATAGCAACCTTACGATCATAAATGAAGGCGTTAGTTTCAAAATTCAGCCTAAAGCTACGGATATCAAAATTGCAGGATCCCACCGAACAGACCGAATCGTCCACGACGATGGTTTTGGCGTGAAGGAAGCCATTTTCATAAATAAAAATCTTGGCGCCATATTCAATCAGCTCGCCCACGTAGGCCAGGGTGACCCAGTAAATAAAAATATGATCCGGCTTGTTGGGGATCATAATCCGGACGTCAATGCCGGATAACAGAGCGATTTTAAGAGCTTCCAGAATACTTTCATCGGGTACAAAATAGGGCGATTGAATTAAAATATAATCCTCAGCCGTATTGATCATTCGTAAAAAACCTTGTTTGATCTGCTGATTAATGTTGTCTGGACCGCTGGAAACAATCTGAATACCAGCGCCGGATTTCTGCGGAATGGTGGGAAAGTAGTGGTTGAGTTTGGTGTCATCAATTAGCAGTTCTTCATTGGAACTGGCTCGCCAATCGAGCAGAAAGCGATGTTGGAGTTCATATGCAGCGGAACCGACTATTTTCAGATGGGTATCCCGCCAGTAGCCCATTTTTTTCTCCAGGCCCAAATATTCGTTGCCGATGTTAAACCCACCCACAAATCCGGTGACACCATCGATAACCACAATCTTGCGATGGTTGCGGTAATTAACCCGGAGATTAAGCATCTTAAATCGGGACGGAAAAAAAACGCCGATTCTGCCACCGGCGGATTCAAAGCCATCAAGCACCGCGCGGGGCAGATAACGGCCGCCCATGGCGTCAAAAAGCAGTCTGACCTCGACGCCCTCAAGGGCTTTGCGGGTGAGGATATCAAACAGTTTAGCGGTCAGGGTATCATTTTTAATAATATAATATTCCACATGAATGGATGATCGGGCGGATTCCATGGCGTGAAAAAGGGCGTCAAATTTTTTATAGCCATCGGTGAAAATTTCGATCATATTATTGCTGGTGTATAGAGATTCACTGACATTTAAATGGAATTCGATGGAATGGCGGTACTTTTCGATAGGGCTGTCTGGATCGATAGCGAGAATCCGGGATAACGATCGTTGCTGCTGTCTTAACAAATGGTGGTATTGAATATTTTCCGGGGTGTTGTAGCGGAAAATTTTTCGTTTGGTTAAATTCTGGGAGAATAGAATATAAAATAAAAAACCGATTATCGGGACCATCCATAAAAACAATAACCAGGCATAGGTGCTTTGAGGGTTTTTACGTTCCAGAAAAATAATCGTAAAGGTCAACGTAATATTGACGATGAAAAAAAATGCCGTTAAAATTGCGGTAATACCCAATAACATGAAAACCTCCGAAAGTATATTTCGTCTATTATAGCATAAAAGGCATCAAATGGAATAGTCCTGAACCATGATGGTTTGATTTCCCTTGACATTTTCAGGATCATGATCTTATAATAGACGTTGTCTCAGGTTTGTGGTTGAAAGTCGATGCCAGATGCAGGCGAAGCGATCCACGTAAGACAATTCAATAGAGAGTTGTTGA
>PGZR01000129.1 GCA_002841405.1 Firmicutes bacterium HGW-Firmicutes-4 | reverse complement strand
TGAAATTCTTTTAAGTTGTTTTCTGTGTTGTTCTGTTTTCGCCGTCGCTGTTTTTGACGACTTTGTTAGTATAAAGACTTTTTAACTCTTTGTCAACTAATTTTTGCATAAGCATCGCATTTTTTTTATTGGCGATAAAAGACTTTCTCCAATCTGAACATCCTGACCAATTTATCGCCATCGGTAAGGTTAACAAACGATCCAAACAATATGAAAATCAGACCGAGCCCAATGTTTAAGGTAATGGCCTCACCCAAAATAACTAATGCAAAAAGCGGGGCCACCATCGGTTTGATAAAAAAAGCTACCGAGGCCATCGACGGCCCGGCGATTTCAACGGTTTTTAGATAAAAGTAATAGCCGATCCCGGTCACACATACGCCCAGATAAAAAAGCAGCGGTGCGGTTTCCAGACTAACGCCCTGAAAAACTGGTTGACCGCTAGCAATTAACATCACCAGCAATACCGCCGAGCCCATCAGAAAGCTGAAACTGTTCTGAGCCACCCCGCCGATTTTGGCAATTCTCTTTTTACCATAGGCGGTATACAAGCCAAAGGCAATTGCCGCCACCAGGGTCATTAACAAAAACCAGAGATTGTTTTCGCCGGAGATGAGTTTTTGGGGGTTCATTACAATAATCAACCCGATTATACTAATGGTCAGCGCGATGGCCTTTTTCTTCGTGAATTTTTCATGCACGATATAATGGGCGAAGACCATCGTAAATACCGGATTGATCGAAAAAATCAGCGCCGCCAGGCTGGCGTTTATGCCCATTAAACCAATCTGGAAAAGCACCATACTAAAACAGATGCAAATTAATCCCAAGGTAAACAGATAAGCCAAATCGCTTTTGCTAAGCTTGATCTGTTTTTTTCTGAGCTCACTGATGGCAAAGGGCAACAGAAAAAGCCCTCCTATTAAGAAACGGATAAAGGTCAGCTGAATGGGATTAAATGTTGTTCCCCCAATTTTTAAGGCAACTTCCATCGATCCAAAAAGCATTCCGGTTAAAAAGACGTAGATGTAGATTTTTTTCATTATTTCCTCGATTCGATTTTTTGCTATTCCTGACGTGTTAATGACTTACTTTTTTTCTAGTTGCGGTCTTACACGGTTGGCACAGAACTTTGAACCGGAAGTATGAAATATGCTTCATAGGGCACGTAGTCATTCCCATAAATTTCCACATACACCATCACTTCCCGACTGGCATTTTTCAGGCCAAATGCTTCCTGGGCTCCCAAACTCGATGCTCCGATGGGTATTTCCTGGGGATAGGTTATTCCCGTCACCGGATATGTTTCTGCAATCTCGCCACTTTCATCGATCACGTAAAAGCTGACCGATGAAATATAAAGATCCATCACGTCCTTTTCGTGACCAATATTGCTGTAATCATAGGATAACACGACTACCTGGGCTGGACTCGTATCCGCGAACTCATTTCTAAAATCAGTCTCATTGGCAGCTGTAAATGTCAATGAGAAATCCCCATCTACCGTCCATGTTTCCCCGAGTCCAAAGACTCTGGCTGGCTCCGGCGTTATTGTTTCGTCGTTTTGTACTTGCTCTGAGTATTCATAGTCATATTGGCTTTCCTCTTCATCGATCAGAAAGGCAATGCCAAAAGAGATTCCGGCAATAATTACAATACTCATCCAGATGATCGCAAACACCCATGGTTTTCGGGGTGATTTTCGATTTTGATCTATTTTCGTTTTTTCACGAAAACCACTTTCTCCCCAGGAATCTTCATCTCTCGGGCCTTTTTTAACCGCAGTTTTCCTTTTGCCCCAAGATCGTCTCTCTTCCCAACCGTATTCCGGGTCATCTTCATTTTTTGTCATTAGACCATTTACCAGAAAAACAACTCCTGCCAACACCCCATAAACAGTAGCTGTTGCTGTCATGCTGTCATTTCCAGCAAATAAAAACATCACAATAGCGGCACCAAAATAAAATTTTGCGGCGGTCAGTATAATTTTCCGCTCAGCGTTGTTTATTGATGCTACTCCGATTGTTCCGGCAATTAGTAGTAAAGCCAGTCCAGTCAACCATCCATATCCGTAAATATCTGCTGTCTGAGATAAAAAGTCCAGTGTTCCACTAACCATCGATTGGTAAATAAAAACAAAAGTCATCATCATTGCAATAACACTGATCATTAATTTAGTAAGCTTCATTCTAATTCCTCCCTTACATTCCCTTTAATAAATGGTAACTCTGAATCAATGCTACGCTGGACTCAACAATACCGGCGGTCATCCCCCAGATCACATCTTCTTGATAGGTATAGAAATTTATCTCATAGCTCCCTTTAAACCAGGGATAATTCTTTCCGCCGGGAATGCACTCATAGGGAAAATCGTTGGGCTGTTCATGACTAAGATGATTTAAATACTTCTTTGGTTTGTGCTCCTGAAAAAAATGCACTGGCACGGTAAAAACATCGCCAACTTCTTCCTGGCTGTAACTGTACTTATAATCCCGAAGAATTGCAATGAATGGGTGAATCATAAAATTAAATGGCGATATAAATACATCACCAGATCCCAGTATTTCAATTTGTCGACGATCCACCAGCAGCTCTTCCATCGTTTCCCTAATTGCTGCTTCTAAAGGTGTTTCACCCGCTTCCAGCCGTCCCCCCGGAAAACAGATCTCTCCCGGCTGACGATTCAATGTCTCTGAGCGTTTTTCAAAAAGAAATGCCGCTCCTTCTTCGGTTTCCACCAAAACTACCAGTACCGCATACTGACTGAAATTTCTTTCGCCAATTATTCCCGGGCGCCGGTTGAAAAAATCTTCTCGTTCCAATTTACGCTACCTCAACTCATCTATTTGAATAGGTGTTCAAATTACTGCCACACTGCTAATTCTCGCTCGTTTGTTCATGGGTTCTATTCTAACATAGAATGGAGCCCTTGAAAATTAACAACCGTCATGAAAGCAATTACAGAAAAGACTTGCATTACCTAGAAGATCTATGTATAATGCAACCATACCTAATAGTTCTATGTATACAGGAGGTTATTAATGAATGTATCAAAAGATTTAATTGCGGCCTCTGCGACGCCCTTTATTTTGTCCATCTTAAAGGAGAACGACAGTTATGGCTATGCGATTATCAAGAAGGTTAAAGAGCTAACCGGAGACGAGCTTGTCTGGTCCGAGGGAATGCTCTATCCGGTGCTCCATCGTCTCGAAGAAAAGAATTTTATTGAGTCTTATTGGAATAATTCTGATGGTGGACGGAAGCGAAAATACTATAAACTAAAAGAGGAAGGACTGATTGAACTGGAAGTACAAAAGAAACAGTGGGATATTATCCATACCGCACTTTCAAAAACCTGGTTTGAAATTATTAACAAGGAGGGCTGCTTACCATGTTTGATTTAGAAAAAAACATCCGTGCCTGGAGTGACTGCCTGCGAAGTCAGGGGCATTTTAAGGAAACGGACATTATTGAGTTAGAAAGCCATCTGCACGATGAAATTCAAGATCTGAGCCACGCCGGATTATCAGAGGAAGAAGCTTTTTTAATCAGTGTGAAACGTTTTGGCGATAGCCATTCGGTGTCCCGGGAATATTCTAAAGTAAATACCGAAAACCTCTGGAAACAATTGATGTTAGAACCCGAACCGACCGGAATCTCAAGCGAAAATCAACGCTATATCGGGCTGGTCATCCTCTTCTCATTTCTGGCTGGCACTTTTTTTAAAATTCCGGAACTTTTAGGCTACAGTTTCAATGACCCCCAATACCAACTGTTTTATTTTAAAAATTTAAGTTTTTTCATCCTGCCCTTGATCGCTCTGTTTTTTCTGTATAAAAACAAATCCAATTTAAAAATGATCACCGTAGTTTTAGGCATTTTTGCCGGTGCGGCCATTCTGATCAACACATATCCTTCATATCCCCCGAACAGTACGGAATTACTGACCGCTCTTCATCTTCCATTATTCTTATGGCTGATCACCGGGGTTGCCTATTTGGGTACGGATTGGCGCAGTAGCCAGGGACGGATGAATTTTATCCGTTTCACCGGTGAAGCTGTAATTTACGGCACCCTTATTTTCTGTGGGCTCATCGTTTTGGCAATGTTTACCCAGGCCATCTTTTTTGCTATTCAAATTGATGCCAGTTGGTTTATTCAGAATTATTTGATTGTTTATGGCGCCGCTGCAGTGGCCATGATCACTGTCTATCTGGTCGAGACCAAGAAAAGCGTGGTCGAGAATTTTGCTCCGATTCTGGCCAAAATATTCAGCCCGCTTTTCCTGATCATTATGATTGCCTTCCTGCTGGTCCTGGTCATATCCGGGAAAAGCCCTTTTATGGAAAGAGACTATCTGATTGCCTTTGACTTTATGCTGGCATTGGTTCTCGGCCTGGTTCTTTACACCATTTCAGCCCGAAATCCCTACGCTAAAAACAGGCTTTTTGATTCTCTGAATCTGGCCCTGATTATTGCCGCGATGATTATCGATGCGGTGGCTTTATCGGCCATTCTATTTCGCTTATCCGCATTTGGGATAACACCGAATAAGCTGGCAGCGCTGGGCGAAAATTTGATTCTGCTGATTAATCTGACCGGATTAGCCTGGCTGTATGGCCGCTTTTTCCTTAAAAAAACAGATTTTATCAAGATCGAAAACTGGCAAACGACCTATCTCTATGTCTATGCTGTCTGGTTAGCTATTGTCGCCTTTATCTTCCCGATTGTTTTTGGCTTTAATTAAACACAGCAAAACTAAATCGTCGAATTTACCTTCCATTCAAAATGACCAGTCTCCCCGGATGGGTAGCTGGTCATTTCGAATTCAAATTCATTTTTTAATTTTTTCTTAGCTAACCTGATCAAACCGGCACAATTGCAGACAAGACACCAATTAGAGTTTTAGTTGAACTGGATCAGTCATGCTAATTTCATAACTTATTTCAGCACATCCAGTCCCGCCTGAGCGACTGTCATATCTTCTGCCACGCTTCCCCCACTGACGCCGATCCCGCCAATTATTTTTCCATCTTCAACAATTGGGAAACCACCCCCAAATACAACCATTCTTCCTTTGTCACAAGATGCAATCCCAAAAAGCTGACCAGATTCTTTGGCCAGATCTGCCGCCGTATCGGTGCTCATTTTAAGGGCTACCGCTGTATAAGCCTTATTAGTAGCAATATCCATGCTGGCCAATAGAGAATCTTCCATCCGGTTAAATAACACCATGTTTCCACCTGCATCACAAATAACGATCACCATTGGCACATCAATTTGGATTGCTTTTTCAGCAGCCGCTTCTGCCATTTTTTTTGCCATGTCTAACATTTTCCCTGTTTTTGTCATTTTTTCCTCCACTTTCTTAGTTAAGTATTCATTTTTTAATTTTGCTTTTCTGATTCAATTCGAGTATATCCAGGTATACCCATATCACTAGCTTTTTATCAGCAGCTTATTTCTAAATGAATGCTTATGCTAGATATATAGCAATTTTTATGCCAATTCAAAAACTATTATTTTATATTTTTTCAGCTCTAAGTGATTAATTTTTAAGCACTTGGTGCTCTTTTTTCTAACACAATGATCGATTTTTAGACATCTCTTTGTTCTGCTCATTTCCGATGGAGCATGACTTTCGGACATCCTTCAAACGCTTTATCACTGATTTCTTCAATGGAGGCTGGTAAATAGACATCTGTTAAACTAACACAATCTTTGAATGCCCAGGCCAGTATTTTCTTTGTTCCCTCATTGATTTTCACCGTTTTTAACTGCGCGCACTCGTTAAATGTGAACGCAGCGATCCGCTCGACACTACCAGGAATATCAATTTCTTCGATACCGCATCGGGTCATGGCATATTGCCAGAAATCTTTGAGATTGGCAGGAAGTTTGACAAATTTCAGATTTTCACACCCGTCAAAAACGAAACCGCCAATCTCAATGACGGTATCGGGAAATTCTACCCGTACCAATTCTTTGTGCCCTTTAAATATGTCATCACCAACAATTAGAATCTCTCGATCAGTAGGAATGATGGCTTCTTCTCCCGATCCTTTTCCCTCCATCAGGCACATCCCAAAATCCTGTGTTTTATAATAATATTCGTACATTAACTTTTCCCCTCTTCATTTGCTTTAAATTTTACTCTCCGCCAAAATTAAAATAAACTATTATCAGCGGACGACGCACATTGGTTTTCATTTGTGAGTATAGCATAAAAAGGTTTCAAAAATACCCTATACCTGATTAGCACATGCAAAAATTTCATTGTTTATAAATTTGGTATTGACAAAAAAGCAACTCGGCCTTACAATAGTATTGTGGTTAATTAGTCTACTAACTAACCAATATTCTCGAAAGGGGGTATCCCTTTGCAAATAAATTTTGAAGATGAACGGCCGATCTTTGTTCAAATTGCCGATGGCATTGAAGACGCCATCTTAACTGGAGCGTTTGAGGAAAGCGGTCAGATTCCATCCATAACTGAACTGTCGGTCAGTTATAAAATCAATCCGGCCACGGCCCTTAAAGGCATCTCAATCCTGGTTGACGAGGGCATTATTTTTAAAAAGCGCGGCGTTGGTATGTTTGTCGCTCTCGGTGCGGTTTCAAAACTGCGGGACAAACGCAAAGAATTATTCTTCGATCATTATATTAAAAAACTCATCGAGGAAGCAAAAAAATTAGGTATCACCAATGAAGAAATATTGGGAATGGTAGAAAGAGGTTATCAGGAATGA
>PGZR01000128.1 GCA_002841405.1 Firmicutes bacterium HGW-Firmicutes-4 | reverse complement strand
GGAATTGACAGCGAAACTGGCACCGGTGAGTCCCCTGGCGTTTCCATCCCTGGAGCTGATTCTGACTTCCTTAATCGATTCGATCATCAATGGGGATATCCTGATGCAGATGCTGTTTTCCCTGGGGTTGATCTTAATCGGCCTGGGAATTGGCGTGGCGCTGGCCTTTCTGATGTCATTTCTGTCAGTGGTGAGTCCAGTCTTTGCCAGTTTTACCGATACCTGCGTTTCTATTTTCCATCCCTTACCGGGGATTGCGCTGTTGCCGCTGATCATTCTCTGGATTGGGACTGGTAGTATGGCGATCTTGTTTATCATTGTTCATTCGGTTTTATGGCCGATGATTCTCAATATGACCGCCGGTTTCAAGGCCATTCCCGAAGTCTATAAAAAAATCGGCGAGAATTATGAATTTAATACTTTGCAGAGTATCATCCGGATCTATGTTCCGGCCTCGCTGTCATTTTTGATTGCCGGGCTGAAAATCAGCTGGGCTCGAGGCTGGCGGGCCGCCATCTCGGCGGAAATGATCTTTGGAGCCTCCGGGGGGATCGGCGGGATTGGCTGGTATATTTTTAATAAACGGGTCTTTATGGATACCGCCGGGGTTTATGCCGGGATTCTGATGATCATTGCAGTGGGGATCTTTGTCGAAGATGTTGTTTTTGGCCAGTTGGAGAAAAATACCATCAAAAAGTGGGGTGTGGCATGAAGCCGATTATTGAAATTCGCGGATTGGGCAAATCATATGAGGAGCGGCCGGTGCTGGCTGACATTAATCTGGAGATCGGGTCCGGTGAATTGATCTGTGTCATCGGCGCCTCCGGTTGTGGTAAAAGTACCCTGCTGAACCTGATTGGCGGCTTTGTCAAAGCGGATCAGGGTGAAATCCGGCTCAATGGGAGGTTGGTGGAAAAACCCAGTCGTCAATGCATCATGGTGTTTCAGGAATTTGATCAGCTGTTTGCCTGGCAGACGGTCCGCCATAATATTGAATTTGCGCTAAAAAAAGCCCCGGAGCGGATGAGTCATCCGGAAATCCGGAGCCGGGCCGATCATTATCTGGCGATGGTCAAACTCACCGATTTTGGCAATTATTATCCCAATCAGTTGTCCGGTGGGATGAAGCAGCGGACGGCCCTGGCCCGGGCCCTGGCACTGTCCCCCCAGGTACTGCTGATGGATGAGCCCTTTGGCAGTCTCGATGCCCAAACCAAACGGGAGCTGCAGGAGACCCTGCTGGAGATCCGCCAGGAAACCCAGGCAACCACTGTTTTTGTGACCCATGATATCCGCGAGGCGCTCTATCTGGCCGACCGGATTGTGGTGCTGAAAGCCGGGGCGGTGGCAGCCGTGCTTAAAAATCAGACCCGCAATACCGATGAAACCCGGGTAGCCGAAATCACGGCGCTGTTGTCACCCTGAAAATGTGGATCGGCCAGGGCTTGGTATCAATCAGGGGGGCCAGATTGGTGCCGTAGCTGGCGTCGCTAAAGACCGTGATTTCTTCGCAATGCTCGGCAAGAAAGGTGGTCATCTCAGCATAAATCGGGGTGAGATCGCCATACATCACATCATAGTGGGGATGGTTTTCGACGATAAAGGCCAGTTCGTCATAATAGATGATGTACTCAATCTGCTGGGTCGCGACGTAGTCGGCAAAGGCGGTCCCCTGGTCATCCAGGTATTGCAGATTGCGGTAGTCAAACAGCTGGCCATCGGCAAAGGCATATTCGGCGTTTAAATTGCCGAGGATCTTGGGATTGCCAGGTATGGCCGTCTGGATCTGACTGAGATAAGTAGCATAGGAATTGGCCGGGGGTTGAAGCCCCGTCAGCGTTAACACCGCGGTTATCAGGATCAGCAGTCCCGGTAGCCATTTTTTTTTGCGTTTTTTTTCTGGTATCAGATGAGTATTCAACATTTGTTCGGCCAGCATTTGTTCGGGATAAACTCTTTCCAGCAGCAGTACGATCAGCAGGTACATCAGTGGAAAGATAAAAACAACACTGGTGACATTGTAACGACCGATCAGAAAAATGCCCAGATTGATACCGAAAACCAGCAACAATGGCAGCCGCAGTTGCTGATAGCGGGGCGTTGAGCGGTGCTTAACCAGCAGCCCCAGGCTGAGCACCACCACTAATGCAAAAACAAGCAGCTGAAAGCGGATATCCGGCATGTAATACTCGATGCTGAATTGATTAAACAGGTGCTGGTAAAAAATCAGCAGCCTCTGCCACTTGCCCAGCAGTCCGTCGCCAACCCCAAAATTCTGGCCCTGCTGAGCATAGTGGGTCAGATAGTCGGGATCCATGGCGATACTGAGGCCAATAAACAGCACAGCAAACAGGCCGATCACCAGCACCAACAGAGCCAGATTGCGCCAGCTGATTTTCTTCTGCCAGAGATAATAAGAATAGCCTAGACCAATGGTCACGGCCACCATTAAAATGTTGGGATGAACGCCGATTCCCAGACCGACAATGATCCCCAGCCCCAGATCATCGCTGCAGCGATGAGTGTCTATCCGGCTGATTAGCAAATAAAGAGCCAGCACCAGAATAAAAACAATGATGATCTCCTGACGGGCCAGATGGGAAGCGTAAAGATACTGAATATCCAGCGATAACAGCAGCGTGGCCAGTAACGCCGTGCCGGCAGATCGACAGAAAAGTCGGCTGAGTTTGTAAAAAAAATACAGCGTCGCCACTGAAAAGAGCAGTGAAATCAGTCGGAAGGTAAAAATCTGATAACCGAACAGCTGCATAAAACCGGCCTGAAGCAGATGAAACAGCAGCCGGATGGCATGGGGATAGCGTTGGTAGGCATTGAAAAAAGGCTCAGTGACACCGATGTCGCCGGCGACCGTGATATGCCGGGACAAGCCGCTGAGCCAGGACTCGTCGGAATGAACATAGGGAAAAGTGGTTAGAAAGAGCAGATTGACGAGAAGATATAATCCCAGATAGCAATAGAGGGCCTGATTTGAGCGGATAAATTGATTAGCGGCGCGGCTTTTATTGGGGATAGATTTTTTAGCGCTTAAATTAGTTTTGTTTTCATTCATCGATGCCACCTTATTTAAATTCTCATATCGATTTACGAATACCGGTCGAATTCGTTTGATTGAGTATAACATAAAGCCTGGTCGAGTTCACGGAAATATCGTTATGGAAGTGCCATTAATAACATTAATACAGCATTACAATATCTGTGAACCAAATCGGTTGACGATCGGTTACAATGTTGTTAATTAAATAATTAACGATCTGGAGGAAAAGAAAAATGTTAAAAAGAAGTCGTATTTTAGTTTTATTGGTATTGCTCAGCACAATGATATTTGTCAGTGCCTGCAGCACTGGAACCACACAAACAGGTGGCAAGACCGAGGTCGATCCGGTTGTTACCGCAGTCAATGAGTATTTTGCCAGCATGCCGGAAGACATCTACAAAATTGATCAGGTTGCTTTCGTGGACAAGGTGAAAACCGGCGAAGCGATGACCATCATCGATATTCGTAGTGCCGATGCTTATGCCCAGGGCCATATCAAAGGAGCCCTGAGTATGCCATGGGGTCCCAACTTGGCAGAAAACCTGACCAAAATTCCAGCTGATAAACCCGTCATGATTTATTGTGTCACCGGACAAACCGCCGGACAAACGGTTGCGTTATTGAATATCGCCGGATTCGACACTAAATCAGTCAATTTAGGCTGGAATCTGGGGATTTCTAAGGTAGAAGGCGTGGATGCCGTCATTGAAACGACTCCCAATGCTTTTGATGATGCCGTCAAAACAGAAATTGATCCCGCGATTCAAGAAGCCGTCGTTGCTTATTATGCCGGTCTGACCGATGTTAAAGACAGTAAATTTGCCAACTACAAAATTACCGAAGACGATGCTAAAGCTGCACTGGATGCCAAAGACACTACCATCACTTTCCTGGACGTCAGAAAAGCAGAAGATTTTGCCAAAGGCCATATTGAAGGCGCTGTTAACATACCATTCGGAAAAGGCATGGAAACACAGTTCAGCACCCTGCCAACTGACAAAACCATCATCGTATACTGTTACACCGGACAAACCGCTGGACAGACGGTAGCCGGCTTACGGTTACTGGGTTATGATGCGGTATCGCTCAACTCCGGAGCCGGAACTGCCGCCACTGGTACCGCTGGCTGGACAAACAAAGGCTACCCCCTGGTAACCAATTAATTAACAAAGTCATATAAGATTACCCATGAAGTGGCATTTTGCCACTTCATGTTTATTTAGACCTGATAGGAGGGTAAAATAATGGATATTTCTAATCGAATCGATCTACCAAAAACAAATGAAATAACTAAAAAGAAACGAATACAGCCGTATATCGGCCTGGCCTTATTTATTGCAGTTGCCGTTTTTGGGGTCGTCAAAGGAAATGTGGATCAGAAACTGACCCTGTTTCTGATGACCGGTTTAGCCCTGGGCTATATTTTAACCCGCTCCCGCTATGGCTTTGCCGGTGGGTTCAAACGGATCTATGTCACCGGCGAAGGCAGCCTCAGTACCGCACTGCTGGTGATGTTTGCGCTTGCCATGGTTCTGGCCGCCGGGATTCAGTGGTCCGCCACCATGTCCGGGGCTGATGTGCCGGGGTTAAGTTCAGTTAAATTTTTAAACATCTCTATTTTACTGGGCGGGTTTCTCTTTGGCATCGGGATGATGCTGGCCGGGGGCTGTGCGTCCGGAACCCTTAGTGATTTAGGTGAAGGAGCAGGACGGTCGATGATCGCGATGACCACCTTTGTGCTGGGATCGCTGCCGGGCTTGATGGCTCAGGATGCGCTGAACAATTCCGCTATCGGCCAGATCGGGATCAAGCTATATCTGCCGGATGTCCTTGGTTATGTGGGTGCCGTAGTGATCTCGCTACTGATGCTGGCAGGTCTTTATCTGGTGGTGCGCAAATATGAAAACTTCCGTAAAAAAGAAGGCTACTATGAAGCTACCGTCTACGAAGACCAGGAATTACCGATCCCCAATAAAGAGCCGTTTAAGCTGTTCAGCTATGCGACCTTCCATAAGCTTTTTGTCCAACGCTGGAGTTTTATGATCGGTGGGATTTTGCTGGCGCTGATGTTTGCTTTTATTCTGATATCCACCGGACACAGCTGGGGCGTAACCGGCCCATTTGTATCCTGGGGCGTCGCCTTCCTGCAGCTGTTTGGAGTTCAGTTTACCGCGCCAGTTTTTGCTGACGCAGTGGCAACCGCCAACGGAGGAATTTTAAACGATCCCGGCTCGCTGCGAAACATCGGTATTATTCTCGGTGCTGCGATCGCCTTCTTATTGGCTGGTCGGCTTGCATTTGACGGAAAATTTAAAGTTAAAGACGTTATTTACTACCTGATTGGCGGTTTTTTAATGGGCTTTGGAGCCAGATTGGCCGGCGGCTGTAACATCGGGGCGTTGTTCTCCGGGATTGCCAATTTTTCACTGTCCGGGTGGGGATTCTTCCTGACCCTGTGGATGGGTGGAATTTTAGCGCTGAAAGTTTTTGCCGGAAAGGTCAACATTATTCCTCCTGACCGACATCAGAAATAACAATCTTGCGTGAGAAACTGAGCACAAAGATCACGACATCATAACAAATTCAAAAATATTAATCAGAAGGAGAAGACAAATGGGAAAAAAAGTAGTCATTATCGGCGGCGTTGCTGGAGGAGCTTCAGTGGCGGCGCGAACTAGAAGACTGGATGAAGCGGCTGAGATTATCATGTTTGAAAAAGGGCCAAACGTCTCCTTTTCAAATTGCTGTCTGCCCAATCACCTCAGTGGTATGATTGAAAAAAGTGAAGATCTGGTGTTGATGACACCGGATGTCTTTAAAAAACAATATAACATTACTGCCCGGGTCAACCAGGAAGTGGTGGGGATCAATCCCGAACAAAAAACCGTCCAGGTTAAAGACCTGCAGGCCGGAAAAGAATATGAAGAAAGCTATGATGCCCTGTTTATGGCGCCGGGGGCCAATCCCATCGTCCCTAAAATTTCTGGTTATGACAAAGCCCATGTTTTTTCAGTTAAAAATGTTGTAGATATTGATAAGATCAATAAGTTTATGCAGAACGGTGTCAAAGACGTGGTTGTCGTTGGCGGCGGTTTTATCGGTGTCGAAGTGGCCGAAAATCTGAAACTGTCAGCGGCCGGCTTTAATGTCACCCTGGTTGAAAAAGCGGATCAGATCATGTGCACCCTGGATTATGACATGGTTCAGATTCTCCACAAAGAGCTGATCGACAATGGCGTTCAGCTGATTCTCGAGGATGCCATCGCCACTATTAATGATGATTCAGTGGTCTTGGAATCGGGCCAAACCCTGCCCGCCCAGGCCGTCGTCATGGCCATCGGAGTCACCCCGGATACCCGCCTGGCGCAGCAAGCTGGACTGGAAATTGGCGAAACCGGGGCGATTCTGGTCAACCATCATTACCAGACCAGCGTGCCGAACATCTATGCGGTCGGCGATGCCGTGGAAGTCTATCATCAGCTGACCCACAAAAAAACCAGATTGGCGCTGGCCGGACCGGCCCAGAAACAGGCCCGCGCCGCCGCTGATCACCTCTATGGCATTCCCACCCGGAACAATGGTGTGATTGGTTCTTCCTGTATCAAGATCTTTGAAATGAACGTAGCCTCCACCGGTTTAACCGAAGCGATGGCCAAACGATGCGGCATTCCCCATGACATGGTGTACCTGATTCCCGGTGATATTGTCGGCATCATGCCGGACGCCACCCCCTTCTTCTTAAAGCTGGTTTTTGAAGTGCCCACTGGAAAAATCATCGGCGCTCAGGCGATCAGCCGGGGTAATGCCACCAAGCGGATCGATGTGGTCGCCGCCATGATTTCCATGGGTGCCACGCTGGAAGACCT
>PGZR01000127.1 GCA_002841405.1 Firmicutes bacterium HGW-Firmicutes-4 | reverse complement strand
TTTTGGTGGGTTTCTGTTAAAGATCATCGAAGCGTAAACTCCCAAAAATCTGGCAATCGTATTAAATACAATCGATCCGATCGCGATGGCGAAAATCATCCCGAGCGAGAGGGTATTGATGTTCTTGATATTCAGTAATATGACGCCGACTAACAGGAATAAGATGCCATTTAATAGGTTATCCACTACCGACCAGAAGGAATAGAATAAGTTGTGTAATTCCTCAGACATACCTTTGTGATTTTTTCGCTTCATTCCGGCGATTCCGGTGGCATAGTAAAGTCCGCAGATAACTGCTGCAATCGGTCCGGAGAATACCAGGTATTCACAAATCAGATATGCCAGCATGACAGTCAGGAGACTGGTGAATATTTTAATAAAATTGTCACTCGAACGTTTAAAGACTTCAAATAACAGGAAGGAAACGACAAAGCCGACAGCCACCGCGCCGAGAATTTCGGTGGTTAGTCCCCAACCAAAACTGATGACTGAAACACTATTGGATGATAGTTTTAAAGCTGTCAGCAGGGTGGCAAAAATCGCCACGGCAACACCGTCATTAAACAAGGCTTCCCCTTCAATAATCAGGCCGATTCGCTTCGGCAATCCGGCCTTTGCCAGAATGCTCATGGCCGATATCGGATCGGTCGGTGCCACGATTGAGCCAAGCAGACAGGCTTCCAGAAAGGTAATATTGACATGGATCAGATAGCCCAGACCAAAGAATAGCAGGCCATAAACAACCGTAGATACCACAGTTCCGATAACTGCCATGCTGCCGATCAGGAATTTGTCCGCTCTAAAATCGCCAAATTCGATCCGCGATGCCCCACTAAACAGCATAAAACATAAAATACCTTTAAATAGAAAATCGGTGAAATCAAATTCCCGGTAGAGATTAATAAACTCCATTGGTAAGTGGACAAGATTTAAGTTCCGGCCAATGATATAAATAACCACGAAGATAAATCCAAAAACGACCAGACCAATTTCATAGGGCAGTTTTATTGTTTTCTCATTAATAAAACTAAACACGACCACTAACAAGAGCAGTACACTGAACAGGGTTAGCAACTGATCAAAATTATACATTTCTTCTCCTTCGATGATAAGTCTGAGTCTTAAACAAGAGTAATCAACATCTATATTGATGTTAACCTAGTACACTCTTCAAACTTTCTGAATTATAGCACTTTAATAATCACCTGTCAATGACATATCACAACAAATTTATTCTCTTTTTTATGTAAACGAGCGTCTGTTTTTTCTGTTATTTTTCTATCAAACTTGCTCCTGTTTTCTGAGTATATCCATCGACTTAACCGGAACAGACATATGTAGATAATATCGCATTTTGGGGTGTGGTGTAGACTCAATGGCGACTCCATCGGTATCGGTCATCATCGCAATTTTTTGCTTGATAAAGCCCTTTCCAGGAATCATAATCTCGATCTCGTCTCCTATTGATACTTTGTTGCGCTGCTCAATTAAGGCCATTCCGGAGTTTTCGTCATATTCCAGAACCAGACCCACAAAATCATAATGTCGGGTATAACTGCCTGTCCCGTAATTTTGATCATCTGCTGTTGTTTTACCGCTGAAAAAGCCTTTGGTGTAATTACGGTGGCTGACCTTTGTCAACTCATCATAATAGCCCGCGTCGAGCTGCATCACCTCGGGATTATCATACGCGTAATCAATGGCACTGCGATAGGCTGAAACGACAGTGGCCACATAATAAAGACTTTTCATCCGTCCTTCAATTTTAAAGCTGTCCACCCCGGCTGCCATCAGCGCTGGGATTTCATTGATCAGGCAGAGATCCTTGGAGTTAAAAATAAAAGATCCAGTGGCATCCTCTTCAATAGTAAAAGCTTCCTCTGGCCGGGTTTCTTCAATCAGGTGATACTTCCACCGGCAAGGGTGGGCGCAATCGCCCTGATTCGAATTTCTGCCCGTCATATAATGGCTTAACAAACAGCGTCCCGAGTAGGAAATACACATCGCACCGTGAACAAAGATTTCAATTTCCATTTCCGGAGCAACTTTTTCCCGAATTTCCTGAATTTCATGAAGGCCCAGTTCCCGAGCCAGGACAATTCGTTTTGCTCCCTGAGCACACCAGAAAGCAACACTTCGCCAGTTGGTATTATTAGCCTGAGTACTCACCGATATTCTTAAGTCTGGGGCCACTTCCCGAACCACAGAAAAAACCCCGGGATCGGCCACGATAACGCCGTCAATTCCCAGGTCTTTGAGTTCACTGACATATTCAGGCAGACCGTCTAAATCTGCATTATGGGGAATCATGTTCAAGGTGACATATATTTTTTTATCCCGTTCATGGACATACTCAACTGCCTCGGTCAGGGCGGTCAAGTCAAAATTGTCGGCCTTGGCACGGAGCCCAAATTTTTTGCCGGCACAATAAACCGCATCGGCGCCATAATGCAAGGCATACCGCAATTTTTCGAAATTTCCTGCCGGTGCCAAAAGTTCCGGTTTTTTCATATCTTTCTCCGTTCTTTAATGCTTGCTTCAATTCTCTTCTTATTAATATTAACACTTTCTTGACTCTTTACAGATCCTTTTTCCAGCTGATCGCCAGCCCATCACCTAATGGCAAGATACTAGTAATCAATTGAGGATGGCTGGAGATCGTTTCCAAGTACACCCGCATTCGTTTGACAATGGTTATTTTCCGGCGGATGACCAAATCATTGGTGGCAATCATGCCTTTAAAAAGTACATTATCGGAAATCAATAATCCGCCCGGTTTTAAACACCGCAGGCAATCGTCAAGCAAATGGATATAGTGGCCTTTGGCACCATCCAAAAAAATCATGTCGTATTTTTTATCCAGTTCAGCCAGTTTTTCCTGGGCGTCCCCGACAATCAGATTAATCTGATTCTTCAGGCCCAGGCTGGTAATATTTTCATCTGCCTGAACAATCATGTTTAAATTTCGTTCAATGGTATCCACATATCCCTTGGGACCCATGGCTTCGGCAAAAATCGAAGCCGAAAATCCAACGGCGGTGCCAACCTCCAGAACGGTCTGGATTTTGTTGGCGGCGATTAATAATTCGATCTGTTTTTGAACCTCTTTATGGATAATCGGAATTTCATCGTCCAGCGCTCTTTTTCTGAATTCTTCTATTTGGGGACGATCAGCTGGAATTAATCCCCTGATATAATCCTCAATATAATCTTGTACAATTTCACTCACAGTCTGGCCTTCATTCTTTTTATTGGCGACTCCTTGAATCTGAAGTCGCCTTATATTTCTATTATTTGTTGTTAATTTCCCATATATTTTTGAACATCTTCCAGATGTTCTTCATAGGTTTCGTTAAAATAAATCTTTCCCGAATTCATATCGGCAACGAAATATAAATAACTTGTTTCGGCCGGATATAATGCGGCTTCTAAGGATGTCTCCCCGAAGGAGCAAATCGGACCAAAGGGCAGTCCAGCATTGATATAGGTATTATAAGGTGACGGAAATTTGGTTTCTTCGGTGGTTAACACTGCGGTTTTTTCACCCCGGGCATAATCCACAGTAATGTCTGACTGAAGGGGCATGTTTTCTGCAATCCGGTTATAAAAAACACTGGCGGCATTGGCTTTATCCTCAACCAGTTTTGTTTCTAATTCAACAATCGAAGCCATAATCACAATCTCATCCACTGTTTTACCCATATCCTTGGTTCGTTTTAAATAGTCCTGATCATAGACCTCCACAAAGCGGTCTAGCATCGCGGCTACCACTTCTGATGGTTCAACCCCTGGCGAAAAACTGTAGGTATCCGGAAAAAGGTAGCCTTCCAGGGTTCGGCTGACCCCATCTTTTTCAGTCAGGGGAATGCTGTTAAGAATCGAATATTTTTTCTGGTATTCGGCCACTTTTTTTGTCTCTTCAATAAATGCGTCGGCATCGCAAACATTTTTTTCTTCTAAAATCTCGGCAAATTCTGAAATATTACGACCTTCAGGAATGGTAACCGTGGCATCTGCCACATCACCGGTTATCAGACGGTCCAGAATCTGCTGAGCGGATTCTTCCGGACTGAAAGCATAGTAGCCGGATTGGATCTGATGAGCGGTATTCTCTTTTTTAGCCAGCATTTCAAAGGCAAACGCATCACGGATCAGGTTATTTTCTGCCAATTGCTCAGCTACGTCACTAATAACCGCACCTGCTTCTATTTGAACATAGACAAGCTCCCCATTTCCCACCGGTTCCAACATTTGACCGATAAAATAATTAAAGCTAAACACGCCAGTTGCCCCAAATACTACTAATAACAAAAGAATAATGGCAATAAGTTTTCCCGGTTTTATTCGGGGCGACGGTCTGTTTTGATTTATTCTGTTACCCATACTTCAACCTGCTTTCATTTCTTAAACCATAAAAAGAATATAGGACCGCGATTGAGGTGGGTACCTATATTCTTTTTGAATTGTAAATATTATAATGGTTGTTTACGCGCCACAGCCTTCTTCTGAATCAAAAAGGCCCATATCCAAATCGACGGCTTTTGCCATGATGTCTGTGATATCCTGGAAAACGACCGAAAAATACATTTGCGCCTGGAAAAATTCGGCGATTTCAGGAATGCCCATAATCGTGTTCGCAATGGTATTGTAAGCTGTAATCTGCTCTTCAGACAGCTCATTTCCCAGCATCTGAAACGATTGAATTTCCATTTGCTTCCGCATATAATCCTTAGCCATTTCATACTTTTCCG
Source organism: Firmicutes bacterium HGW-Firmicutes-4 (assembly GCA_002841405.1). Lineage (GTDB taxonomy): Bacteria > Bacillota > Clostridia > Eubacteriales > Eubacteriaceae > Acetobacterium. The sequence continues at coordinate 3,355 of PGZR01000127.1, read as the reverse complement.
GATCTTGTTCCAGTTTTTCTTTCGCGGCTAAAAAATTCTTGTATTCGGTTGATTCTTTGAGTGCTCGCGCCAAACTATTGGCTTCATCATATACGTTCATACATTACTCCTAATTTTAAAATTTTATCGGTAACTGGCAAAGAAATTTATCTTAAACAATTTCCAGATTTAACTTAAACTTCCATCAAGATAGGTAGTATCATTGGTTTTCGCTGTGTTTTTGCATAGAGGTATTTAAACAAGCTTTCGCGGATGACGTTTTTGATGGAATTCCAGTCTATAATACCCTTTTCTTCACAAGATATCAAGGCTTTCTTTACCTCTTCTCGGGCATTGTTAATCAATTCTTCAGATTCTCTCACATAAACAAATCCCCGGGAGATAATATCCGGTCCTGAAATCGCCTTGCCTTTATGCATCGTACAAACGACAATGAAAAGACCATCTTCAGACAATCGTTTCCGATCATTCAGAACGATATTGCCAATATCACCGACTCCCAGTCCATCAACCAGAACTGGTTCGGCTTGAGTTTTTCCGACAATTTGCATACTACGTTTATCGATTTCGATGATATTTCCATTTTCGGCAATAAAAGTCTTTTCCTTTTTCATGCCAACGGTTTGCGCCAGTTCCACATGTTTCATCAACATGCGACTTTCCCCATGAACCGGTAGAAAATGTTTTGGTCTGACCAGGGTAATCATCAGTTTTAGTTCTTCTTGTCGGGCATGACCGGAAACATGAATTTCAGCGAATCCCCCATAGACAACATCAGATCCCAATTCCACTAATTTATTGATAACCTCTGAAACCATCTTCTCATTTCCCGGAACAGCGGATGCCGAAATGACAACGAGGTCTTCTTTTTTGATGGTAAGATGACGATGCTCACCTAGTGCCATTCGTCCCAGTGCGGCCATTGGTTCTCCCTGGCTGCCAGTAGTAATAATAACTAATTCTTTGTCTTTATACTTATTAATGTCTCGTAATTGTACCTGTACATTTGGGGGCATTTTCATATAACCCAAATCCATCGCTACTTCGCTGACATTTTCCATACTTCGTCCACAGATAATAACCTTACGGTTATATTCTACCGCTGCATCGATCACCTGTTGGAGTCGATGAACATTTGAGGCAAATGTGGTAACGATAATTCGTCCTTTGGCATTTCTGAATAAATTGAAAAGTGATGGTCCAACACTGCTCTCAGATTGAGTAAATCCAGCCCCTTCAACATTGGTACTATCTGACATCAGCAGATCGACACCCTGTGACCCAATTTTAGCAAATCGCTGCAAGTCGATTACCTCGCCGCCAATGGGATGGTAGTCTATTTTAAAATCGCCGGTGTGGACAACGGTAGCTGCTGCACATTTGATACACAGCCCGACGGCATCAGCGATACTGTGATTAACGCGAATAAATTCAACGTTAAATTCGCCGATATCAATCCGATCTTTTGGTTTAACGATAATCCGGGTGGTTTTGGTTAATAAACCGTGCTCTTTCAGCTTTTTATCAATCAGACCCATGGTAAATTTGGTGGCATAAATGGGGATGTTGATCTTTCTCAGCAGGTAAACAAGGCCACCAATATGATCTTCGTGTCCATGAGTAATGACAACGCCTTTAACCTTATCCTGATTTTCCAGAATATAATTATAATCCGGCAACACAATATCGATGCCGAACATGTCATCATCGGGAAACTTCAGGCCGCAATCCACAAGGATAATATCGTCCTTGTATTCGAAGACGTTCAGGTTTTTGCCGATTTCACCCAGACCTCCCAATGGCACCAATCTCAGTTTATCTTTATTCTTCTGAACCTGAGGCTTTCGTCGCGATCGTGAACGGCCCTCCATTCGTTGATTTTCTGTCGTTATTAAGTTATTTTTTTCAGTCAAATTATTCTCCTTTCGTTATTGCATTACAATCCGAACAATATCCGTACACTTTAAGTTCGTGATTGATAATCATAAAATCCTTCTTTTCTTCTATTTCTTTTTCCAAAGCTTCCAGGAAATCGTCTTGCATTTCGATAACCTTTCCGCATTTTAAGCAGATCAAGTGATGATGCCAGTGTTTTTCATCCAACTCGCAGAGTTCGTACCGAGCAAATCCATCATCAAAATTACGTTTGGTAATGAGTCCCATTTCTTCTAATATTTGTACCGTTCGATAAATGGTCGACATTCCCACATCAGGATTGCGCTGTTTAACACCCTGGAATAATTCCTCAACACTAAAGTGCTGCTCCTTGAAGGTCATCAGAACCTCAATGGTAACCAGACGTTGAGGGGTTACTTTGTTCCCTCTTTTTCTGAGTGCATCCACAATTTGTTTTTCGTTATTCATGGTTGTCACACCTCTTTTACAGTCTCATCTGATAAAACAGTTACAGGCAACTCGCTAACAATTTCTATGTTTACTCCATCAATATCACAGGAAAGCGCACGGATCTCTATTCCCAGACTATGACATTGACCCAATAAACGTGAAAATTTTGGATCCATTATTTGATTCGGCTGAAACGATTTCGCATCATTGCGCTGCACAACAAAAATAACCCCGGTATGGTAACCCTCCTGGTGAGCTCTGATCAATTCGGCAAGATGTTTGGCCCCTCGCTCCGTTGGTGCATCCGGGAACATGGCAATTTCATTCACTACCAGGTTGACACTTTTTACTTCATAGTAGGCGTATTTACCGCCACGAAAACAGGCAAGGTCAAAACGACTGTTGCCGTAGGTCACTTCTTGCTTGAGTTCTGAAACATCCGTTTGAGCTTTTAAAAATTCGTAGGCAATCTGGTTAGCCAACATCGAATTGACCGATACCCAATGCTCGTCTTTTTCAACTAGCAGCAGCGTATAATCCGTTTTTCGATGAGGCGCCGGATTCCAGGCCAGAATGGCCCGAACACCTGAAACAAGAAGCTCACTCATGCGACCGGTATTCGGCACATGAGCGGCTATCTCTTCCTGGTTGATCATTACCCTGGCAATGAAACGATTGGGTCGGCTAATAAATATCCCGTTGACAAGGGGATATTTACTCAACTTCACCTTCATCGTCATCTTCGTCTTCCTCTAAATCTTCGTATTCTTCGTCCATGATACGATCATATTCTGCTTCAATTAAAGCAAATTCTGCTTCATCTTCAACTGGTACCAGAATTTCACCATCTTCGTCTTCATCGATAAAGAAAGCAAATACATCGTCACTTTCTTCGCCTTCTGTTAAAAGTACATAAGTCTTTTCACCCAGAGGAAACGAAACTTCTAAATCAAACTCTCTTGCAACGCCATTTTCATCTTCTAAAATTATTTTTTCTTCCATATCAACT
>PGZR01000006.1 GCA_002841405.1 Firmicutes bacterium HGW-Firmicutes-4 | reverse complement strand
CGGCTTTGTGCTTGGCGGAATGGAAGAGATTAAGTATAAACAACATGAAATGCAGCTGACCAGTGGCGATGAATTATATCTCTATACCGATGGCGTCACTGAAGCAACAAATATCAATGACGAATTGTATGGTGAGGATAGATTGCTTGCGACACTCAATAATAATATGGACTTAAATACAGATGAGTTGCTTTCAAGTGTAAAAAATGACATTGACTGCTTTGTCAATGGAGCCCCCCAATTTGATGATATTACAATGGTCGCCTTTAAAATTGGAATTTAGGAAATCTGACGGTGCCGGACATCAATTTATAAGTATAAATCAATAACATCTGATCATCGGGGCAGTCAATCGATTTTTTCTAATACTAAAAGACACTGATGAATATTGCCATTGAAATGACAAGCATTTCGTTTCTCTGGCACTCGTGTTTCGTATTACCAATGTTTTAAATAAAGACAATAATAAAAACGACTAAAATTGAAGCGATCAATTTTGGCCGTTTTTATTTTGAATTAAATGGAGGTCTTTTTTGATGCGTTATTGAAGACAAGAATCCAAAATTATTGTTTATCAGGATTAATAAGCAACAAAGGAATTAAATAGGCTTCATAAAAATGATTGAAATTCTCACCGAACTTGAATTTTTCGGGATTGCCAATCCATTGAATTAACGCACCATAGTAATTATTGAAAATGAATTCAGTGGTTTCGACCGGATCGAGCTCTTTCCGGAATACTTTTTCAGCAACGCCCCGGCGGATAATATTCGTCATGATATCCTTTTGAAAGGTATTGTTGGTGCCAAAATTCTTCCACTTTCTTTCAATACTGAATTGTAAAATCATCTGGGTTTCATTGAATGAGGCATCGTCAAAAGAAGTGACATACAAGTCAAACATTTCCCGGAGTTGTTGTTCAGCCGGTAAATGGATGCGTTTGTTGTAATAATCTGAATATTGACCTTCAAACAGTTTGTAGCGCTGAAAAATCAAATCAGATTTTGATTTGAAATGATGGTAAAAAGAGCCCTTTGTGACCCCAAGTTCTTCACAGATCTGATCAACGGTCACATTGTCATAGCCTTTTTCATTGGTGATCTGAATGGCAGCTTCCATCATGGTTTCTTTTGTATATCGGTTTTGTTTATTGTTATTATCCATTATTATCCTTCGTCAATAAAAGTTGCATCTTCTAAACAAAAAGAATTCACTTATTTTTTGTTAATCACATGATGGCAAGCCAGCTGTAACAACGGGCTGCGGTTTATGTCAATAAAATCATAACTTAAACTTCACAAAAAAGCAAGGTTCGGATCACCCTTGACAACCATACTATTAGTATGGTACAATTCAAAACATACTAAGAGTATGGTTAAAGGTTTTCAGAGCTTAATAAAAGTGAGGGTCAACTAATCTTAAAACGGTGATGAAAACGTTATTCTAATTTTGAACTGGAGGAAAAAATGGGCGATACTTATCAAGAACGAATCAATCGGATTCAAACCACGGTTAATCATCAGGAACCGGACAAGGTACCAATTCTATCAATGATTGGCACCTGGGCGATTCATTACGCAGGCGGAACCATTAAGGAAATGGAAGACCATCCGGAAAAGGAAATTGATTATTATTGCGAACCACATAAAAAACTCTATTCCGATGTCACCTTATCCGCCGGCTGTGTCAGTGATGCCAAAAGTGCGGAGTGTATTGGCAGCGCAAGCCATTTTGTTTCAAAAGACGGCGCAACCATTCAGCATAAGGAAATTGCTCCCATGGAAGCCGGTGAATATCAGGAGTTGATTGGCGACCCGGAAGGGTATATTTTCAATAAAATGCTTCCCCGTAAAGCGACCAAACTGGCCGGAACGACGGCTGAAAAATATGCCGCCATAAAAGACCTGGTGGATCACTGGAAAGTGAAAGGGATGATGCTGGGCCAATTGAAGGAAAAACTGAAAACCGATTATCAGCTTCCTGTGATTGTAGGCGGTGTTGCCTATCCACCGCTTGACTATATTTTTGATTATTTGCGTGGATTCAAAGGGATTTCAATGGATTTGCGGCGAAACCAGGATGACCTAGTGGCGGCCTGTGAAGCTGTTCAACCATTGGCCGATATATTATTGGGCTTTCAGGAAGAAACGACAGCCGTGCCGGAATTTCCGTTTTTTGGAACCATGATGCATCTGCCAACCTTTCTCAGTCCCAAACAATTTGAAAAATTCTTTGTACCAACCTACGAGAAACAAATTTATCAGATTCACAAACGTGGCGGAAAACTGATCATGCTGCTGGAAGGTGAATGGGAAAACAAATATGACTGGCTGAACAGCCTGCCAAAAGATTTTGCGATCGGTATCCTCGAGGGCGACGATATTTTTGAAGCCAAGAAACGCATTGGTGATAACATTACCATTGCCGGCGGGATGCCAATGGAAATGCTCAAACTGGGTAAAAAAGAAGATTGTATTGACTACGCAAAAAAACTCGTGGACGAACTGGCACCCGGTGGCGGATACATCTTCGGTTCCAGCCGGGAGCTATTGTCAAATTATGATGTCAATGTGGAAAACCTCATCGCGACTCACGATTTTGTTCATAAATATGGTGTATATAAATAAGGAGGCAAGGAAAGTGGAAAATAACTTAGAAAATGAAAAAACGGTATTAGAAGTATTGGAAGATATTAAGAACATCGAGCTGGCCGGCATGCCGGAAGAAGTTGCGGCTGGTTTTATTGAGATGATGAAATTTACGATGTTATCGGCTTAAGTACGCTTAAACTAAATACAACTCCTGCTGACACCGGGGTTGTATTTTTTAAACTGAATAAATGGGATTGATAATTTTACTTGATCGCAGTAACACAAGGTCCCAGACGGTTCGAAACCTTTGATTTTTACATGAACCTGCTGATTTAGAAAAAATTGTGCGATAGTATTAATTTCGAAATAAATAGCTAAGCAAAATAAGGAGCGACGAGATGATTATAATCGGAGAAAAAATTAATGGCAGCATTCCGGCGGTTAAGGAGGCAATCGAGACGCGTGACGCCGCTTTTATTGCCGACCGGGCAGTCAAACAGGCGGCGGCTGGGGCGAATTTTATCGATGTCTGCGCCAGTACCACTCCGGAGCTGGAGATTGAAACCCTGAAATGGTTGATTGAAGTGGTTCAGGAGGCCGTCGAAACGCCGCTGTGTATTGATAGTCCCAACCCTCGGGCGATTGAGGCGGTTTTTCAATACGCCAATAAGCCGGGGCTGCTCAACTCGATCTCAGAAGAAGGTGACAAGTGCGCCGTGCTGTTACCGCTGCTGGCTGGCAACAGCTGGGAGGTGGTGGGGCTGACCTGCGACAACAACGGGATTCCCTGCGATCTGGAAACGAAGCTTAAAATCACCGCGAGTATGGTTGAAAAAGCGGACAAATTTGGCATCACCCCGGATCGGATCCATATTGATCCCTGCGTGATGGCCCTGTCGACGGAAAACAATGCGCTACTGAATCTGGAGGCCGAAATCCGGGCGATCAAAGCCCTCTATCCGACCATTCATGTAACCGGGGCGATCAGCAATATCTCCTTTGGTTTACCCCTACGGCCACTGCTCAACAAAACCGCGATGGCCTTCGCGATGGCGGCGGGGCTGGACTCGGCGGTACTGGACCCGTTAAACCGGGACATGATGGGTACCATCTTTGCCAGCTATGCCCTGCTGGGTCAGGATAAGCATTGCCGCAAGTACAGCAAGGCCTACCGGGCCAGGGAGATTGGCGCGGTGGGGAAGTAACAACAACGATCATTAATTAAAACGCAAACAAGCCCCTGGCAGCCAGACGATGATCTGGTGGCCAGGGGCTTGTTTTTATCTGCTATTAAAAACAGGGCTGTGCCGAAAGCGCTTGGCCCAGACCGTCCTGCGGCGGGGTTGCCCTGGGCCGTTGGCTGAGGGCGGATTAAACCGGGCTTCAGTTGCGGCTTTTTTAAAACGCCGATCAGCAAGGTGATAAAAACTATCCAGGGAACAGCGACAGCAGCGAGAAGATCATCCCGACCAGACCCGCCGATGAGGGGACAATTATCAGAACGCCGGAAGCCAGACCCCACCAACCGATGGATTTTTTAGACGGCAGTGCCTTAGACGGCAGTGCCTGACATTAATTTATTCAGCCAGGATGGTTTCCAAATAATTGGTTTCGTACCTGACACCGATTAAACTTGAAATATGGGCAAATTATTAGAGGATATCAATGATGAATATTAATTTTAATGAATACTTTAAAAAACAAAAGAAATTTAGCGGAAATGTATTGTTATCAAAAAATAATAAAATTATCTTTAATGAATCATATGGCTATTCAAATAGGGAAAAAGGAATAAAAAACACACCTCAAACAAAATTCATGATTGGCTCGATGACAAAGACAATAACGGCATTAAGCATTATGCAGTTATCAGAAAAAGGGATGCTTTCAACACAACAGCATATTGAAGATTATCTTCCTGACTTTTACAAGGGTCATGGAATTACCATTCATCACCTTCTAACCCATACTTCAGGGATCCCTAACTACTTAATGCTAAAAAAACAAATAAAATGGGGCGAACGTCATACACCCCAAGAAATACTACAAATTGTAAAAGGTTACCAATTGAAATTTCCGGTTGGTGAAAAATGGTCGTACAGTAATACTAATTATCTTATAAAGAGATTCTTAATCAAGGAGATCTGGTTATGAGACGAAAAATTATTTTGGTGGGTGCGGTTATCGCAGCTGGGATTGCCGTTTACCTGGTCAGTACGATGAACTTGTTTTCAGACAATAACAATGGCCCGCCAGATGGGGTTTCCCAGGCGACGGCCGACCGCTATCAGGAACTGGAAATCCGTGACTATCAGGGAGTCCGGCTGGACCCGGCCATCGGTCCCCGGGATAATTCAATCTCCGGGATTCAAACGGTCGATCTTGACAGCTATCAGCTCCAGCTGACCGGTCTGGTTGAGACACCGGTCAGCTTCAGCTATGAACAGGTCCTGGCCAAAGCACCGGCGCAGCGCCTGATTACCCTCTATTGTGTTGAAGGCTGGCAGGCCACAGTGCTATGGGAAGGGGTGCGGATCACTGATTTGCTGGCCGATGCCGGGATTAAAGACGATGCCAACACCGTTATCTTTCACTGTGTCGATGGCTATACCACTTCGCTGCCCTTGGCGACCATTAAAGACAAAGAGATGTTATTGGCATATTCAGCCAATGGCGTGGTATTGCCGGCGTCGATGGGTTTTCCGTTTATCGTTGTGGCCGAAGATAAACTGGGCTATAAGTGGGCTCGCTGGGTCAGTGATATCGAACTGTCCAGTGATGAAAACTACCAGGGTTACTGGGAAAAGCGGGGTTATGACAACGACGCCACCGTGAATTAAAATGAAAAATTAAACAACAGTAAAGATCAACCTAAAATTAGTATGGATGATTTTTTCAATCCCACGCTGAAGATTGACGGAGAATTAATCGATTTTGCCGACTTTGGGCGGACCCTGAGCTATTACTGTGACCACAATCTACAGTATCAGATCCGCGATCCGGCGGATGATGTAATCGGCGGTGACACGGTGCTGTCACTGGTGGACGTCAATCTGAAGGAGATTTATAAACGTTTTGAAAAAACCTTGAGCAGGTAGACAGAGTCTGCCTTAATTTATTATGCATATCTCAGCCTAAATCGGGTAGATTAAGGACAATGGCAGTGTGGCGTGGCAAACCCAAATACGGTGGTTGGAAAAGGCGGCACTTGGCAGGCACATTTTGGTAAGATTATGGAAAGCAGGTGAGTAAATGGAACAGCAGGCGCAACAGATTCAAGCATTTCTAGTAGGGTTACTCTCAATGGACCGGATCGGATCGGAACAGGTGCTCCGCGAAGTAGCAGCTCAGCGGCAGTCCTTTAGCGATGTTGAACAGGTCATCACCGAGACCCTGGGGCTTATCGGTGAGGGCTGGGAAGTCGGCGATTACTCGCTGTCGCAGGTATATATGAGTGGGGTAATCTGCGAAGAAATCGTTGGGCGGATGCTGCCGGAATTCCGGATGGTCCGCAAAAACAGCCCCAAAATTGGCATTGGCGTCCTGATTGATCATCATGCCCTGGGTAAACGGATTGTCAAAGCGGTAGTTCAGGCTGAAGGTTTTGAGATCTTTGATTTTGGCTATGGCCTGAGTGTCGATGAAATGGTGGAAAAAACCATGGCCTATCGCATCGATGTCTTGCTGGTTTCGACCCTGATGCTGCCTTCGGCGCTGAAGATCAAGGAAATTCGCCAGCAGTTTGAGGCCCGTGGGATCACCACCCGGCTGATTGTCGGCGGAGCGCCTTTCCGCTTTGACAACAGTCTGTGGCAGCAGGTAGGGGCCGATGCCGATGGCAAAAATGCCACGGCGGTGATTGAGATTATCGAAAGGCTGGTGACCGCACCATGAAAAACGACATGACTTCAATGGAACGGGTCTTAGCCGCCCTATCCCATCAGGAACCGGATCGGGTGCCGCTGATGCTGCTCTTTTCACTTTATGGCGCCCGGGAACGGCAAATATCCGTCAAAGACTATTTTAGCGATGCCGAACTGGTGATCAAAACCCAGTTGCTGTTGCAAGAAAAATACCGCAGCGACTGTCTTTACAGCTTTGCCTATGCGGCCTTGGAAACCGAGGCCTGGGGTGGTGAGGTCGTCTTTGTCGATGATGGCCCGCCCAATTCCGGCGAACCGCTGCTTGACCGCCTGGACGATATCCCCGGTCTGACCCTGCCGGAGCTGGCCGACAGCCCCGGGCTGTTACGGATTCTCGACATCACCCAGGGCCTGAAACAAGCAGTGGGGGACAGCATTCCGATTATCGGGGTGGTGATGTCTCCCTTCTCGCTGCCGGTGATGCAGCTGGGCTTTGAGCCCTATCTGGAGCTGCTTTATTTCCGGCCGGAGCTCTTTGCCCGACTGATGGCCCTTAACAGTGCTTTTTGTGTCAACTGGGCCAATGCCCAGCTGGCCGCTGGGGCTACGGCCATCTGTTATTTTAATCCTTTGGCCTCGCCGACCATCATTGAAAAAGCCACCTATTTAAAAACTGGCTACCCCCTTGACTGTCAGACCCTGGCCAAAATCAAGGGGCCCACCGCCACCCACCTGGCCTCGGGCATAACGCTACCGGTCTTGGACGAGATCATCGCCAGTAAAACCGCCATGATTGGCTTTAGTCAGGGCGACGATGTGGCGCTGTTAAAGGCCCGGGCCGGCAACCGGATTGCTTTGCTGGGCAATCTCAACGGCATTGAGATGATCAATTGGACTACGGCTAAAGCGCGGGAAAAGGTTACAAGCCTGATCCGCCAGGCGGCTCCTGGCGGCGGCTTCCTGCTGTCGGATTCCCACGGCGAAATCCCTTATCAGGTGCCGCCCCAGGTCTTGTCGACGATTACCGAAACGGTGGCGGAGTGGGGTCAGTATCCGCTGAACGGGATTGGAGGGGATCAGGATGCATCTTAACCTCTATGTCTGTGAAATTTATGCCGGGGACTATCGGCAGATTGTTGAGGACAAGGGCTTTGATTTTGTCACGATCCGGCCTTTTAACTGCCTCTGTCATGACCGTAAAAAGCGTGGTGTGGTGGGCCAGCAAATGGCGGCGGATACCGGGCCTAAGCTGATCATCACCAGCCGCGCCTGTCTGGTGGCGCAAATGCCGGAGCGGGATGATGCCAACACCACCGTGCTGGTCGGCAGCCATTGTTTTCACGACTACGTCAACGAAAAATTCATTGATTATATTATTGCCAAAGGCGGTTACATTATCACTGGTGGCTGGTTGCTCAACTGGGAAAAATGGTTGTTCCTGGGGGGCTTTAATCAGACCACGGCACGCCAATTCTACGGAGAGACCTGCACGGAACTGGTGCTGCTGGATACTGGCAATGATCCCGGTATTGAAAGCCGGCTAGCGGCGCTGGCCGACTATATCCAGCTGCCTTACCGGATGATCTATGTGGGCATGGACAGCCTGACCCTTTATCTCAGCCAAGTCATTAATGACTGGCGGCAGGTCCAGGCAGGCCCAAGTGAGAAGAGTTTGCAGCTGGATGAACTCAAAAAACAGGGGGCCGAATATGCGGCCGTTCTGCACATCATTGAGGCCATCACCGGCTATACTAAAAAGCGGGATATTATTGCCAAGATCAAAGAGCTCTTTTTATTTATTTTTGGGGCTGGCCGGGTCCGTTTTCTGGAAGCTGGCGATGATGATTATTTTGATAGCTATCTGGCGGCCGAATTCGACGACATCGATGATGAGTTTAAAATCGATGCTGACCGGCATTATCTGGTGGTCAAGCTGAGCCGTTACGGCGAGACCTTTGGGGCCCTGGAAATCGGCGATTTTCAGCGGCCCGAAAAAATCAATGACTATGCCAATTTTGCCCTCAGCATTGCCCGGGTCAGCGCCCTGGCGATTTCTAATTCGGTCCAGTATGAACTGCTGGAACGGTCCCGCGATGAGGTCGCCTATATCAGCTATCACGATGCGCTGACGGGGCTCTATAACCGCAATTATTTTAACCAATATACCAGCCGGAATGAGATCCAGCCCGGCACCTGCGCCTTTGTCTGCGACATCGACGGCCTCAAGCGGGTCAATGACGATTACGGCCATGCCAGTGGTGACGAACTGATCAGGGGGATTGGCCGGGTCCTCAAAAAAGCCTTTCGCGAAAGCGACCTGGTGGCCCGGGTCGGTGGCGATGAGTTTTATATCATTGTGCCGAATTGTCAATTCAATACCGCCCAAACCTTAAAACAACGGATTGCCGCCATCATTGATAAACATAACCATGATCGTGCTGATCCGATTCTAAAACTGAGCCTGTCGGTGGGCTATTGCCATGGTGATGAGGTCGGCGGCAGCCTGACCTGGGAGGAGCTCTTTCATCAGGCTGATCAACGGATGTATACCGAAAAGGCCGCCAAAAAGAGCTTGCCTGACTGACATCAATTTAAAAACGTCTTCCATTGGCGGAAAAAAGGATCGCTCTTAGCTATTGTGTCAATAAGAATCAGCGGGATCGCAAAGTTTTTGGAGAAAGAGGAAAAACCATGAAACAGAATGACCAGAACTTTTTGTGGCGACGCATTGCCAAAAAGAAAAACACTGGGAGTCAGCCAGTGACCATCGCCCCGAAAGCCCGGAAAGGCTGGCACCGACGGCTGAGCCAAGCGGACTATCTGGAGATGATGGTGGAGTATAATTCCGAGGCGATGGCGCTGCTGGTTAAAACCGCGGCTGGCTGGGTTTATTGTTATAACAACTGGGAGCACGAAAAAATGACCGGGTTCGGTCAGAAAGCGATTCGTAATCAGAGTTTAAAAACGGTGCTCGGGGAAGCCTATTACCAGGTCTACGAAAAAAACGCTGACGGCTGCCGGGAAAGCGGGCAAACCATTCTTTTTAAGGGCAGGGCCTGCTGGAATGGCGAAGTCAGGGAACAGCTGTGCCGCATGGCTCCGGTTGCTGCCGCTGACCAGGACTTTATTGTGGTGACCGAGCTGAACACCAAAGTGCTGAAGGACTGGATGATAAAAAACCATCTGGCCACGACCCGCTTTGACCAGATGTTTCAGACCCACACCGCCACCATGCTGCTGATCGAACCGGCGTCGGGGCGCATTGTCGATGCCAACCCCGCGGCCCTGGCCTTTTACGGCTATTCCCTGGAAGAGCTCAAGACCATGACCATTGACCAGATCAACACCCTGTCCCCGGCGGCGGTGGCTGATCGGCGCCACCAGGCGCTGGCGGGTCGGCAGCAGTACTTTCTGTTTCCCCACCGGCTGAAGAATGGCGAAATCCGAATGGTCGATGTCCACTCCAGCCCGCTGGAACTAGACGGCCAGCCGTATCTTTTTTCAGTCATCACCGATGCCACCGAACGGGAACAGAATGCCGCCGCCCTCTATCGCGAAAAGGAGCTCCATAAAACCACCATGGATGCCATTCATGACGGGGTGATTACCACCGATGCCGAGGGTAACATCAGCTACCTCAATCCGGCGGCCGAGCAGGCCAGTGGCTGGCAGACCGGTGAAGTGCAGAGCCAACCCTTTGAGGCCATTTTCTCGATCTGTCATGAATATACCCGGGAGCCCCTGGCCGGACTGGTGGCCCAGGTGCTTGAAGACGGCCAGAGCCAGGAAATCACCGCGCCCACCGTGCTGTTTAATAAGGAGGGGATGATGATTCCCATTGAAACCAGCCTGGCCCCGATCCGCGCCCAAAACGGCACCATCAGCGGCGTGGTAATGGTCTTTCGGGATATTACCCTGTCCCGGGAAAAGAAACGCCGCATTGAATACTTAAGCTACCACGATGCCCTGACCGGCCTTTACAATCGGCGCTTTTATGAGCAGTATTTCAGTCAGAAAGAGATCAAGCTGATCCATCCGATGGCGTTTGTCATGGGTGACGTCAACGGCCTGAAGATGACCAACGACGTTTTTGGCCATACCATCGGCGATCAACTGCTTACGGATATTGCCAAAACCCTCAAGGTTGCGGCCGGTTCCCGCCATCAGGTGATTCGTTGGGGTGGCGATGAATTCATGATCGTGATGCCGGGTTCGGATCTGAAGGATGCCGAAGTGCTGGTCAAACGGATCAAGGAGCAACTCCAGGATATTTGCATTAATGGCACCATTGAAGCCAGCGTCTCGTTTGGGGTGGCGCTGAAAAAGAGCCGGGATGATGAACCCGGGGCGGTTCTTAAAAAAGCCGAGGAGATGATGTATCAGATCAAGCTGTTAGAAAGCAAAAGCATGCGGGGCACCACCATTAACGCCCTGCTGGCGGCGCTGGATGAAAATAAGGCTGAAACCAAGGCCCATACCCAGCGCTTGTCCGATCACGTCATGAAACTGGCCGAGCTGTTGGCCCTGAACGTCGAAGCCAAAAACCGCCTGATCCTGCTGACGATGCTCCATGATATCGGCAAAGTGGGGATTCCCGATCATATTCTCAGCAAGCCCGGGCGTCTCACCGAGGAAGAATGGGAGATCATGCAAACCCATTCGGAAATCGGCTATCGGATCGCCGTCAATGTGCCGGAGCTCCATGTGGTCACCGAGGAAATCCTCCATCATCATGAAAAATGGGACGGCTCCGGCTATCCCTCGGGGCTCAGCGGTGAGAAAATCCCGCTTAACAGCCGCATTCTGGCCGTTGTCGATGCCTATGACGTGATGACCCATGATCAGGTTTACCAGCCGGCCCGTTCCCGTGAAGAGGCCATCCGCGAATTACGGGCTCAGGCCGGCAGCCAGTTTGACCCGCGGCTGGTGGAGCGCTTCATTAACCAGGTGTCCCACTGGTGATTGGGACACAAGGGGACGACACAAGGGGAGACGACACAAGGGGACGGAGGTAGTGTGTCCGCATGAATGCAACGCGGAACAGAACACAAAAGAACCGTCCCCTTGATTCCCCCCTGACGACCGGCTTGACAATCCCGGTAAGATATTATAGAATGAACGCAGTTCATTTGAAGACGGAAGGAGGGAGGTTATTGGCCCGGATCATTGAAAATCCCAAACAGCTGATCATAAGTCACGCCAAGGAGATCTTATATCAACAGGGGTATCAGAAATTAAGCATGCGGGCTTTGTCAAAAGCCTGTGGCATTGCCCTCGGTACCATCTATAATTACTATCCGACCAAAAAAGACCTGCTGTTCGAAATGATGACCGACTATTGGCAACGCTTCCTTGATGCCGTTACGGAAATTATCGCAACAGATGCTGACATTTATCCGAAGCTGCATCGGGTGTTCACTGAATTGGAGATCTTTATCAGCAACTTCCGGCAGTATTGGCTGACTCCGGAACTCTATGGGGATCAGGCGTATAGCGATGGCGGATTACAAAAAGATCATTGCTTTATCGATCAGTTGATTGACCTGATTGCTGCGGAGCTGACCAGAGCGGCGGCGGACAATACCATCCAAATCAGATTGGGGGCTCAGGAAACGGCAAAATTCATCATTACGAATTGCATCACCATCGTTCAGATGCCGCTATTTCAGTATCAATCCTTTGAGTTATTTCTGAAACAGCTACTGGAATAAATCATATCACTAGGATGTGATTTTATTTTTATAAGCAAATGAACGATGTTCAGGTACTGGGTTAGTTTATTTTATCAAAGTCACAATAATAATCAGGAGGATTTATAATGTTAATTTATGCAAGCACCGCCATTACCCTGGCGCTGGTGTTCTATTCAATTGGGGTGTGGGGTGAGAAGCTTCAGGGCCAGCTAAAAGTGTGGCATCTGGTCGTGTTTTATCTTGGCCTGATGTGTGATACCACCGGCACCATGCTGATGAGCGAACTGGCAGGCGACGTCACGCTGTTGAGTTTCCACGGCCTTACCGGTCTGCTGGCGATTCTGCTGATGCTCTTCCATGCGGTTTGGGCCACGGTAGTTCTGGTTAGGAATGATCAAAAAGCCCGGGCCAATTTTCACAAACTCAGTCTGATCGTCTGGCTGATCTGGCTGATTCCTTTTGTTTCCGGGGCGATTTTTGGGGTGGCCTTTTAACTGCTAATTTCAAATTAAAAGCCTGTTCAGCAACCGTACTGATAGTGTATAATAAATCATCAACCCGAAAAGGGTTAATGGAGACCAATTGTAGATAAGATTCTAACCGGTGTGGCGGCACCGATCAATCTCGGAAACGAGAGGCTGACGGTAACTGTCAGTATCGGGATGGCAATTTATCCCGATACTGACCGGGATATCGAGGTGCTGATAAAAAAATCGGACCTGGTTATCTATCAGGTCAAGAACAACGGGAGAAACAGTGCCCATTTTTACAATACCGGTCCTGACCTTAATTATTAACTCGTAATATTGAGGCCGTACAGGACCACCATCGTCCGCTTAACTACGACAGCTCCATCCAGCCGGATTAGGCCGGTATCCAATCAAACCAACAGCGAATCAACATCAACGAAATGAGGATTAACTTATGGAAAGATTTCAGGAAAATGTCAATCATCAGATCCGCATCACCATGGTCGGCCTGTGTTTGCTGGGAACGATTTTTGTAGCGGTTTATTTCAATTATTTCAAGGGCATTGATGTGGTCTACACCCATCTCTTTTACGTCGTGATCGTGATGGTCGGTCTGTGGTACAAACAATATGTGATCCAGGTCGCGATGTTTCTGGGAGTGTTCCATATCGTCATGGACTATCTTAGCAACGGCGTCTTTTTAATGCCGCCGATCCTCCGGGCCAGCATTTTGCTGTTTGTTGCCTCGGGGATTTATCTGCTCATCAACCAGCTGGAATGGAGCCATAAAAATCTGGATCAGGTTATGAAAAGCGTCGGGGATGGCATTATCGTGGTGAATCTGGAGCAGCGGGTGACGATGCTAAATCGAGTCGCCGAAGAGCTGACCGGCTGGACCAATGATGCGGCGCAGGGCCAAAGCTTTAGCCAGGTTTTTAACCTGACCCATGAAAATTCCGAATATCAGGTCCCCAATCCGGTCGATGAGGTCCTCAAAACCGATCTCAGTACGGCCTCGACCAACCACGCCGTCATCACCGACCGCCATGGTAACCGCTTTAATATTGAGGACAGCGCCACCCCAGTCAAAGACAGTGAGGGAAACACCACCGGAGTGGTGCTGATTTTTCGGGACATCACCGAGCGGACCGCCCAAAATGAGCAAATTGAGTACCTGAGCTACCATGATCACCTGACCGGGCTTTATAACCGCCGTTATTTTGAAGAAGAACTGAAACGGATTGATGGCCGCCGCCATTTTCCGCTGTCGATTATTATGGGCGATATCAACAGTCTGAAAATGATCAATGATTCTTTCGGTCACCTGGCGGGGGACGAAGTGATCTATGCCGCCGGCAAAATCATCAAAAAATTCTGTCGCCCCAATGATGTCGCAGCGCGCTGGGGCGGCGATGAATTTGTGCTGTTGTTGCCCAATACCGATGAGGAAACCACCATTAAAATTGTCGAACGAATGAATCAGGCCGTGGCTTTGGCCCCGGTTGACCAGGGGGTGCTGTCGATCGCCTTTGGCTGGGATACCAAAAAAAACCTGTCTGAAGATATCACAACAGTGTTTAAGAATGCCGAAAATTATATGTACAAGCACAAACTGGAGATGAAACCCCAGGTCCGGGACAATACCATTCGCATGATCATGGCGTCGTTGTATCAAAAAAGCGCGATTGAAAAAACCCATGGCGAGAATGTCAGCCGCTATGCCCGGCTGATCGCGATGGAAATGCATCTCAGTGACAAGGAGCTGGAGACCCTAAATTGGGTGGCCCTGCTTCATGACATTGGCAAGGTCACCCTTGATCCCCAGCTACTGGATAAAAAGGGCGCTTTGACCGCCGATGAGTGGGTGGCGATTAAACGACATCCGGAAATCGGCTACCATATTACCAATACCTCGGCGGACAGAGCCGAAATTGCCCTGGCGATTCTTGGTCACCACGAATGGTGGGATGGCAGCGGTTATCCCACGCGCCTGGTCGGTCTGAAAATCCCGCTGCTGGCCCGGATTATCGCGATTGCCGAAGCCTACGATGCGATGCTCACCGATCGCCCCTACCGGCCGGCAATGGACCAGAGCCAGGCTGTCCGCGCCATTGTTCACAATTCCGGCACGCAGTTTGACCCGGCCATCGCCGCGGTTTTTATTAACCGGGTGATCGGAACGTAATTATTATTTGCGAGGAGCTACGATGAACTATTCAACCTTTTATTTCAGCGGTACCGGCAACACCCGCTGGGCCGTTGCGGAATTTACTAAGCGCATCCAGGAGCAGGGCCATCAGGCCGCGCAGTTTAGTATCGATATCGGTTCTCAGCTCAGTGATGAGCAGATCCGGGCGATTGTGGCGGATGCCGATGCGATCGGTTTTGCCAACCCCATTTATGGTGGCGACATTCCACCGCTGATGCGGGCCTTTTTAAGCCGGGTGGTGGGCCTGATCGGGCCGCTGCCAAGCCCCAAAAGCACCTATGTTATCAATACCTACGGTTATGTCAATGCCTTTGGCCCCACTGAGATGCAAACGCTGCTGGCGGGATCGGGGCTGACACTGACGGCTTACGTCAATATTCAGCTCTGCAATAATGTCACCAGCAGCAAACCACTGGACCGGGCCAGGCTGGCCAAACGGATGGACCGGGGCCGCCAGGAACTGCAGCGCCTGGCCGATTGCCTGATTGCCGGCCGTAAACGGATTAAGGGCCACGGCCCGCAGCTGTTGATCGGCGCGCTGATCCGCAAAAAAGTACCGGAGGCGATTGCCAAGTTTTATCAGACCCTTGGTGTTGACCGCGCCCGCTGCACCCGTTGCATGGTCTGCATTAAAAACTGCCCCACCGGGAGTATCCAGCTTAAGGGCGATAAGTTTGTCTTTTCATCGGGCTGCACCGCCTGCATGCGCTGCTACAATTTTTGTCCCACCGGCGCCATCACCATCGACGGCGTGGTCGCCGATCCCCAGAAGTTTCCCCGTTATCAGGGGCCGGAGGCGTAAGGGCGGGTTTCCCTTGTACGATGAAATGATCGATATCAATAATTTTAAGCAAGTCAATGATCGTCTTGGCCATCAGGAGGGTGATCGGATGCGGAAGAGATTTGCGGAATTATGCAAAGAAAATATCCGGGCTGGTTTGGATTATCCCTTTCGCGTTGGTGGTGATGAATTTGTGCTGCTGCTGACCCAATGCGAAGAAGCCACCGCCACAAGGATTTTAGCACGATCATTCAAATACTGTTTTTCGTATGTAACTTTTGAGTTATTTCTAAAAGAGTTGCTGAAATAAAACATATCACAGCGACGCTTGACTTTTGCAATCACCCTTTATACAATGTAGTTATTTAAACCATTATTTAAAACGATGATAAAGAGGTGTCAGCCGGATATGAAATCAATTAACAGAATTATCGTTATGATCGTCATTGCATTATTTTGTCTGCCGGTAATGATGGCCGCTGCTAAGGGGGTACAGTCGCCCGAAAAACCAGTGCTAATAATCGGTGATGACATTAACTATCCGCCCTACAGCTTTCGTGATGCGAGTGGCAGGCCGGCTGGTTTTAACATCGATTTGGCCAGGGCGGTGGCGGCGGCGATGGGCTATGATGTCGAGTTCCGGCTTGATGAATGGGACAAAACCCGGGCCGCACTGGAAGCCGGTGAGATTGATGCCATTGCCGGGATGTTCTATTCGGCCCAGCGTCAGGAAACCTATTCCTTCACCGCCAGACACAGTGTTACCAATGGTGATATCTTTACCCGCAATGATATCGCGATCGATCAGATTGAAGCGTTGAGAGATCAAACCGTGGTGGTTCAACGCGGTGACATTGTTGCGGAATATCTGGCCCAACTGGATTTAAATATCACCCTGATCGAGGTCGCTACGGTTAATGAAGCCTTGAAGTTAGTGGCCGAGGGCCGCTATGACTACGCCGCGGTGTTAAAACTGCCAGGGCTGTATAGCATCAAACAGCAGGGGCTGAAGGATCTCCGGGCCCAAAATCTGGTTTTGACGCCAAATGATTATTGTATGGCAGTGGCCAAAGATAACGAGACAATGCTGGTCACCTTAAATAGTGGCTTGCAGATCATCAAGGCCACCGGTGAGTATGATCAGATTTACGAGCGCTGGCTCGGTGTTTATGAAGAAAAAACGGTGTTTAGCCTGATTGAAGAATACCGCTGGCCGATCGCAATCGTTTTAATGGTCATCATGATGCTGGGGGCCATTAATTTGTTGCTCAACCGGATGGTAGCCATCCGGACAAAGACACTCAACGAAATGAATACCAGACTGCAGGCCAATCAGGAACAGCTTGAAGAGGCCAATACTCAGTTGGAAGCCAAGATGAATGAACTGATCACCTTGGAGGCCTCTGCGCGCGAGCAGTATAATTTGCTCAGGGCCAGTCAGGCTCAGCTGCAGCACAGTGAAGAAAAGAACCGCTCCATTGTTCAGGCCTTGCCGGATATCGTCTTTACGTTCAATGAAGAAGGCCGATATCTCGATTGTCAGGCCAGTGATGAAACGTACCAGGCCGATGTGAAAGCACGCTATCTGGGTAAATATCTCAGTGAGGTGTTTCCGGCTGACATTGCCGCTGAAGTGCTGTCAAAAATCAGCACCGCGATTGCCACCAGGCAGCTGCAAACCTTTGAATATGAACGGCTCATCAATGAGCAACGGCTGATTTTTGAAATGCGACTGGTCAGAAATAATCGCCACGAAGTGATTGGCATTACCCGAAATATTACCGCGGCGAAGTTATCCCGGGAGCGGATCGAGTATTTGAGTTACCACGATCAGTTAACGGGGCTCTATAATCGCCATTTTTTTGAAGATGAGTTGCTTCGTCTGGACAAGCCCGATAATCTGCCACTTTGCCTGATGATGGCCGATGTGAATGGTCTCAAACTGATTAATGACACCTTTGGACATGGTATCGGTGATCAATTGCTGAGCCGGGTGGCCCTGGTTTTACAGGAAGCCTGCGGCCAGCAGGGCACAATCGCCAGAATGGGCGGCGATGAATTTGTGATCCTGGTGCCCCATTGCAATGTGACAGAGACAAAACGGCTGGTCGAACGGATCCAAAAACTAAGTGGCCGGGAAAAGGTTGGTTCCATCGATTTATCAATTTCATTAGGTTGGGGCATCAAAACAGCCGCCCATGAAGACGTCCAGGAGGTCCTGAAACGAGCGGAAACTAAAATGTACAAGCAGAAGCTCTTTGAAGGTCCCAGTATCAGAGGCAATACCATTCATGCCATAATCACGACCTTGAACGAAAAAAATAAACGGGAGGAGTTGCATTCCCACCGGGTCTCTTCACTCTGCCGGCAATTCGCAATGGCCTTAAATTTCTCGGATCAGGAAATTCAGGAATTTGAATCGGTGGGATTACTCCATGATATTGGAAAGATTGCCATTGACGAAGCGATTCTCAATAAACCAGGCAAGCTGACTGACGCTGAGTATGAAGAAATGAAGCGTCATCCGGAGATTGGTTACCGTATTTTAAGTACCGTCAATGACATGGCGGAAATGGCCGAAGTGGTCCTTAATCATCATGAACGCTGGGATGGCAAAGGCTACCCCCGCGGTTTAAAAGGCGAGCGTATTCCGCTCCAGTCGCGAATGATTGCCATTGCCGATACCTATGATGCCATCACCAGCGATCGCAGCTACCGCAACAAACGGACTGATCTGCAAGCCTGTGAAGAAATTAGAAAAAATGCCGGTAGCCAATTTGACCCTCAGCTGGTGGAGCCCTTTATCAAGGTCGTCTGCGCGGCGGATCGTTTTTCTGCTGATTTACTCGCCCCACACCAGTGAATTTTTCAAATCCGGCCTGGTCGATGCACTGGCACTGATTTGTTATCTCAGCCTGAGTATATTAATCACCATGAGCATCAGCAATTTGGTCAGTCGGCGGCTGCTGGAAGATGTTAAAACCGAAAAAGAAAAATACAATACCACCTTTAATTCCTCACCCTATGCGATTATGCTGACCCGCTTGTCTGACGGCAAGATTTTTGAAGTCAACACCGGTTTTGTGTTGATCTCCGGCTATCAACCAGCTGAAGTAATTGGCAAAACCAGTCTGGAAATGGATCTGTGGATCCGAGCCGAGGATCGCCGGGTGATTACAACGGCTTTAGCCGAGGGGCATGAGGTAAATGCGGTCGAAATGCAATTTCAAGCTAAAAATGGCCGTTTAATCACGGGGATTGTTTCATCAAAAATTATCATCGCTCATGGTGAAAAATGTCTTGTTACCAGTATCAGTGACATCACCGAAATGAATGCGATTAAGAATCAATTGTTGGCATTGGCAACCCACGACAGTTTGACCGGTTTGCCCAATCGGATCCTCTTTTATGATCGCTTTGAGATCGCCAAAGCAGGTGCCCAGCGAAACAATCAAAAAATTGCGGTGATTTCATTGGATGTTGATCATCTCAAAGAGATTAATGACGGCTTTGGCCATGATGCCGGGGATAAGGTGCTGGTGACCATCAGCAACCGGGTTTCGGCGGTCTTACGAAAAATGGACACCTTTGCCCGCTTTGGCGGTGACGAATTCATGATCCTGTTAACCGAGGTTGATACCGATACGGTTGTCGCCCAAATTGCCGAAAAAATTCAGGCGGCTGTCGCAGTGCCAATTGATCACGGAAAAAACAGCATTAGGGTGACCGCCAGCACCGGGATTGCCCTTTATCCGAATGACGGCAGCGAGATTGATGAGCTGATCAAAAAGTCGGATCAGGTGATGTATCATGTTAAGAACAATGGCCGTAACAATGTCCAATTTTACAATCCCAGCTTTCAGATCGTGTACGAGTAAACCTGCCCCTCGGCAGAGTGAACGTAACTGAGTAAAAAAATATTCTCGCCGTGCCCCAAAAAGTGGTTTGTAATTAGTTCCGATCGTGTATAATTAAAAGATAGGCGTACTGTCGCCAGACAATTTAAATAATCATGACTACGATCCAAGCCGGCAAAAAAGGAGCCGCACAAGGAGCTAACGAACATGAAATTACAAAAAAAGGTTTAAAAATCTCAATACTGTTCTCAATGACTTTTATACCGCACCGGAAGGGTCCACTTCGCTGGAAAATGAAAACTATTTAGTTTGCTTATTTGGCTCGATCATCATGCTGGTTGGTTCAGTGGCAAGTTTCTTACTGCTTCACAATCTTCTGAAGATTCGGATTTCTGAAATATGGCCTGGCAGTGGGGTTCTTTTTGTGTTGGGGATCATTTTGCTGTTGCTTCCGGCTGTCCTTACAAATGAAAAACTGACATCAAAGATCGTAACCGCAGTCTACGCGGTATTTTTAGTATTTATCGCGTTGCGGTTTTTTCCTTATACCGGACCGGCATTACTAACCATGGCAATTGTAATTATGGCCATCTCGCTTTTATATACAAGTAGGCAGATGTTAATTACCGTATTAACAATAACGATATTATTAGCGGGGCATTATGCAAATAACAGCTTTATTTTTAGCAATTGGCAGCTGTTTTATATAGCCGAAATAATCACATTGATAATCCTGGCATTTGTTGTCATTACCGTCCATAATATTGGCGTCCGGCGGGCGGAAACTCTAAACAATCAGTTTAACGCCATTACTAAATCAGAAGAAAAACTCAAATTGACATTAGAATCGGTTGGCGATGGCGTGATCACCATCGACCAACATGGCAAAATTGAATTTATGAATCCGATTGCCGAAGGGTTGACCGGTTGGCATAATCAGCAGGCCATTGGCGAGCCCTTCGAAAAGGTTTTTAAGATTGTCAATGAATATACCCGCGAGTCAGCCCCAGATCCCGTTAAGCTGGTGTTTGAAACAAAGAAAATTGTCCAGCTGGCCAATCACACCCTGCTAATGTCGCGCGATGGCACCGAACGGGCGATTGAGGATACTGCCGCACCGATAAAAGACGCAAACGAACATATCATTGGTTGCGTGTTAGTTTTTCGGGATTTCGGTGAAAAAAAGGAAAAACAAAGACAAATTGAATACCTGAGCTACCATGACCAACTGACCGGCCTCTATAATCGCAGGTATTTTGAAGAAGAATTAAAGCGGATCAATACCAAAAGGAACCTGCCTTTATCGATCGTATACGCCGATTTGAACGGCCTGAAAATGGTCAATGACGCCTTTGGTCATGAAAGCGGCGATGAGCTGATTCGGTGTGTTGCCGATGTGTTTAAAACCGAATGCCGTGCAGACGATATCATGGCAAGGATCGGTGGGGACGAATTTGTCTTATTATTTCCCGGTACCGATAATGAGTCGACCGAAATTCTGGTAAAAAGAATAAAAGAAAAAATCGAACAGCGAAAAATAATGAATATTAACGTATCGATTTCATTTGGATGGGATACCAAGCATGAAGAAAATCAATCGGTCATGGCGGTTCTAAAAAACGCCGAAGATTCTATGTACCAAAAGAAAATGCTAAACAGTTCCAGTCGACGAAATAGCATCATTCAGGCGATCCTCAATGCACTGCAGATTAAATCCCCCTGGGAAGAAGTCCATTCCAAAAGAGTCAGTTTAATTTGTCAGGATATCGGTAAAGCCTATCATTTAAAAGAAGATGAGATCGAAGCGTTGCGGGCCGCCGGAGAATTGCATGATATCGGCATGATCACCGTGGATGAAGCGATAATCGGAAAGACTGGAACGTTAACGAATGCGGAATGGTCGGAAATACGACGCCATCCAGAAACCGGTTATCGGTTATTAAGCTCCACAACCGCGTTTAATAACATTGCCGAATATATCTTTGAACACCATGAGCGATGGGACGGAACAGGCTATCCAAAGGGATTGAAAGGGGAGTCGATTCAATGGAAAGCGAGAGTAATCGCGATAGCGGATGCCTATGATGCGATGACGAACAATCGGTCTTATCGAAAAGCCCTCAGTGAAGCAGCAGCCGTTGATGAAGTAAAAAAGCATGCCGGAACGCAATTTGATCCGGAAATCGCCAGAATATTTATCGAAAAGGTTTTGGGCTATAAATGGTGAAAGTACTACTAAGGTTGGCGGGGTCTGGCTGCGGTCAAATAATCGACGGGCTAAATACATGTGAAGGAAACAGATGATTGAGCTAATGAAAAATCAAGGTAATCATGGCAAAAGCAGCTATAATCAATTGAAAAAGAACTTAAGCCAAAAACAGATGATTTGGGGGGGCATTTTACTAGCCCTCTGCATTCTCTGCTTAAGCGGCTTGTTTTTACGGTTTCAATGGCATCGCTACCAGGCGATGGCGGCCAATGAAGCCATCCAATTGGCAGAATCGGTGGAAGCTCTGCTCCACACCGATCATATTGCCAAACTATCAGGAACGGCTGCTGATCTTGACCTTCCCGAATACATGATGACGAAGGCGAGTTTTATTCGTCTGGTTGCGGCCACCAATCCCTTTCATTTTGCCTACCTGATGCAGGAAAAAGATGGCGAAATTATCTTCCTTCTCGATTCAGAGGAACCCGACTCCCCGGATTACTCCCCACCGGGCCAGGTTTATGATGAAGCGGGGGCGGTTTTATGGGAGGTGTTTACTTCGGGTAAAACAGTTTTAAGCGAGCCGACCAGCGATCGTTGGGGCACCTGGATCAGTGCCCTGGTGCCGGTAAAAGATCCCATCAGTGGTGAAACCCTGGCCGTGTTTGGACTTGACTATTCGGCCTCGGAGTGGAATGCCGCCCTCTGGAAAAAGATAGTGCCGGACCTGATCATCGTTTTCTTCATCTTGGTGCTTTTATCAGCGGTTCTTTATATTTCGTTTCAGAATCGGAGCATTAGAAAGCTTGTCAGCAAAATAGCATTGGATGAAGCTCTCTATCGCAGTGTCTTTGATCAAACCCCGGTCGGTATTGCAATCGTCAATGATAAAAGCTTTTTATCGCAGTCGCAACTGGGGCGCGTCAATATTAATCCGATGTTTGAAAAGATCCTGGCGCGGAGCAGCCAGGAACTGGAGCAACTGAAGTGGACCGAAATTACCCATCCGGAGGATCTCCAGGCGGATCTGGAAAAATTTGATTTGTTCAAGCAGCACGTCATTGCCGGTTATTCCATGGAAAAGCGCTTCATCAGACCAGACGGATCAAGTGTCTGGACCAATATGAAGGTGGCGCCACTGCTGGATCTGCCCTATCAGCACACGATGCATTTATGTTTGATTGATGATATAACCAAAAGCAAAGCAGATTTGAGCGAAAGAGAAGAAATAGCCAAACAAAATGAGTTTTTAGCCTACCATGATTATCTGACTGGCATCTATAACCGCCGATTTTTTGAGAAAGAATTTAACCGGAGAGTCGATCACGATGAATTTCCGATCGCCATCTTGAGGGGAAATATCGATGCTTTTAATGAATTTAACAGCACATATGGGCATTTGGAAGGCGATCAGCTATTAATTAACATCGCCCGGCGCATCAAAGCCTGTATGAGTGACTTTGATATTCTCGCCCGAATAGGGGGGGATGATTTCGCCATTCTCGTATCCGGCAGGCAGGAAGTAGAAATCAGACAATATCTGGAGAAGTTCAATCATCAGGTGCTCAATGATTTCATGAACCAGGAAAAATATAAATTGATTGGTATCTCCTGGGGTTATGGTATCCAAAAAAACCGGCAGGACCCCTTAGATAAGATTTACGATGAAGCCGAAGCCTTCATGAACAACCGTAAGTTTTACAATCAAAAAAGTATCCGAAGCAAAACAATTAATGTCATTATGCAGACCCTGTTCATCAAGAGTGAACGGGAGAAAAAACATTCTGAACGGGTTGGAAAGCTTTGCGAGAAAACGGCTGATAGACTTAATTTGAATAAGTCTCAGATTGATAAGGTGCGCATCGCGGGATACCTGCATGATATTGGAAAAATCGGGATCGACGAAGCCATTCTTAATAAGCCCGGCCAGCTCAATCAGCGGGAGTGGGAAATCATGAAACTTCATCCCTCAAAAAGCGCTGAAATACTGGCAACAACCCGAGAGTATGGTGATATCGCCGAGATTGTCAGTTCCCATCATGAGCGCTATGACGGCAGCGGTTATCCGAAGGGTTTAGCTGGCGTAGAAATACCCTTTATGGCCCGGATCATCGCA
The DNA here is from genome assembly GCA_002841405.1 of Firmicutes bacterium HGW-Firmicutes-4. Lineage (GTDB taxonomy): Bacteria > Bacillota > Clostridia > Eubacteriales > Eubacteriaceae > Acetobacterium. Next base: position 24,623 of record PGZR01000006.1, on the reverse strand, counting down.
ATCTGCGATGCCTATGATGCGATGACCGAAGAAAGAACCTATCGTGACCCCTTAAGGAAAAAAGAAGCGGTCGCCGAGCTTAAAAGATGTGCCGGCACTTATTTTGATCCGGAAATCGTCGCTGTTTTTGTCAGTCAGGTGATCGGCGAAAAATCATGATGCGAATGAGCATCGGCCTCATCAAAACAGCTCAGACACCGTACAAGTTGTGAGGGCGTTGGATTTAAGATCGCCTATTGACTATCACGGTTAATTATGATATTTTCAATAGGTCGATTTCGGTCGAGATAAAATTTTATTTACAGAAGGTGACTGATTTGAGTTTTGATTTATCCAAATGCATTGGCTTTGTGACCGATACCGCCATTAAATACATCATGGAAGATTTTAATCGACGCCTTGAAAAAGAAGGGTCTACTAGAATTCAGTGGATTGCCTTGTATTTTTTAAACAGAGCCGAAAAGCCAACCAGCCAGAAGGAATTGGCTTTAATGATGAATATTCAAGATTCGACCCTGGCCAGATTAGTAGATCGAATGGTCCGCGATGAGCTGCTGGTGCGGGTTGAAAATCAAGCCGATAAACGGGTAAAATTCATTGAACTAACCGAAAAAGGGCGCCTGAAGATTAGTGATCTGATGCCCATTGGTGAAAATTTCAGTGATCTGCTACTGGCCAATATCAGCAGTGAAGAATTGGATATCTTTCAGAATGTCCTCGATAAAATGATGCTCAATATCAAACACGACCCAGCAAAAAAAGAATAATCAGCCATAAATATTTTGCGATAGCAGGACAACCTGCTATTTTTTTTATTGACAAACACATATTAATTGCTATACTAAATATTAGTATACAAACTAAATAAATGTGGAGGTAATCAAATGGCTAAAGATGTACGCGGTATGTTAAATGATTTTGTTGGAGGTCTGGGCAAACTGGGGGAAACAAATGGTCCCGTTGTTGGAGCCTTTATGGGTCTATTAGGTGCTAGCTATGAACCCGGGGCAATCGATTTAAAAACAAAAGAACTGATCAGTGTGGCAATTGGCTGCTACAACCGCTGTGAATATTGTATCGTTTATCATTCATACAAAGCCTTGGAAGCCGGAGCAACAGCAGAAGAAATCCGCGAAGCGGCAATGGTTTCGGTTGCTTTTGGCGGCGGCCCGTCGATGGCCTATTCCGTCACCCTGCTGGATGATTGTATCAATGAATTCCAGAACGATTTTAAATAATCGGGAAAGATGGGGGATATCCCCCTCTTTTTTCATTTGAGGAGAAAAGCATGATAAAGATGATACTGAATAAACTGTCGGGGGAAGATCGCAGCGCCACGGTCGGGAAACTATTGATCAAGGATGGCGATGTCATCAAGAGTGGCGATGCCCTATTTAATGTGGAGTCGGCAAAAGGAAACTTTATCGTTAAATCGGAATATGATGGCGCGATTGTTAAGCTGCTGATTGAAGAAGGTCAGCAGATCAAAATAGGTGGCAGTATCGCTGAGATTGAGGGCAAAAAAGTTTGTCAACAGTCTAACCAAGCGGCACCGGCCTATAGTTTTGGCTTAGCCAAACCCAAAATAGAAAACATCTGCTGTGATATTGCCATTATCGGTGGTGGTCCGGCTGGCTATGTGGCGGCCATTCGAGCGGCCCAACTGGGGGCTACGGTGACGTTGATTGAAAAAGATAAACTTGGCGGGACTTGCCTCAATTATGGCTGTATCCCGACAAAAAGCCTGGTGAAAAGTGCGCATCTGGTCGATGCCATAAATAGTAGCGAACTTTTTGGTGTCAAAACGGCAGTAACCGAAATTGCCATGGAAAAGATCATCGAACGAAAAGATGCCGTGGTGGCCGGCTTAACCGATGGGATCCGGTATTTACTGGGAAAATGGCAGGTCAAGGTTATTTCCGGTGAAGCAAAGCTAACGGGTAAGCTGATTACTGTAAAAAATAATAAAATCGAGGCGTCTATTCAGGCCGAGAAAATCATTATTGCTACCGGGTCATCACCGGCGCGACTGGCTATTCCCGGAGCCGAGCTGCCGATTGTGCTGACCAGTCAAGAGATGTTAGAGCTGAAAAAAATTCCGGAAACCCTGACAATTATCGGAGGCGGGGTGATTGGGATGGAATTTGCCTTCATCTTCAATTCATTGGGTAGTCAGGTGACCGTCGTGGAATACATGAGCGATATCCTGGGCACGTTAGACCAGGATATTATTGAGATCATCGTCGACGAGTGCCGGCAACGGGGAATCAAACTGATGACCGGGGCCAAGGTTGAAGAGATTTCAATGACCGTCAATGGCCAGGGGCTGTGTGCGTTTGAACAAAACGGCGCCCGCAATTATGCCGTAGCTGAGCTGATCCTGATGGCAGTGGGGCGCAAGCCAAACCTCGACGCAGTTGATTTGGCCGAACTGGGGGTTTTATTTAATGAACGAAAAAATGGTATTGCAGTCGATTCGGCAATGCAAACATCACAACCGGACATTTATGCCATTGGCGATATTACCAATAAAATCCAGCTTGCTCATGTAGCCAGCCATCAAGGCATTGTCGCCGCGGAGAATTGCATGGGTTTAACCGCAACGATGGACTATTCGGCAATCCCCAGTGCTATTTTTCTTGCACCGGAAATCGGTGTGGTGGGATTATGTGAACGGGAAGCAAAGAGCGCGGGTATCAAGTATCAGGTCAGTAAATTTCCATTTGCCGCCAATGGCAAAGCATTGAGTCAGGGCGAAGCGACTGGCTTTGTCAAAGTGATCAGTGATGAAAGTGATCATCGCATCCTGGGGGCTGCCGTCATCGGCCCCGGAGCAACCGATATGATCGCCAATTTTAGTTATTATATCAGTGCAAAAATTGATTATCGCACCATCAAACATTTAATCGTTGCCCATCCGACCACGGCTGAAGCGGTGCAGGAGGCGATCCTGGGGATTACCGGCGAGGCCATTCATTTTGCGTAAAATATACTTTTCAGACCGGGTTGATCCTGGTTATAATCTGGCCGTTGAGGAATACTTGCTGGGCCAGGCGGCCTCGGAGGATGACATCCTTTTTCTGTGGCAGAATGACAAAACAGTGGTGATCGGCCGCAATCAGAATCCCTGGAAAGAGTGTGATTTGGATGTTCTTGAACAGAAAGGATGCCGCCTGGTCAGACGGCTATCCGGTGGCGGCGCGGTTTACCATGATTTAGGTAATTTAAATTTCACCTTTATCTCGCGCTTTCATCCGAATTGTGTCCGGGACAATATTGAAATTGTTATTAACGCGATCCGATCCTATGGCATCGACGCCGTTTTCAGTGGCAAGAATGATATTCAGGTGGGCGCCTTTAAAGTCTCGGGCAATGCTTATTTTGAACAAAATAATTTCATCTGCCACCATGGCACCTTGTTGCTGGATTCCGACCTGTCGCAGCTGGCAACGATCCTGACGGCTTCTAAACTTAAACTGGAATCAAAAGGGATCAACTCCGTCAAGGCCAGAGTCATCAATCTCAAGGCCCTCAATCCCGCCATCACCGTCCCGGGCTTTAAACAAGCACTGGTAACGGCCTTCACTAACCGGCCCGCAGCAACAGCCGAACCAAATCACCCGGAAAGAAGCTCAGAGTCGGTGCCAGAAACGATCCCGGCAGATAATGAGTCGTTTTTAACGGCGGCTGACCGGCAAGCGATTGCGAAAATTGAAACCAAATATCACAGCTGGGACTGGAACTACGGGGCGTCGCCAGCCTTTAATGTGGCCATTGCCAGACGATATGAGTGGGGCGAGGTCGAGCTCTTGCTGGTTGTTAACGATGGCATCATCGATCAAATCGCGGTCAGCACCGATGCCCTTGATGTCGATTTGGCCAATCGCATCAAAAACGGTTTGATCGCGACTGCTTTTGATGAAAAACAGATTTTTGATCGTATTATCCCGGCTGCTTATCAAAAGTGTCTAAATAAATCGTGTTCTGCGTTGTCCCATAACGGATAGTTTGTTATAATAGTTACAGTGGTTGACCCCACGGAATACCGGTCTTTTCGCGACGGGTTCCCTGGGGTTTTTCTGTATGAAAGAATAATGTACCGGCAACCGGATCGGGAAGACCGGTTACCAGTCCAAATACAAGGCTAATTGTAAAAAAAGATCAGTTAAAAGGAGGGATTCATTTGCTTAAAAACGAAGACTTTATCCAGGAATTTGTCGAAGAAGCCCGGGATCATCTCGAAAATTTCGAACGGGTCGTGTTGACGAACCTGGCAGAGATCAGTGCCGAACAGATCAACGATGCCTTTCGGGCAGTCCATAGTATCAAGGGTACCGCCGGTTTTTTTGGCTTAACCAAGATTGTCACCATTGCCCATTCCATGGAAACAATTCTAGACTTTGTTAATCGCAAACAAATCCCGTTAACTGACGCTGAGATTGACTTGCTGCTGGAAGCGAAAGATCGCTTAAAGGTGCTGGTTAATGATGTCAAGCAGAGTGAAACCTATCCCATTGATGACATCCTTGTCAAATTGCAGGTCGCTGAGGCTGGCTTTGCGAAGCAGGATGCTAACGCGGCTGATCCGATTGCGAAACCAGAGCCGCCAGATACCAGTCAGCTTTTCGCTCATTTTGATTTTAATCCGCAGACCCAAGAGAAAATCACGGCATTCAGGAAATTTGGTCATCATATTTATGGCATTGAAATGGCCCTAACCGCTCAATATCTGGCGAGCTGCGACGGGCTTGATGCAATTATTGACAATTTTACTTCAGTCGCCAATGTAATTTTAATGATCAGCCCGGCCGGCGATCCGCTCAGCTGGGACGATCTCAAAGCAGAGCAATTTAACAATCCGGTGGTTCTGATCCTGGCGTCAAGTATCCTCGAAGAAAGCCTGTTACGCCAGGTCCTCGGCCTCCCGGCCAGCAGCGTTCGTGTTCTGGCCGAAAATAAGGAAAATACAGTGGCTGAGCCGGTGCTGTTACTAAGCAATGAGCCCGAAGCCAACGAGGACAAGCTGCTTGAACTACCCCTGGTGGAGTTCAATGAAGGATCTGAGAGCCTCCGGGTCAATATCCGGTTGCTGGATGATTTAATGAATCTTGCCAGTGAACTGGTGCTGGGGCGAAACCGGCTGCTGACCCTGCTGGAACCCGAAAAGAAACGGATTGCGGAGCTCCCGCAGGTGTTGCAAAATGTTGATCGCTTAACCAGCAGCATTCAGGAGAAAATTATGCTGACCCGGATGCAGCCGATCGGAACCCTGTTTAATCGCTATCCGCGGCTGATTAGAGACCTGTCCAAAAAACTGAATAAGAAACTGACGCTGCAGATAGAAGGCGGTGAGGTTGAACTCGATAAGTCGATTCTCGAAGGGTTAAGTGATCCGCTGGTGCATCTGCTGCGTAATGCGGCTGATCATGGTATTGAAAGTGCGGCGATCCGCAAACAAAACGGCAAAAATGAAATCGCCACGATTAGCCTCAAGGCCAGTTATCAGGGCAGTGTGGTCAACATTGAAGTCAGTGATGACGGCAATGGGATCGATTTTACCAAAATCCAGGAAATCGCCCGCAAAAAAAAGCTTTATCGCCAAAATGAACTCAACCTGATGTCCGAAAAAGAACTGCTGAACCTGCTATTCGACCCCGGCTTTTCGACGGCGGACAGCTTAAGCGAGGTATCCGGCCGCGGTGTCGGCATGGATGTGGTCCGAACGAATCTTGAAAAGATGGGTGGCAGTATTGAAATAACGACCCAGTCCGGCCGGGGCACCAGTGTAAAACTGATGATGCCGTTAACGGTTTCGATTATCCAATCATTGGTGGTCGCTTCCAGCGCGATAAAAATGGTGATTCCTCAGGCCGATGTGCAGGAGACCATCAAGATCAATAAAGAGTCTTTTAATGAAAAAATAGAGGCGATCAATGAAAAATACTTTTATCGACTCCGAAACGAACTACTGGCGGTTGTCTACCTGAGTGACTTATGGCAGCCCCAGCAAGCCGGCCGGGCCCCACGCGACCATAAGCTTGTTGTCCTCAAACTCGGCCAGCAGCGTTTTGGCTTGCTGGTCGAAACGTTGTTGGGAATTGAAGAGACCCTGATCAAGCCCTTGCCGGCGATCCTCAAGGAATGTGGGATTTATTCGGGCTTAACGATTATGGGTGATGGCAAAGTCGCCCCGATTCTGGATATTGCCGGTATTGCCCGAACAACGGCGCTGGTGAGTGATACCAATACAAAGCCCCAAACACTGATTGATGATTTGGGCCGGACCGCGCTGGCGGGGGATGACCGCGAAGATTTTGTCTTGTTTAAAGGTACCGGAAATGAAATACTGGCCTTAAATATTGCCTTGATCAAGCGCATTGACAAAATTAAAAAAACCGAAATTCAGCGCATCGGCGATCGTACATACATTAGTCGGGGCAACATGCCACTGCGCGTCATCAGGGCCGAGGATTATCTGGCCCTTAACAGTGGTCTGGATGACGGCGAAGACTATTATGTCATCACACCCAAGCTGGTGCCCCAGCCGATTGGTATTTTAGCGACTGAAATTATTGAAAATGTCAACTTTGAACCGGTCATTGAGGCGCAGCAGTTTAACATGACGGGGATCTTTGGGGCGGCGCTTTTTCGTGAAAAAATGATCTTGATCATTAATCTTTATGCCTTGCTGGAGCGGGCTGAACCGGAAGCCTTTACCTTTGTTCCCTCACCCCAGGCAAGCGGCCGAAAAATTCTGCTGGTTGAAGATTCACCGTTTTTTCAGAAGGTCGAACAAAATTACTTAGAAAGCGGCGGCTATCAGGTAGTACTGGCCGCCAATGGCCTTGAGGCCCTGGCAATCCTCGACCGTGAAGCAATCGATGTGGTCCTGACCGATATTCAGATGCCGCAGCTTGATGGCTATGCACTGCTTAAAAAAATCAGACAGAAACCGGCCTATGACAGCATCCCGATCGTCGCGCTCAGCGCCTTGACCGGTGCCCTTAACCGGGAGAAAGGTTTGACCAGCGGCTTCGACCGCTATGAATATAAATTGGATCGGGAAAGTCTGTTGCGGGCCCTTGATGAGGTCATCGCAGCATCCCAAAGAGGTGAATAAGGTGTTAAAAGTTCTCTGTTTTAAATCCGGCGATAATCTTTATGGCATCGAAACGCGCTATGTCAAAGAAATCAATCGCCATCCCGAAATAACCGTCATTCCGCTGGCCCCGCCGATGATGGCCGGGATCATGAATTTGCGAGGCCAGATTGTCAATCTGCTGGATTTTGAGGCCCTTATTGGGGTTCCGACGAGGGCGGAAAAGAAGCATTGTATTATTTTAAAAAAAGAAGCGGGCGAAATCGATGTGATGGCTTTTCTGGTTGAACAAGCGGCCGATGTAATTGACGTTGACGAAGCAATATGCGAGCCCCCAACGCCATCGTTAGAAAATGAATATGGCCAAACCATTAAATTCATTGCCAAACTGGAGCAGCAATTGCTGATTATCATTGATAAAGAAAAATTATTTTAAGTGAGTGAGGTGTCAAATGTTAAGATATTTTGATAATGTAAAAATGCGGACCAAGTTAATCATCTTTTTTATTCTGACCGGCTTGATCCCGATCGCAATTATTTCGGGACTCGCCTATAATCAGGCCCGGAACAGTCTGGTCGAAATGAAACTTCAGGAAATGGCCCTTTATTCAAAAGTAACCCAAAACCGTTTTACTCGCGAATTTTCCGATAAAGCCTTTTATACCAGCACTTTTCTATCAAATTTAGCGATTGTTGAAAATCTGCTGACCCAAGCACAGCCAGGCGGTGGCAAAGGGGAACAATGGGATGCGGCTTATGCCCGGGTTGAAGCCGGGCTGACGGCTCAGCAAGCCGCCAATCAAATCGAAAGCATCTATATTACCGATGTGGCCGGTAATTGTATCTATGCGTCGGGGCAATTAAAGGCGACCCTGGAAGGGACCAATCTGTCTGCCAGAGATTACTTCAAAGCCGCTATCCAAGGTCAAAGCAGTATTACGCCGGTACAATATTCGGATATCATCAAAAAATATTATGTGACCCTGTCGGCGCCATTTTACAGTTCTCAAAATGATGCGATCATTGGAACCGTCAATTCCCTCATTTTGATGGACAGCATTGAAGCCATCCTCAGTGAAGGAATCGGTGATATTGGTACAACCGGTGATATTTATCTGGTCGATCAGACGGGGTTACTCAATACGAACCCGATTTTGGGAGCAGAAGCCGATGCGACAGCTTTCTCAACGACGATTACCACGGACGCGGTGGCACAACTCAGCCCACATTTTGACAGTGACAGCGGTGATTTCAGGTTCACCGGGCTTTATCCGGATTATCGCGGTGAACAGGTTCTGGGGACGGCTTCCTTTGTCGATATTGGCGCAACCAGACTGGGCCTGATTATTGAGGTCGATGAAGCTGAAGCCTTAGCCCCGGTTAAAAGTTTGCAGCTGCTGATGGTGCTGGTGTTAATCCTCGCGATCGCCGCCAGTGTGATCATCGTGTCGGTTTTATCGCGACGCATTACCAAGCCGCTGCAGACCGTCTCAGCGCTGATGAACGAAGCCGGTCAGGGAAACCTGGCCGTCCGTGGGGAGTTTTCCAGCCGCGATGAAATTGGTAAACTCTGTCTCGATTTTAATCAGCTGGTTGAAAAAATTGGCGGTTCATTAAAAGCGATCGTCCAGGCTACAGAAGTCTTAAACGACTCCGCCGATGCGATGGATCGGGTCGCCAGCAGCATTGCCGTGAGCTCCGAGGAAACCAGTGCGAAAATCAATGTGGTTAGTGCCGCTGTCGAAGAAATCTCGGCCAGTATGGAACAATCCAGTGCGACCCTCCTGACAACGGCGGATAATACCAATCAGATTGCTGCGGCCATCGAAGAAATCAGCAGCACCACCAGAAATCTGGCGGCCGCCTCGGAAGTAACGGCGTTAAGTGTAAATCAGACCATTTTACTGATGGGTCATATTTTTGCCAGCATCCGTGAGGTGTCAACATCGGCAGAAAATGTCAATGCCGAAGTCAATACCGTGGTTGAGGCCGTTAAAGCAGTAAACCTGTCGGTTAATGAGATTAATAACAACTGCGAAAAATCTTTGCACATTACCCAGGTGGCCGACAATGAAGCCAAAAATACTGCCGAGATCATTCGCACCCTGAATCAGTCATCTAAAAAAATTAATAAAATCATTAAGATCATTGATGATATTGCCGATCAGACCAACATGTTAGCCCTGAATGCCGCCATTGAAGCGGCCGGGGCCGGCGAAGCGGGTAAGGGTTTTGCGGTGGTTGCCAACGAGGTGAAAGAGCTGGCCAAGCAAACATCGGAAGCCACCGATGAAATCGCCGACCAGATCGAGGGGATGCAGGAAAATATGGAACAGGCAGTTTCGGCGGTGGCCCGCATCAATGATGTCGTTGACGAAGTCACGACGATCACAACCTTAATTGCCACGGCCGTCACCGAACAAAGTGCTTCAACCCAGGGGATTTCCGAAGCAGCGATCCGGGCTTCCCAGCGGCTCGATACGATTACCGTGGAAATCAGAGAAATCGATCAAAAAGCTGGCGAAGTCAAACATGGCGCAGAAGAATCCGGACAGGCAGTTGGCGAGATTGCCAAGAGCACCGCCGAGCTGGCCCGGGCCGCCGATGATGCTGCGCTGAACACCGAAAGAATGTCGGTCAGCATGACCCAATTAGGCCGTGCCACCGAAGAAACGGTCAAAGGCGCCGTCGAAATCTCCCAGAGTATCCAGGAGATTAATCAAGCCTCGGAAGAAATCGCCGTCGGCGCATCCAAGACGTCAGTTGCCGCCAATCGGCTGGTCGATCTGTCGCTGCAGCTTAGCGATTCGGTCACGCAGTTTAAATTTTAGCGTTCGCCAGACTTGTGGTGCTGGTTAGAAAGGAGGAATACGATGGCTGCTTTGTCAGAACAGGAATACCAGTTATTTCAGGGCTATATCGCTGAAAAATGCGGGATCGCGCTGGACGAGAACAAGGCCTATCTGGTCGAATCACGGCTGGCGAAGCTATTGATTGATTCCCATTGTGATAGCTTTGCAGAATTATTTTTGCTGCTGCAAAACCATTCCGACGCCAATATCGAAACCCGGGTCATCGACGCGATTACCACCAATGAGACCTATTGGTTTCGCGATCCGGGCTCGTGGCAGATTATTGCACAAATCTGGCTGCCGCAAAAAATTGCCGAAATGGAAGCCGGCCGGTCGGACAAAATTCGGGTCTGGAGTGCCGCCGCATCAACCGGTCAGGAAATCTATTCGCTGGTCATCCTGATTAGCGAGTATTTAAAGGACCATCAGATTACCACGGTTTCCCTCGATGATTTTGAGTTTGTGGCGACCGATATTTCAAATAATGTTTTAACGATTGCCAGACGTGGCCACTACGACCCGATTACGATCATGCGGGGCTTAAAACCAGATCTCCGGGAGGCCTATTTTATCCGTGAGGGAACTTCCTGGGTGTTAAACGAGGCCTATCGAAAACGGGTGCGTTTTGAACCCTTCAATCTGCAAAACAGCTTTTTGCTGTTGGGGAAATTTGACCTGGTTTTCTGCCGCAATGTGCTGATTTATTTTACCGAAGCGCTGCGCCACGCCGTCTTTAAAAAGACCACCCAGGTGTTAAAACCGCAAGGATTTCTGCTAATCGGAGCCGCTGAGATTTATTATGCGATGGATGATTATTTTAACAAGAACATCACCAGTGATGGGACTTATTTTACAGTGAAGGAGGCAACCAAATGAAGATGTTGACGATTGACGATTCGGCCGTTGTCCGTAAAATTATTACGGCGGCGGTGGAAGTGCTTGGTCACGAATGTCTGGAAGCGGAGTCCGCCCAGGATGGACTGAATCTGCTAAACGGTCCGGAGACAATTGAATTGATCTTTCTGGATTGGAACATGCCGGGTATGAACGGTCTGGAATTTCTCAAAACGATCAAAAAAAATGACCAGTTCAAACACATTCCGGTAGTCATGGTGACCACTGAAAATATGCCGGAGAGTGTCATCGAAGCGGTTAAGGCCGGGGTGTCCCAGTACATCACCAAGCCCTTTTCGATTGAAGAACTGATGAAAAAAATCATCGACAGTTTGGGTGGGGAGGTCAACGGATGAATACAAAAGCGGAGATCAGGCAATACGAAGAAATTCCCGGACAGGTTTTTGTCGCTGCTTTACTGGAAAGTGTTGAGCGGATGAGTGGCTTTGTTCTGAATGAGGTTAAAAATGATCAGGCAACCGCGCCGGATCATGAAATTATTGGCGCCATGGTTTTGCAGGGTGAGAACGCCATGCTCTTGACCTTGGGAACCAATAAAACCAGTGCCTCCCTCCTGGTTTCATTTATGACCGGCATTGAAACTGCCGCCTTAGATGATAACCTGTTAAATGATGGGGTTACGGAGTTGATCAATATGGTGGGTGGATCGGCTCGGGCCCGTTTGGAAGCCACCAATTATAAATTCATTTTATCCGTTCCCTTTACGCTGGTGGGTGAAGGCGTGAAAATTGAAGTTAAAAAGAGAACCGATAGCTTTATCGCCAGACTGGTCTGTGACGAGATTGATCTGATGTTAAGGCTTTATAAATTATAACGAGTCGGAGCAAATGATGAACACAATTGAACCAAGTAAGTTAGCAATATTATCTGAAATAGAGAATCAGCTCAATCAAGCACTGCAAAATTTTGTCGTGTTTAGTATCGAACCAAACACCATCAGGCTGCGGTTGATGTCCGCTTTTTTCGCAGAAGTCAAGGCTTTGGCAATCAAGAATAATTTTCGCGAATTGGGATATCTTTGCCTGAAGAGTGAAGAATTCATCAAGCAAAACGAGGGCGAACTGTTAAACGACAGCATCGATGTGATCAAATTGGCCAAAAGATTTGGCGAGGTCACCCAGTCCCTGGAAAATCTTTTGGCTGTCACAGCTTATCAGGAAAGTGGCGCGGAGAATTTAGTCTGTAACATTCAGACCCGGGAGGTGATCAATCGATCGGTCCAAAATGATCAAATCAGTAGTCTGACCTTAGGACGGGTATTGGTCTTTGATGACGATATGCTGGTCTTAAACATTATCGAAAGCGTTTTACGGAATCGTGGTTATGATGTTCTGATCACCAATGATGCCGATCAGGCGCTGGAAATATTAAGATCCCATGATGCCGATATTCTGATTCTTGACTTAGTCATGCCAGGCAAAAACGGGATCGAGTTTTATCGGGAATTAAAACAGGAAAAAATCGTGATTCCAACCATCGTTCTGACGGCTTCCACCAGTAAGGAGGACCACGTCCTGGCGCTTAAGGAAGGGATTGATAATTTTCTGAGAAAACCCTTTGAAGCGGATGTGTTAGTGGCCAATGTCGAGAAATTGGTAAAAAAAGAGTTCAAACACAAAAATGCGCTGTTGAAGGATGCCCTGACTTCGGCCTATACCCGCAGTTATTTTGCGGATCGATTTGCCCAGGAAAAAGCGAAGTTTCAGCGAGACAGACAGGTTTTTTCAGTGGTATTTATCGATATTGACCATTTCAAAGAGATTAATGACAGCTATGGGCATCTCTTTGGTGACGGGGTGTTAAAAAGTTTCGTAGCGGAATTTAAGAAGAGTTTCCGGCCATCCGATCAAATTTCGCGATTTGGCGGTGATGAGTTCTTATTGCTGTTACCAGAAACGGATGCGATCGAGGCGTTTAAGGTGGTTGAACGCATCCGCCAGAAATTTCAGCGTAAAGCATTTAATCCGCCAGATTCTACGCACCAGATTTATATCACCTTTAGTGCCGGCATCAGCGAGTTTAATGGCGGAGATAAAACCCTCGAAGCAGTCCTGGAGGAAGCCGACCGCCAGTTATACCGGGCCAAAGAACGGGGACGGGCCTGTACCAGTTTTTTATCTGATGCGATGGATACCGGCACGGAAAAAAACCGGGTCCTGATCTGCGATGACTCGTCAACCGTCAGCCGCTTAATCAAAAGCCGACTCAGCCGGTTAGGTTTAGAGACCCAGGTGGTAGCGACCGGCAAAGAGGCGCTGGCTATTTTTCCGGATTTTAAACCGCACTTATTGATTCTGGATATCATTCTGCCAGATTTAAATGGGGCGCTGGTACTTCAGGAGATCCGAAGTATGGAGCAGGAAAAGCAGGTCAAGGTGATACTGATCAGTGTAAAAAATTTAGGCGACAATGCCCCGCTGCTCCACGAATTAGGCTATGATGATTTTATCAAAAAACCGATTTCGCTGGAACGGCTTGAGCAAAGTGTCAAACGATTAATTTAGGAGACCATGGGGATAAGTGATGGATATCAGACCGATCCTGGCATCAGTATCAGCGATGACGCCGTCAAGATGGCCACGGAATCCTACGGTGCTGGGTGTTAATTTATCAACTTAACACACCCGCCCAAAAGTGAACCATCAAACTAATGGCCACTTCAAGTGCGTTAACCAAAGGAGAAAAAAATGGAAAGATTAACCTGGTCGAAACCAACCAGCCCGGCGGGTGACCTGCCGGTGATTGTTTCGGAATATCTGCTCAATGAACGGGGCATCTTTGTCAAGCGCGAAAAACGGATGCCCAAAAAAGCCAAGTTTACGGCTTTGACCGGTTTTCGGATCGGCTATGCGGCCATCCCCGGCACCGATTATCGGGCCGCGCCGCTGGATCGCAATGCCATTCTCTGGCATAAGATCACCCGGATCAGCGAGGCTGGCGAAGACGGCCTGATCGTTTCGGGCAATCGTCAGGATACCATTGAGCTTTGTTTTGATCCGGCCGATCGGGCCGCCATTCTGGCTTACATCCAAACCATGCGGCAACAGCACCCGCCCATCGGAGCGCCAGATTATGACGCCGCCGCCTGGCTGTGCTGGCGGGATGATGATGACTGGGGCGATGATCCAAACCTGTCCCTGGTTGAAATGGTGGCGCTGGAAGGGGATACCGAACGTTTTATTGAACCGGAAATTCTGGAAGAAACCCGGCTGGCTGGGGTCCGGGATGGTGTCGTTCCAGACGTGCCGGCAACCGCCCCGGAACGACCGGCATTTTGCCGCCAATGCGGCACTGCCCTGGCAGCAGATGATAACTTCTGTCCGGAATGCGGCCGGCGCGTTAACGGTTGATAGGGCAGCTTGAAACGCAGCTAACCGGCTGGTTCACGGTAATCTGGTGGGTTCTTGCATTACCTCTTGGTGAGTTCTCACAAACGATGACCAAATATTACGGTGACAATTTTTCACGATTACCGACAAAATCAAATAGCGGCACGCGAAAAAAGCTGAGCGGATTATTCTTTAATCTGCTCAGCTTTTTAAGCTGTTGATGTTACCAGGTCGTCAGGATATAATTTGCAAGTGCTGAAAGTGAGGCGACGATCCCGCCAATGGCGACGATCAGGTTGCTGGTTATTCTTTCTCTTTGATACTTAATAACAAAAGACATCCCCAGGTACCCCCAGAACATGGCATTTAAATCACTGATGGGAAGGCCTTTATACAGATTATAACCCAGGAGTATGATAAACATAACCACGAGACCGATTAACCCAAAGTCCTGGGATTTGTCAGCAGTCTCCGGTGACTTCGCTTTTTGATTTGGGGTTATAGTTACAAATTCATCATCTTTCATTCCATACCTCCAAATATTTTGTTAATTATAACTATATCAGATTCGACAGCTTTTGTCGAGGGATGCTCACCTTTTATCCAAACAGGCTGGCAACCATCTGATATTTTTAAGACGCCGACCAGCGGAGATACCCCGGCCGGCTTTTTTTAATTCTCGTCAATATCAAAGAAGCCCAGCCCATCCAGGGCCGCAATCGATTTGTGCATATAGGTTTCGTTGGTAATCGGCCAGTTGTGGCCGATCCGGTACAGCACCTCGGAGGTAAAGCGGTTTTCGGGATCAATCGGATAAACCTGATTGACGGCGTCGCTGGTCAGATAGACGATCAGCCCCGAAATCGCCGGAGCCATCTCGGAATCGGCCATTCCGGCCTGGAGCGCGGCGCCGAAGTCGGCGTCAGAAACGACCGCAATGGTAAAGCCGTAGGCGTTCATTTCCTGAAGCACGTCAGCCATATAGACGGTGTGGTTGTTGTAGGGATGGAACACCGTCAGCTCGCGGTTGGTCTGCGACAGCTTCAGGATGGCATGGGCAGTGGTGTCGATCGGTGAAAACTCGACTGCCTGACTGAGGGCACTGACCGGGAATTTACCGAGAATCTTGTAGCCTTTGAGGCCCCGCATAAAGCCATTGTGAAGGAAGTTGATCTGGAATTCACCATCGCTGTTGCGGCTCATCAGATTACCGACCCGCATGATTTTAGCAGCCAGACCGGCCTCGGCAACAGCGGCCAGCACCGCCCGTTCGGCCAGAAACTTGGAATGGACATAGGCGTTTTCGAGACTCTGCTCAAAGTACAGCTCATTTTCGCGGATCCGTTTATCCTGCGGCGGGGCGCCATTGATGCCTTCTCCGGCAATGCTGACGGTGGACACCTGAATCAGCTGTTGGCCGGTTTTCAGACACAGATCGATCAGGTTTTCGACCCCCCGGACATTGATTTTTTCGAGGGTATCATCGGCCACGAAATGTTTGACGCAGGCGGCGCAGTTAATGACGGTGCCGGCGGCCACTGTTTCCAGGGCGGTGAGGCTGGCGGGGTTGGTGATATCACCTTCGACACAGAAAATCCGGATGCCGAACAGTTCCTCATAATCGCGGTCGAAATAGTAAACCAGCATCGTTTTGATCCGCTGTTCCAGCGATCGGGCCTTGCCCTTGCGGATAAAGCAGGTGACCTTACCGTCATAATGATCAAGGAATTCTTTGAGAATATGGGTCCCTAAAAAGCCGGTGGCGCCGGTTAAGATGATATCGCCGAGATCGCTGGTGGCCAGGCTGGCCAGGTTGGTCAGATCATTGGCGGCCAGCACCGGGCTCAGCTTCTGGTAGTCAAAGTTTTTGACGACGTCGGCGGGATCAATGGTGGCAGCGACGTGGTTTTCAATAAAGGCGGCCAGATTCTGAACCGTTTTGTATTCAAACAGATCGGCATAGGCCAGGGGAATCTGCTGACTCAGGCATTTCATCGCGACCTTGGTGGCCGAGATTGAGGTGCCGCCGATGGCAAAGAAATCATCGAGCACCGAGACTGTTTCCAGGCCCAGGGTGGCGGCGAAAATGTCGGCCAGTTGTTTTTCCAGCGCGGTTTCCGGTGCCAGATAGTCGGCGGTCTTGATGCCGGTTTCGGGCTGTGGCAGGGCTTTTTTATCGACCTTGCCGCCGGGGGTCAGGGGCATTGTGTCAAGCAGTACATAAAAAGTCGGAATCATATATTCGGGCAATTGGGACAGCAGCAGATGGTGCCAGACCTTGGGGTCGATGGCGGCAGCCGGGCCGGTGTAGTAGCCGATAATATATTGGTTGCCGCCCTGTTCCAGCACCGTCACGGCGGTTTCTTTGATGCCCGGGTGGGCCAGCATCGCCCCTTCTATTTCGCTCAGTTCGATCCGGTAACCGCGGATCTTGACCTGGGAATCAATCCGGCCGATGTACTCAATCAGACCGTCGCCGCGGCGGCGCACCATATCCCCGGTGTGGTACAGTACCTGATCGTCAGGTCCACTGGCAAAGGGGTTGGGCACAAAGGCGGCAGCGGTTTTTTCGGGCAGGTTGTGATAGCCCCGGCCAATCTGGCGGCCGGCATGGCAGAGCTCACCGGGTCGCCCCACCGGTACCGGATGGAGCTGCTCATCGACCACATAGGAACGGACATTAATCAATGATTTACCAATCGGGATATTGCGGTATTCCCGGTCAACGTTGAAGATCGTGGTTTCGACGGTGCTTTCGGTGGGGCCGTAGGCATTGACCACGGTATAGGGGCGTTCGTAATAATGCTTCAATTTTTCGCCGCCGACGACGATATGGGTCAGGCTGGAATCACCAGTCATATTGTCGATAATGATTTCGCCCATCTGGGTCGGGAAGACGGCCACATGGATGGCTTCGTCTTTTAAGATCTGACAGACCTTGACGGCATCTTTGCGGTCGGCTTCGGCAAACAGATAAAGCAGCGCGCCGTGGGCCAGATAGGGGAAGATCCCCACCACTGAGGCATCAAAACAGAAGCTCGAATACTGGGCGCAGCGGGTTGCGGCGGTGACCTTTTGGTTGACGGTTTCATTAAAAATCAGGTTGCTGAGGTTATCATGGCTGATCATCACACCCTTGGGTTTGCCGGTAGAGCCGGAGGTGTAAATCATATAGGCCAGGTCGTCACCCTGGGGGGCGGCAGCCAGCCAGCTTTTATCAGGCTGGTGGGCGACTGCCGAAATGGCATCCAGATTAATCGTCTGGTTCGGGAAAAAGCGGGTCAGCTCCTGAAATTCATCGACATAAAGGAGAATGTCGGCGGCGGAATCCTCCAGCATATAGCGGATCCGGTCTTCCGGGTATTCGGGGTCCAGCGGCACATAGGCAGCACCGGCCTTCATCGCGGCGATGACACCGATGATAAATTCCCGGGTCCGGCCGGACAGCACCCCGATAAAATCTTCTTTCTGAACGCCGGCGGCCAGCAGCTGCGTGGCCAGAGCGTCGGAGGCAGCGTCGAGCTGGGCATATGTAATACTGCCCTGACGGTCTTTTACGGCGATGTGATCCGGGTATTGGGCG
Organism: Firmicutes bacterium HGW-Firmicutes-4; assembly: GCA_002841405.1. Lineage (GTDB taxonomy): Bacteria > Bacillota > Clostridia > Eubacteriales > Eubacteriaceae > Acetobacterium. The sequence continues at coordinate 6,845 of PGZR01000006.1, read as the reverse complement.
GCGGCGGCGGTGAACAGATCGACAAAGGTCCGGCCGTAGAAGCGCGGATCGTTAACCATTTCCCGTTCTTCGTCAAAGAGTAGCTGGATCTGATCGAGATCGTCGGTATGCAAAGCCTGTTCGGCAGCCCGGGCGAGATTGTCAAGCAGGGCTTCCATCGAGCTGTCCTCATACTGATTGCTCTCGAAGGTGGCCCGGAAATGGTAGTGGCCGTCGCGGATTGAGACCTCCACCGAAATCGCGGCGATGACCCCTTCGCTCATCACTTCCAGGGCTTCGGTGGGCAGACCGGCGAGGGTGTCAAATTCAAAATTATCGCCCTGATAAATAAACATGATATCGGCGCTGATGCCAAAGGCGCGGCTGATTTCAGCAAAGGAGTAGATATCGTGATCCATGCTGTCGAGCAGCTGATTTTTGGTGGTGGTAAACAGCTCAGTGGCTGGCACCCCCAGCCGGCAGGTTACCGGCAGGGTTTTAACGTACATCCCGAGCGAGCGGTCGGTCCGGGAATCACTGCGGCCGTTGTAGATGGTGGTAAAGACGCTGTGGTCTTTGTGGTTGTAGCGGCCCAACAGATAGCCGAACAGCCCGACAAAAAAAGCGTTGGGGCTGAGCTTGCGGGCTTCGCAGTAACTGGCTACGGCGGCGACATCCAGCTGCGCCGGGGCCAGGCTGACTTCGCCGAGGGATTTGACGGCTTCGTTTTTGTCCGGACCGGGTAAAAAATCGGTGTCACAGTCAGAAAAAAGGCTGGCATAATAGGCCTGAGCTTCAGGGTATTCGGCCCCGGCCCGGCTTTGTTGCTCGTCCTGGGCGGCCTCAAAACTGCTGTAGCTTTCCGGTTCCAGAGCCGCCCCGCCATAGGCCCGGTTGATGTCCTCAATCAGGATCACCAGCGAGGTGCCGTCACAGATACTGTGATGGATATCGATAAAGAAATAGTTGCCGTCCCGGGTCTTGAACAGGGACGCATTGAACAATCGCCCATCAATCAGTTTAAAGGGCGTGACCAGCTTGTCCTTATCGAGAAAATCGCGAATTCGCAGAGTAAAGGGGCTGTCGTCCCGGCGCCGCTGCATGATTTCGCCGTCATCATCCATAAAGAAGCGGGTTTTAATATAGGCATGGGCCTCGATAGCCGCTTCAACCGCGGTTTTCAGCCGGGGCAGATCAACATCGGGATGGAGTTTAAACAAGAACGGGATATGATAAAGCAGTTCCTGCGGTTTGGCCATCGATTCGACGAACAAGCCCATCTGGGTTTGGGTCAGCGGGTAGGCATCCAGTTTGGCCGTGGCGGTGGCCGGTGCAGTGGACTCAGCCGATGTCAGGAAAGCCTCCAGTTTGACAACGGTGTTGTGGACCTTTAAATCCCGGGTCTTGACAACAACCCCAAAAAGCTGGGACAACCGCACGTTCAGGGAGACGGTGCCGATGGAGGTTAACCCGGCTTCCTGGAGGTCGGTATTGATACCAAACTGATTGTGACCGAGAATTGCGGCAACACAGTCAAAGATCTGCTGCTGGGTGCGGTTTTCCGGCGGGGTCAGGTCTGTCTGCTGCTTGACCGGCAGCGGTAGAGCCTTTTTATTGACCTTCATGTTCTGGTTAAGCGGAATACTCTCGATCTGCATCGTTACGGCCGGCACCATATAGGGCGGCTTTTCGGCCTCGATAAAGGCGTTAAGCGCAGCGGTGTCGACCGGCGCTGCCGCCACCACATAGGCGACAATATATTTAACACCGCTGGGATCTTCATGGGCCACCACGGTGGCGTCCTTGATGCCGTCAAACTGGCGGATCACCGCTTCAATTTCCGACAGTTCGACCCGGAAACCACGGATTTTGACCTGGGCGTCCCGGCGGCCGACAAATTCAATATTGCCATCAGGCAGATAGCGGACGATATCGCCGGAATAATAGATCCGGTCGTAGGGGGCCTCGTCATCAAAGGGATTGGGGCCAAAGGCTACGGCAGTAGCCTCGGGACGGTTTAAGTAGCCGCGCCCGACATGCATCCCGGCAATGCACAGCTCCCCGGGGACGCCAATCGGCACCGGCCGCTGATAGCGGTCAAGAATGTAGATCTTGACATTGTCGAGAGCCTTACCGATGGGAATATTGTCATAGTCATCATCGACCAGAAAACTGGTGGCAATAACGGTGGTTTCGGTGGGGCCGTAAAGGTTGTGGAAATGGTAGCGGGGCGGGTGGATCGTGGCCAGCTTTTCGCCCCCGGTGGACAGGTGTTTCAGCGAATAATTGCTGATGGTATCGGCAAATTGGCGGCCCACCTGAGTGGTCATAAAGGCGTGGGTGACACCATGGGTTTCAAAATAGTCGTTGAGCCGCAGCAGATCAAGGCGAATCTCATCGGCAATGATATGCAAGGTCCCGCCGACAGTCAGCACCGGATAGGTATCCATCATGTTGGCATCAAAACCAAAGCTGGCGTAAGCGGTTACCCGGGCGGTTTCATCGAGGTCATAGTAACGGTTGTACCAGTGGCAGAAACAGACCAGGTTGCGGTGTTCCAGCATTACCCCTTTAGGGATTCCGGTGGAGCCGGAGGTATACAGCATGATCAGGAGGTCCTCGGGCCGGGGATCGGCCAGCACCATCTCAGTGTCGGGCAGGGTGTAAATGTCCTTAGTCAGGATCAACTGACCAGTGTAATCCGGTACCAGACCCCGCAGTCCGTCTTCGATGATCATCAGCCGGGCCCTGGTGTCGCCAATCATAAAGCTCAACCGCTCGCTGGGATAGCTGGGGTCCAGCGGCTGATAGGCGGCGCCGGCTTTCAGCACCCCGATGGCAGCAATGGTCATCAGTTCGCTTTTGGCCAGCAGAATCGGGACAATGTCCTCCCGACCGATGCCAAAACTTTTAATATGTTTGGCCAACCGATCGGTCACATCATCAAGTTGCGCATAGGTAAGCCGCACTTCCTGATAAACCAGGGCAATATTGTCCGGGGTTTTCCGGGCCTGCTGACGCAGCATATCGACCATCGTCAGGCTGGAATCATAGGCCACCGCGGTGCGGTTGAAGGCTTCACAGCGGAGCCGCTCGGCTTCGGAAATCAGGGTGATCTCGGACAGCTTACTGGCTGTCAGAAAACCACCCAGGCTGCGTTCAAACAGATCGGCAAAGGCGAGAATTGTTTCTTCCTTATATAAATCACTGCGGTAGAAAAGACGCAGGGTATAGTTGTCGCCCTTGGGAGTGATAAACGCGGCCAGATGGGCGTGACCGAGATCGGGGGCCGCAGCTGTCTGATTAAAAATAAAGCGCAGATCGGCACTGAGTTCAAATTCCCGAGCCAATTTTTCAAAGGCCCAGCCACTATGGCGGAGGGTCTCCTGATAGTTGCTCTGAACTGCAGCAAGGTAGGCACTGATCGGCAGCTCTTCATCGATTTTCAGAAAGAGGGGCAGGATCCCGTCGGGGTTGGGGGCTGGCTGGAAGCAAAAAACACTTTCATCCTGACCACTGAACTTGGCCAGGGTATAGGCAAAGGCCGCTAAAAAAAGCACCTCGGGGCTGATCTGGGCGGTGCATAGTCGCGCATTGATATCGGCTGTGGCAAAAATCCGTGAAAAATCAGTCGTGATCCAGGCGTCCGGGGCGGTCTCCTGGCTGAGGCGCTCGGGAAAGTCGTAAATTGGGTGGGAATCAATTTCCAGGCCGGCGAAGATAGCGGTGAAATAATCACGGCTTGCGCCGATCAGGGGATCTTTTTCGTTGGAAACGGTTACCGTCGGATCAGATTGGCTATTGTTAAAATTTTTCATGCAGAGTACGTTCCTTTCTGATTGCAATATTTTGAGTTGGTGGGTGTCGGCCACCCCATTTTTATTATTCATTTGGATCAATGAGATAGCCGATTATTAATTGTTACATTAATTCTAACCAGTGAAGCCGTTAATGTAAAGAAAATTACAAAGGGCCGAGAAAGAAAAACAGCGCAAGTTCACAAATAATTACTACCGCTGATGAAGAAAAACAGATCCACCAGTGGCAAGTGACATTTTACAAGTCCTGCAGCGAGAAGAATAGAATATTAAGATTTTCATGATATAATAGCTTTAATTACGCAAAAACAGCAAAGTAAGGGGAGGCCAAAGATAAACAATGTTAAGTAATGATGCGAAAGCAATGATTAACTATGTTAATGCAATATTAACTAATAAAAAACTGAATAATGACATCCCTGAGATTGCTGAGGGTGATGCTGACTTTTTAGAACTGGAACAGAGCCTGCGGACGATCAAAAATTGGGAGAAAATAAATAAAGACAGTGAGGAGCGTCATCGGCTGATGACCGAAAATGCCTGCGACATTATTGCAACGGTGGATTTGTCCGGTAATTTTACCTATATCAGCCCATCCGTTGAAAAAATAACGGGTTACACTCCGACCGAAGTCATCAGGCATTACCGCGAAATTGGCTATTTTCTTCCCGGGGTACAAAAAGAGATGGACCGTCAAAGGGAGCGGATTAAAACAATGGTTGAAAAGGGGGAGCGCTTTGATGCCATCAATTTTGAACAGCGGCAGGTTCGCAAGGATGGTACCAGTATCTATACCGATACCGTCCTCTCCGGAATATATGATGAAGAAGATAAATTCCGGGAACTGCTGGCGATTAGTCGGGATATTACCGAAAAGGTAAAAATACGCAAAAAAATCATCGAACTCTCCGAAACTGATAAACTGACCATGCTCTGTAATCGGATGAAACTGGATTATACCCTGGAGCTTGAATTGTGTCGGGCCAAAGCAAAGGCTTCAACTTTTAGCCTGATCATGATCGATATCGATGATTTTAAACAGATCAATGATCGTTTTGGACATTTGGCAGGTGATCTGGTTTTGTTCGAACTGGCCAAGCTGTTTAAAGCCACTATCCGCGCTGCTGATCTGATCGGCCGCTGGGGTGGAGAAGAATTTCTGCTCATTCTCCCGGATACGGATGGCTTGGCGGCAATGGCGCTAGCTGAAACAATCAGGCAGCGGGTAAATGAGAAACATTTTCTCGAACAGGAACACATTTCCATCAGTTTGGGGGTAGCTGTTTTTAGTGACGATGATACCGTGCACAGCATCATTTACCGGGCCGATCAGGCATTATACCAGGCCAAGAAAACTGGTAAAAACCAGGTTTGTCAGATGTGAAATGGGTTTTATCGGCCCCAAAAAGTAAATTGCAAATATTGAAATGAAACGGTTGAAATGGAATTGTTTTAATAGTATACTAGTGTCAGGAAAGTGTTGCCTGAATGAAGAAGATAAAAAAATGCGATCTCCGCAAACTAAATCGACAAACTTTGGAGGAAAAAGATGTTAAAAAATTACATGGAGGATGCAGTTGATTCGTTTTTACCACATATGCTTGAACAGTATCCGGATCTATGCACCTGCGAACTCTGCATTGAAGATATTAAAGCCATCGCCCTGAATAAGCTGAAACCGGCTTATTTTGTGACCCACGAAGGGCTGTTATTTTCGAAAATTGATGAAATGACAACCCAGCATAAGGCGGATCTGACCAGTGAACTGACACGGGCAATCGATATCGTCTCAAACAATCCCCGTCACCCCAAACAATAACAAGAATTCTTCCTGAATCAATAAGCCAGCATATCAGACCGGATCGGGTCTGATATGCTGGCTTATTATTTTTTGCCGGGGTTATCATTTAACTATAAAGCTTATAAATCAAAGGCGACCGCGGTGGCGGTGACGGCCTTGTCCTTATCTTTGGAGGGAATGATGCAGCTGATCCGGATTTCGGAGGTGGTAATCATCAGCATCTGGATATTGTTGTCGGCCAACAGGGCAAAAAATTTGGCTGCCACGCCGGACTGGCTGCGCATTCCGATGCCCACCACCGACAGCTTGGAAACCTGCTCGTTGATGATGACGCCGATGCCGGGATGTTTTTCCTGAAAAGCGGCCAGGATTTTCTGGGCATCGTCCAGATCAGTGACCGGGGCGGTAAAGGATATGTTAATCAGATCATCAATAGGGGCGCTTTGGCTGATCATATCGATGTTAATGCTTTTGGTGGCAAACTGACTGAAAAACTGGGAGGTGATATTCCGGTCAAAGGGAATATCACGGATGGTAATCATAATTTCGTCATTGTCAATGGCCACGCCGGTGATGGATTGTCCTTCCATGTTGTTTTCTCCTTTTGTAATAATGGTGCCGGGGACGTCGAATTCGCTGGAGGCGACCCAGATCGGGGTGTCATATTTACTGCCCAGTTCAATCGCCCGGGGATGCATCACCCCGGCACCGAGACTGGCCATTTCCAGCATTTCTTCATAAGAAACGGTGGAAAGCTTTTTGGCTTGGGGATAAAGCCGGGGATCGACCCCGTAGATGCCTTCGACATCGGTATAAATTTCGCAGGGGGCATTCAGTACGCAGGCCAGCGCCACGGCGCTGGTATCCGAGCCGCCGCGACCGAGGGTGGTGACATCGTCATTTTCATTGACGCCCTGAAAGCCGGCGATGATGACGATCTTATCTTCGTTTAATGATTCCAGAATTTTGGTGGTCTCAATGCCTTCAATCCGGGATTTGGTATGGCGGCCGCTGGTGCGGATGCCAACCTGAGGGCCGGTAAAGGAAATGGCGTCGTGACCGAGGGACTGCAGCGCCATCGACAGCAGCGAAATCGAGATCTGCTCGCCGGTGGACAGTAGCCGGTCCAGCTCCCGCTTGGGCGGGGTGGGATTGATGGCATAGGCCAGCTTGACCAGATCATCGGTGGTTTTGCCCATGGCCGAAACCACCACGACAATCTGATGGCCGTCTTTTTTCTTGGCAAT
>PGZR01000126.1 GCA_002841405.1 Firmicutes bacterium HGW-Firmicutes-4 | reverse complement strand
ACTCAAACCGATGCTGGCCGTGGATATGGGTGTCATCGGCAAAACCTTTGACCAGTTTGAAAAGGAAATTGTCCTGGACGTGATCAAAACCCGGATCCGTGAAAGCTGGGAAGCGTCCGATGTTTTTACCAGTCGCTAAAGTGTGACAATCCAGAGAAGGGAGGAAAACGCTTTGAAGGATGCCAAATGGATGTATGAAGACTATGAATTTGACAATCGGGTTGCCAATCTGATGTGGACCATTTCCGGCGATTATGACGAAAATATGGATAGCGGTGAAAAGAGCTTTATTTCTAAAAATGTCGCCCTTTATCACGCCGTCACCGCCGGCGGACGGCGAAAATACATCAATTGGCCCTCCGTCAAAAAATATGTGATCAGCCGGCATCGGGCCGGTTTTAATAAAGATATTCTATTGAGTTTAATTGCCATGGGCAGCGATGTGGTGGTAGAAGAAAAGATTATTGCCGAACGCCCCGGGGTTTATGATATTCGCAAAAATGCCTATGACGATATTCTCAGTAATTACTACAAACTGCATACCAGCGATCTGCTGGAAAAGGTACGCCACACGATGATTCTCGAAAAAATCGGCAAGACCCCGATGGCGGACACCGAAACCCGGAATATTGCCAACGATTTAATGGCGTTACAAAAGCGCGAAGATACCATTGAACTGCTAAAGGGCATCGAAGACGTCTATATGAAGTATTTTCCGCTGTTTGTAGAAGGCGAAGACGGCGATGCTTATGAATCCGGTCACAACAAAAATCATATCCGGGGCGATTTTTCGGACTTTATGTTGGAAGAAATGTTTGATGATCCCGAAGACCAGGATATTGAAGCTTCCATTGAAGAAATTGCCGAAGCCCTGCTGGGAGAATCCCAGGGTGATATGGCCAACCTCAATAGCTCCAATGATAATCGGGTTTTGCGGGTCCAGGAAGAGGATATCGAAAAAATATATGAAAAAGTGGCCTATTATTATGGCAACTCTTTTCTAGAAACAAGTGATGTCAAAAAACTCCAGAACCGGGTCTGCAAAGGGGAACATGGTAATTGTCGGATTCATATGACCGATGGGGTGATCCGCAGCGACAGCAAAAACGAATTCCAGCAGAAATATGTGCAGCGGCATCAGGTTAAAAATATTGATGTGTTTCGGGCTAACTACAAGGTGTTCAAGCGCAATATCAACAAATTGCGGGAAAGCATCTCGCGCACTCTGGTTCAGGAAGAAATTGTCGACGCCATTCCTTCCGACGCCGGCCAACTGATCCCCAGCAAGCTCTGGCGGATTGGCCGGAGCAGCAACAACAAGGTATTTGTCAAGAATATTGATAATAACAAGGGCAGCTTTGTGGTGGATATCCTGATCGATTCCAGCGGTTCTCAACGTCGAAATCAGTCAAAAGTCGCGATTCAGGCCTATATTCTGGCCCATGCTCTGACTCTGGTCGGCATTCCCAACCGGGTTCTGGGTTTTTCCAGTTTTCTCGATTATACGGTGATCAAACGCTTCCGGGATTACGAATCACCGCTTTCTGCCAATGATAATATCTTTGAATATTACTGCTCCGGGAACAACCGGGATGGTTTGGCCATTAAAGCGACCTGTGAAGATTTAATTAAGCGCCGGGAAGATAATAAAATTCTGATTGTGCTGAGCGACGGACGGCCCAATGATATCAAGGTGGGCAAAGGTCAGGTCAATGATTTAAGTGAAGCCTACCGCGGTCGGGTGGCCATTTCCGATACGGCCCGGGAAGTTCGCTTTGCCAGACAGCAGGGTATTATGGTGCTGGGCGTTTTTACCGGCAAAGAACAGGATCTGATGGCCGAAAAACTGATCTACGGCAAGGACTTTGCCTATATCAAGGACATCAACCGCTTTGCGGATATGGTTATTAAGTACTTGAAACAGATTATTGTGAATTGACAAAACCGCTGCCGGGTGAGAAGGATTATTGGGCAGCGGTTTTTATTAACTTTAAGAAAGTGGGAGATAACAGGTGCAGATCAATCGATTGCTGGAAACGGTCGATAACAGGTGCAGATCAATCGATTGCTGGAAACGGTCTATATTCTGATTGAAAAGAAAAAGATCACCGCCCGGGAATTATCCGACTATTTTGAAGTATCCCAGCGGACCATTTACCGGGATGTGGAAGCCTTAAGCGCCGCCGGAATTCCCGTCTATGCGGAAAAAGGCAAGGGCGGCGGGATCCGATTGCTGGATAACTATGTGATTAAAAAATCACTGCTATCTGAACAGGAACAGATTAATCTGCTGGCATCGCTACAAGGGATGAAGGCCTTAAATGGACCGGAACTGGATCCGGTGCTGAGAAAACTGGCAACCCTGTTTGAAAAAAAAGATGCCGACTGGATTGAAGTGGACTTTTCCCACTGGGGTGGCGGTGCCTCAGAACGAGAAAAATTCAATGATCTGAAAAGCGCGATTTTAAGTAAAAACCGCATCGCTTTTGACTACTTCAGTGCCTCCGGAAAAAAGACCGGGCGCTGTATTGAACCGCTCAAGCTGTTGTTCAAGGGGCAATCCTGGTATGTCTACGGATTTTGTCTCGGCAAAGAGGCGCTGCGTTTTTTCAAGGTCAGTCGGATCAGACAGCTTAGCCTTTTGGCAGATTCCTTTGCCCGAACCTTGCCCGCGGGCACTGTTTTTGAAGCCCCGGAAATAAGCACGGCTCCAATCAGGCTGGTACTGAAAATTGACGCGGCCATGGCGTATCGGGTTTACGATGAATTTGACCCGACGGCGATCAAAAAAAATCAGGACGGCTCCTTTATGGTCGAGAGCAGCTTGCCCGGCGATGGCTGGGTGGAAGGCTATATCCTTTCTTATGGGGATGCCGTCGAGGTCGTCGAACCCCTGTGGCTGCGGGAGACGATTAAGCAAAAACTGGAGAATAGTTTAAAGAAGTATCTCTAATATGACATTGGGTGTCAGGTTAACCGGCGTATACTGCTCTTATCATCAAGAACAAAAAGATAAGAGAAAGAGAAATGAGGTATACAAATGGATTATGAAATGGTACAACTAATAGAAAAGCAGATAGCAGGTTTGAAAATACGGACCAGTAATAACGAACCCCAGATGAGCGAAAAAATTGGGACGACCTGGCAGCGTTTTTACAGCGATGGGATTGAAGCGTCCCTGGCCGGTCGAAAAAATGATAAGTGTATCGGTCTTTATAGCGATTATGAAAATGGTGTGGCCGGTAACTATGACGTTATGGTGGGGTGTGAGGTGGCAGCTGGGGCATCCCAACCAGAGCCAGTCGAGGCAAAAACCATTGCGGCCGGGAACTATGCTAAATTTATTGTCCATGGTGATGTTCAGCAGGCTGTCGGCGACTTCTGGATGAAGCTTTGGGGGATGGAGCTTGACCGCAAATTCGGTAGCGATTTTGAGGAATATCAACCGGGAGAGGATATGGCCAACGCCGAAATTCATATTTATATTTCATTGAACTAAGGGAGAAATTAAAGGAGAAACAGCGATGGACAAAGTCGATTATAAGAAACAATTTAAGAGCTTATACCTGCCCAAAAGGCAGCCGGTACTGATTACGGTGCCACCGCTGCGCTTTGCCATGCTGGATGGACAGGGTGATCCCAATGGCGAAGTATTTGAAGAGGCGGTGGCAGCGCTGTACAGCTTCAGCTATGCGGTAAAAATGTCCTATAAAAGTAAAGACATCCCTGACGGCTATTACGATTATACCGTTTTTCCTCTGGAAGGGGTCTGGGATCTGGTTGACAAGACCAGAACCAGCGCTGATAAAAGCAATTATGCCTATACAATGATGATCCGTCAGCCTGATTTTCTAACCGCTGAACTGGCAGCCCGTTTTATTACTGAAGTCAAAAAGAAAAAGCCAAATGCTTGGCTCGATCAGATTCGGCTTGAGGATTACGACGAAGGAAGCTGCTGTCAGATGTTGCATCTGGGCAGCTATGATGATGAACCAGCCAGTTTTGCGCAGATGGAAGCTTTTTGCAGTGAGCATGGCTATCGTCGCAGCGATAAAACCCATCGGGAAATTTATCTGTCTGATCCCCGCCGGACCGAGACAGCCAAATTAAAAACGGTATTGCGGTTTAAGGTAACAGCTGATTAGTAGGGCTGATGAGTGAGTTAACAAAGGACAATGGTAAGCGTGACAAGAAGAGGCCCCTGATTCAGAATGAATCAGGGGCCTCTGAGTTTTTGGGCTGTTGGTTTAATTCACAACCGGGCTGGTAGTAGCAGCTTTAGTAAGCATAAGCCATCAGGTTAGTGCCGTCATAGACCAGCAGGGAGCTTTTAAAGCCGCCGGGGATAGACGGGCCCGGGTTAGAGCCGATGTGGGTTGGGTTGGAAATTGAGATAAGATTTAATGAGTAAGCATAATTGCTATCATTCTGATAAATCAAATATTCCATGTTGCCGTTGATATAATAAGTCGGGTTGAGTGGGCTTGGTTGGTTGTTCAGTAAGGGATTAGGGTAAGCAGTCCAGCTACCAGTCCAGTAATAAGCGTAATAGTAATTATTAAGTTTGTTATCATCAGGCGTGGTGGTGGTGGCAAGCGCTATCGGGGTGCCATTACTGTCGATGCCAATCAGCTGTTTGTCGTCTAATGTAACCTTCTCACCGGTTATCCAGGTGCTTAAGTCAGTTGAGCTGTAGATTTGACCAGTGCTGTCATAGCCATAAAAGGTCGTAGCGCCCGCTTGCTTAGCATAAAAGAGTTTAAAATTATTAACACCAGCCGGTGGTGTCAGGTTGCCGGCCGGAGTCCAGGCGGTGCTATTGTAGGGGGTGGAAATAACCGCATTGGCATTAAGAATTTGGCCATTACTTGAATAAGCATGATCGGTCATGATGTAATTGCTGGCATGGTTGCCGGTTAAGCTGCCGCTAAGTTTAATGTCGTAATTGCTGCCCACGGCACTGGTTTTCTGATCGCCGTCGTAATAGTCAGCGCTGTAGGTTGCCAGATGCACATCTTCCTGCTCTACACTACCAGCAATATGGGCAATAGCGTCAGTACCGTTATCTGGATTTCCAGACGGATCAACTCCAGCATATGTGACCGTGACGCTGCTGTCACCGCTCTTATATTTTTTGATCATGTCCAGATTGACATTGGTATAACCCAGGATTCTTGGTGTAATCGCCGCCGTTTTTGAGATATCCGGAGCCGGGGCCAGGTAGTTTTTAGCGGCCTCTTCGCTTAGGCTGTAGGTGATGGTTATCGGTATGTTTTCACCGACATCTTTGTTGTCATAGTTAGCGGTGGCTTTGACCGGTACCGCCTCGTTATTGATTAAGCCGCTGACGGCATCAGCGCTGACGGCATAATCTGATAATTTAGTCGTATTATCAGTCAGATAAACATCTCTGGTCGCGTCATATTTTCGTGTTGCGGCGATCGCTGGGAGCTTGGTGTTATCGACTTCCAGTTGAATCGGATTAATCATGCCACTGCTGTTCAGGGGATCGATACAGTAATTGCCGGCATCATCGCCGCTAAGCAAAAAGGTGGTGGTAATATTACGGTCGCCGGCATCTACGCTGTCATAGTTGCTTGATACCGTCGCAGTGACCTTCTCCATGCCGATGATCCCGGTCAGGCCAGTGCCGCCCATGATGGTGTTGCCGTTCACATTGGTGCTGGTATTGCCATCATAGGTTTTCTCAGTTTGCAGTCCCATACCATCAGCGGTAACTGATAGTTTTTTCGCGGTAATGCTACCGCCATTGGTCGTGCCGGTCAAGCTGGATTTGTTATCAGCAAAAACATAATTACCGGCTGAAGTGCCCTCTAGGGTAACGGTGTACTTGATGTAAAGATTAGCTGTATCTGAGGGTTTACTGGTTTCAGTTTGACAAGTACTGTCGGTATAGTATTTTGAGTCTATTTTGGAAAAAAGTGTTTTGCCTGCTTCGGATACAAACAGGCTACTGTTACCGCTGCAGCTGACTCCGACATTCAGTTTAGCGGTGCTGCTACCGTCATATTCCTTTGTTTTTTCTGACACGGTTCCGGCATTTAGTGTCAGTGGCGTAATGGTAGCGCTTTTACTGCGATCATCAGGCAGTGGCTGATAATTGCCGGCGGCTTCGCCGGCAAGGGTGTAATGGATGGTGATCTTTTTATTGGTGCCGGCGTCTTTGCCGGTATCATAGCTGGCGGTGGCGGCGACCGTCACCTTGCCGGCATCCGCAGCGGCAATATTGCCGGGTACGATGGACATATTATAAATCTTACCGGTATTATTGGTTGCTGTAAAGACATCGGCGGTGCCGTCATAAGCTTTAGCAACTGGAGTGGGAGCTGCTATCGTCAACGTCCGGGCAGTGATGCTGGCTCCGTTTAATGTTTCTGATGGCGTGATCTGGTAGCGTTTATTGGCAGGGCTGCTGTTAATTTCATAGCTGACCCTAATGATCCGGTCGCTGCCGGCGCTCGGGCTATCATAGGCAGCGGTGATCGTGACATTAATATTAGGATCGGTTGTTACACCGGTCGCCACACTGATCTGGTTATTGCCGGCGGCAATTTCTCCCGTGCCATTAAACACTTTGGTGGTACCATCATAGGTTTTGCTTTTATTGATAGTCAGGCTGGCGGCAGAGACCGCCAGATTTTTCGTGGTAATGGTCCCGGTGGCCGGGTGTTCGGCCGGGGCGCTGTAATTGCCGGCGTCGTTGCCCGACAGGCTGTAGCTGCAGGTCACCGGTTTATCAGTCCCCACCTCAATGTTCGGGTAGGTGACGGTTCGGGTGATGGTGAGCGTATCGGCGTTTAGCTGGCCAAGGTCTTCGGTAATCACGGTGGTAAGCGTCGTGGTTCCGTCAAACTCTTTGGTGATGGCGGTTGTCGCGGCGCCGGTCAAAAGTTTTTGCGTAATCTCACCCTTTATGGTCGTGGCAGCTGGCGGATTGTACTTGCCGGCATTGGTGCCGGAGAGGCTGTAGGTGATGGTAATGTCTTTGTTGCTGCCGACGTTTTTATTGTCATAGGTAGCCGTAGCACTGACGGTCACGTTATCGCCGGCCACTATCCCGGTGATTACGGCAGCATCAAAAATCTGATTCGTCACATCGGTAACGGTGGAGCCATCATAGGTTTTCGACAGGTTAACTGTTGGAGCAGTGGACACACTCAGACTGATTCTGCTCGGTGGTGTTGGCGGTTGTGGTGTTGGCGGTTGTGGTGTTGGCGGTTGTGGTGTCGGGGGTTGCGGTGTCGGGGGTTGCGGTGTCGGGGGTTGCGGTGTTGGTGTTGGTATCACGGGTGGCACGATCACACCGGTATCGACGGAATAGTCCTCAGGCGCTTTTTCAAAGCTGACATTATCTGAAGCAATCTCAGCTTTGTTGACGGTTCCAGTACCCGTCACTTTGGTTGGCGATGACAGCGCCAAATTTGTCACGGTGGTGGTGCTGCCAAGATCAATAGCCGTGTTTTGGGCTGCTGCGGCGACATCAAAGGTTTTAATGCTGGTCTGGCCCTGGGTTTTAATCACGGCATCCGGCGCATTGACGGTTACTGAATCAAAGCGGCCTTCCAGAATCAGAGTTTCTCCAGCAGCGTTTTCACTTAAAACAATAGGAAACCCGTCAAGTCCGGCAGCGACAATGCGCACTGCCCCGGTGGCGGTTTTTTCCACCAGGATATTCTGATAGTCGCCACCATTGATATGAATACTGTTTTTGCCGCCGCCGCGAATCCGTAGCTCGCTGGTGACAGTGACATTGTTCAGGGTGACCTCGCCGTCACCAACGGCTTCATCAATAATCAGATTACCACCAATGGTTAGGTTTTGAAGTGTCACTCCGGTTGAGGTGATGATCACATCCTGACTGATCGTTTCCGAGCCGCTGGAGGGACCATAGATGCCGGGCTTGTCGTAGGCTGTGGTGGTACTCAACTTTTCAAGCTGGTGGATAGCTGCTTCGATGGCTTTAACAGCATCAGCCACTTCTGCTGTCGTGTTTTTGTTGGTAACAACATGATTATTTAGAACCGTCTGCAGGTTGGTCCAGGAGGTTTTACTGTAGTCGGATTCGTTTAGACTGTCAATTTGGTTTGTCAGGTCGGTATAAGCACTTAAATCGGTGCCAGTCGTGGCATCCTTGACAATTTCGAGCTTCAACGCTTCCAGGCGCAGGGAGCTGCCCACGGTTCCAAGCTGTTCACCATCGGTAAACCACAGTTCTGAATCCGCTGGCAGATCACCGATGTTCTGGACGTGACCCTGGTAGCGGATATGGTAGCCGGTGGCCATATTACCGGCGATATCAAGCAACACGATTTTAATCGCTTCGATTCGCAGTCCATCGCCCCGGGTGCCGGCATAGTCGCCGTTTTTAGCCCAGCTGGTCGGATCATCCTCGTCGTAGAGCCAGCCGATATTCTGGACATGAACATTGTAGCGTAGCTCCAGATCTGTTGGCAGGCTGTCACCGGCTTTTAGTTTAAAGCCTTCAATCCGTTTGCTCTGGCCAACGGTACCTATAAGATTGGGGCTTTCCACCCAGGAACCATCTGCCGGGTAATCGCCGAGATCCTGAATATGACCCTGGGAAAGAACTGGCAAAGCAGTGGTATCTGCCGATGCTGCTAAAACCGAATGAATGGGAAATAGCGCCCAGCAGATAAGTAAGATCGATAAGATTTTTTTCATTGTTTACTCCTCGTATGTTTAAATTGGTGAAACAGAGTTCTTAAATTAGGCCAGATCCATAGCAGAAAAAATGCTACTAAAGATATAACGCTCATATTATAACAAAATGGCGGCATGACGTTTTAAAAATTCGCGAAGAAAAAGCACGATTCACGAACTCGGATGCGATTTTCAAGTCGGCATTTAGTGGGTATTCGCGTACGCTTATCACGACGTTTTAATGCATAAATTAAGAAAATACTAAAGGTGGTTGACAAGCCCCCCTGAAAAGGGTTATACTCACATAAACTTAAGAAATACCGAAACGAACAGGTCGATGAAACACAATTAAATAGATGCGAATGGATGATGGATACGGGAGAGTCCAACTTCCCAAAAGGAAAGAATCTCTCAGGTTAATAACAGAGCAGAAGGCGTAAGCCTTCTGTTTTTTTTGTTTATTAAAAATCGGAATGGGTAAATTTCGGTATGGGTATTGAATTTACAGAAACTAAAAATATGGAGGATAAAAAAGATGAAAATTGTTGAAGGTTTGAAGTATTCAACGGATCATGAGTGGGTAAAAGTTGAGGGCAATCTGGCGACTATCGGGATAACCGATTTTGCCCAGCATTCATTGGGGGATATTGTCTATATTGAATTACCGGAGATTGGCGATACAATTGGGAAAGATGAAACCTTTGGTGTGGTAGAATCGGTAAAGGCGGCCTCAGACGTTTACTTGCCGGTATCTGGGACAATTGTCAAAATAAATGAAGCGCTGGTTGATGAACCGGAGCTGGTCAACGTCGATGCTTTCGAAAACTGGATGGTTTGTGTCGAAATGGACAATCTGGCGGAACTGGATGAGCTCATGGATGCCGCAGCATATGAAACGATCTGTAATGAGTAAATCGCAGAAAACAGGAGCGTAAGAAATGGGGAATTTAAAACGCACACTTTTTTATGACAATCATGTCAAAGCCGGGGCAACCCTGGTCGATTTCGGCGGATGGGAAATGCCCATCCAGTATCCTAACGGGATTGTTGATGAACATATACATACCCGTATTAAATCAGGGATCTTTGATGTCTCTCATATGGGCCGATTAATTGTCTCAGGGAAGGAAGCCATTGCCTTTTTACAACATGTGTTAACCAACAATGTGCTGGCTCTGGATCTGCTCCAGGCTCAATACACGATGATCCAGAATAGTCACGGCGGAGCATTGGATGATGCTTATCTGTATCGCTTTTATGAAGACGAGTTTCTGCTGGTGGTCAATGCCGCCAACGCCGAAAAAGACTGGAATCACCTGAGCACAGAAATAAAATTTTTCGATGCTAAAATCGTTGATCGATCGGCAGAGATTGCCATGATTTCGCTTCAGGGTCCCGATTCAAAAACGATCCTTAAAAAACTCACCGGCAGCGAGAATCTGACCGAGCCGCTTAAAAATGCCCTGGGCATTCTTAATTATCAAGGTGAGACCTTGCTGATTGCTCGAACCGGCTATACCGGCGAACCACTGGGTTTTGAACTGTTTGTAAAGGCACTCCAAGCCCCCGAAATTTGGGAAAAGCTGCTGGAACTGGGAGCGATGGCTATCGGCCTGGGAGCCCGGGATACCTTAAGACTGGAAGCCGGTCTGCCGCTTTATGGCCATGAGCTGGGACTTGATAATGACGGTAACGAAATACCCATTTTTTCTTGTCCACTGGCCAAATTTGCGGTCAGTTTTGCCGAGGTCAAAGGCGATTATATCGGGCGGGCAGCCCTGACTAAACAATATCTTGGTTTTAAAAAAATTATGGAACGGAATCTTTCGGATTTATCGGAATTACCCCGGATTGTCAGGCCGATTGCGATTACTGGCCGGGGCATTGCCCGAGCTGGTTGTAAAGTCTTTAAAGCTGGAAAGGAAGTCGGAGTGATTACCAGCGCAACCATGGTACCTTATTTAAAGGCGGAGGGCTACGGGCTGGACAGCAAGATAACTGATGAAAAAGCCATGCGGGCTATCGGCCTGGCCCTCATCGATGGGGATGTTGAGCTAAATGATCGGGTTGAGGTGGAAATCCGCGGCAAGATGGTACCGGCGGTAATCGCCCCTTACCATATGAAAAGTGATGCGCCGCCTTTTGCCCGGCCGATTATTTATGGCGTCGAAATTGAGCGTCAGTTTGACAGTGCGCCGGACTATCCAACCAAAGCTCTGAATCTGCTGGAAAGAAGCTATGACAACACCATTCTGCGACAACACCAGACCATCAACCTGATTCCATCGGAACAGTCGCATTCTGCGGCGGTGCGGTTATTGTCGGTGATGGATCCATCTTTCCGTTATGCCGAGCACAAAAAAACAAAATCCTTCTATGATCATGATGTGTTCTATTATCAGGGGACGGCCTTTATTGATGAGATTGAATATCTGCTGATGGAAGAAATGAAAAAATACTTCAATTGTGCCGAGGTGGAAACCCGGGTGATCAGTGGTCAAATGGCCAATGCGGCGGTCTTCAGTGCGCTGATGGATTATAAAAACCGGGTTAACCGGAAGGTCGATGCCAAACGGTTGGGTTATGTCATGAACAATCATATCATCAAAGGCGGACACTTAAGCGCGCAGCCGATGGGGGCCCTCCACGACTATATTGCCATTGATCCGGTTACGGAAAAAACGGCGGTGGTCAATTTCCCGGTGGAAAAGGATAACCCCTTTAAGATCGATGTGGCCGAAACCAAAAAGGTGATCGCCCAATACCAGCCGGAGCTGATTATCTTTGGCAAGAGCATGGTCCTGCATAAGGAACCAGTCCGGGAGATCAAGAGATTTATCGATGATCAGAAACTGAATTCGATCATTATGTATGATATGGCCCATGTGCTGGGACTGGTGGGCGACCATTTCCAGGATCCCTTTGCCGAAGGAGCGGAACTGGTGACCGGTTCCACCCATAAAACCTTCTTTGGGACACAGCGGGGCATCATTGCCGGGAACTATGACAAGGATGACTATAAATATAGTCTCTGGGAAACCATTGAAACCCGGGCCTTCCCCGGCAGTGTCAGCAATCACCATTTGGGCACAATGCTGGGTCTGCTGATGGCCACCTATGAAATGAACTCTTTTAAAGATGAATATCAGAAAAATGTTATCCATAATGCCAAATATTTTGCCAAATGTCTGGCTGATGCCGGCCTGGATGTGGCTGGCGATCCGGCGATCTCTTACACCGAGACC
>PGZR01000125.1 GCA_002841405.1 Firmicutes bacterium HGW-Firmicutes-4 | reverse complement strand
GGCTATTTTAGGCATCGATGCCATGGTCGATACGCCGGTAGTAGTCGGTGGTCAAATCACCATTCGGCCAATGATGAATCTGAGCCTCACCGCCGACCATCGCATCATTGACGGGGCTTTGGCCGCTCAGTTCTTACAGCGAATCGGGGAATATCTTGAAAACCCCGTGCTACTGTTGGTTTAACGCTGTGAAAGAAGGTGAAAATATGACACATATAGCTATCATCGGCGGTGGTCCCGGGGGGTATGTGGCGGCCATCCGCGCCGCTCAGTTAGGCGCCCGGGTAACTTTGATCGAAAGGGAAAAACTAGGCGGGACCTGTTTAAATGTGGGATGTATTCCCACCAAGGCGCTCCTCCATTCTGCTGAGGTGCTGACCGAAGCGAAAAATTCTGAAAGTATCGGACTACTCATCCCTGAGATTGGTTTTGACTGGACAAAAATTCAAAAACATAAAGAACAGATCAGTACTAAACTGGCTGGCGGCGTCAAAGGACTGCTGAAAGCCAATGGGGTTAAGATTATCACTGGCACCGCTCAGTTTTTAAATAATACAACGCTATTAATTACCGAAAAATCTGGAAAAACTGACGAATTGCAACCCGATAAGATTATTATTGCCAGCGGTTCCATCCCAGCCCTTCCACCGATTCCCGGTATTGATCATCCCAACTGCCTGGATTCCACCGGAGCCCTGTCTTTGGATCACGTTCCGGAACGGCTGGTGATTATTGGCGGCGGTGTCATTGGTGTGGAAATGGCATCCGTTTATAATCAGTTTGGCTCTAAAGTGACCATTGTCGACATGCAACCGGGAATTCTGCCACTAATGGACAGTGAACTGGCGGAAATGCTACGAAAAAAACTGGTGCGCGATGGCGTCGAAATTTTAACTGGTGCTCAGGTCCTGTCAGTCCAGGCTGATGACAATCAGATGATGGTTAAAATTAAAAAAGACGGAAATGATCGTGACATCGCTGGCGAAAAGGTACTGGTAGCAATCGGACGAAAAGCCGAATTAACCGCTCTGGGACTGGAAAAAACGACCATTAACTGGGAGAAAAAGGGAATTATTGTCAATCAGCAAATGCAGACCAATCTGGAAAATGTTTACGCCGTCGGAGATTGCCTGGGCAAAACCATGCTGGCTCATGTGGCCTCTCAGCAAGGGGAGATCGCTGCTGAAAACGCCATGGGCCATACGGCCAGCTATGACGAAAAAACCAACCCTTCCTGCGTCTATACCAGTCCCGAATTTGCCGGGGTTGGCCTGACCCAGGAGGACATCCGCGGCCATGAAAGAGACTACTCGATCGGCCGATTTCCGCTGGCGGCCAATGGCAAATCGCTGATTATGGGACATACCGAGGGGATGGTGAAAATCATCACCCATAAAAAATATAAGGAGGTGGTGGGCGTCCATATCCTCGGTCCCCGGGCCACCGATCTGATTGTCGAAGGAGCACTGGCACTGCGGCTGGAATCCACAACGGAAGAGCTTATCTCGACCATTCATGCCCACCCCACTGTTGGCGAAGCGATTAAAGAAGCGGCCCTGGCTGCGGAAAATAGGGCCATTCACTGGAAATAAACCGCATGCGTGTGAAATGAGAATTCTAAACGTGCGAAATTTAACTACTTCCTCTTAGCTCACCCCACCGTCGGTGAAGCCGGCCCTGGCTACGGAAAATCAGGCTATTCGCTGAAAATAACAACGATTGAATCCAAGTTATTAGGAACCCACTCGTTTTAAAGAACACTTGAAAAACTGAAAAATTCTAATTCACTGTTCAAAATAAGAGATCCGGAAGTTGATAAAAATATCAATCCCCGGATCTCATTATTTTCAGCGTAGTGCTTCAGTCCTCCCATAGCTGGTCTCTTAGGGATTCTGGATGACTGCCGTTCAAATCGGCAAAACGGTATTGATTGGCTAATTCTGCCGTAATCAGGATTTTTCCAGTCTCATGAAGCCTGTGTTCATCCTGGGCAAGAGCCGCAATACTCCGCCCAACAAACCGGGGACTTTCCATTTTCGACAGCTCAACAGCTTCATTATATTTGGCCAGTTCAACCATCCCTTCGGTACTCACATTTCCAGGATAAAGCGAGATGACCGTCACACCATAGGATTTCAGTTCGTGGGCCATATCTTTTGACATCCTGTCGACGGTTCCTTTGCAGACGCCATAAGCAACATTATTGAAATACCGCTGGCCGCCATAAAACGATATATTCACGATCAATCCACTTTTCTGCTTCACCATCTGTGCTGCTGCATATTTGCCAGCTACATAATTTGAACGCACGCCCACCTGGTAATGATCATCCCATAAAGTAACCGGCTGTTCCCAAAACGGGGTGTTGAAAAAGTAATCGCTCATGGCATGAATTCCTCCGCCCCAGGCATTATTTACCAGAATATCCAAGCGGCCCTGTTCCTTTGTGATACGTTCAAAGAGGGCCTTCACCGCTTCGTCATCGCGATGATCACAATAGTGAACAATGCCCTCTCCCCCCAGTTGGTTGATGGCTGCTGCTGTATCCACCAGGGTTGACTGATTTAAAAAATCTGGTAAGGGATAATCCCGTTTTTCCCGTCCAGTCACATAAACGGTGGCTCCTGCTTCACCCAATCCAAGGGCGACACCTCGGCCCACACCTCGGCTGGCTCCAGTAACGACGGCAACTTTTCCACTTAAATCAAACATCATGCTACACTCCTTTTCATTATTTAGTTGGTTAATACCATCCTAAACCTTTGTGGATCATTCTTCATGATATTTCTTGCTGTTTAAGGCCGTTTCTTAACTGGAATGAGGATTTCAACAGCATTGGTCTGAAAATAGTCAGCCCGGTAGATGTTAATCATGCCGATACCAATGGGTTTAATTTCAATTTCTTTAATCATAATCAGCCGGTACAGATCTTCTTCAAAGGTTTCGCCAATATTAAACATATCGCCACGATACGTAAAGCTCATATACCAGCCCTCAGGAATGATCCGCGCTGTCAAGCGCGGATCAAAATTGTTACTTCCGGTCTGTTTTCCATAAAATACCGTATAGCCCTCATCTTCGCTACCATGACAATTGACAATCGTAAAAAAACAATTGTGATCAAGTTCTTCATATTGGCCGGTTTCGGTCAAAAATTGACTGCCAAAGCGGTTGAGATCAACCGCAAAGCTTTCATCCCCGCGGTTGACTTCAATACTTCGCCCCTGTAACGAGATGGCTTGGAGATAGCTAAAACTTTCTTTTAGCACCAGTTTCCCTTTGTAATTGATAATATCCCGTTCCACAACAGCGATTTTTTCCACCCGGGCGGCGGCGCTTTTTTCTTTTTTATAAACAGAAGGTGAGATCCCAAACTGCTTTTTAAAAGCCCGACTATATACCTCTGGGTATTCAAAGCCAAAGTCATAAGCGACATCGATCACGGCTGCATCCCTATGACCCAGCCGTTCCAATGACTGGGTTAGTTTACGACCCAAGATGTATTGCTTTAAACTGATCCCAACCACCGTCTTAAATATACGATTGAAGTGAAAGCCCGAGACATAGAAATGTTCCGCCAGCTCTTCCAGTGTAAGGGCTTGGGTGATGTTTTTTTCAATATAATCAACAGTTTCATTGATAAGACTGACATATCTGTTCATATTTGCTTCTTACTATCTCCCGCTTCTATTTTTTTCCCCGTCGTTTGAAATCCTCATCAATTTCAGCCTTCCAGTTGGCCGGAATCGGCTTGCAGGCCCGCATTTCACTGACCACCTCGCTGACCACCCGATAGTTCAGTTGGGTTCCCTGACCATCTGCATGATAATTAGCGGCTCGATCAGCACTGATCCCAAATCGGGCGGCGGTTTCGATGGCATCGATATTGGCCCCCAGAAAAATGAATTCCCACTGGTACTGGTTTTTCTCCCGTTCAATCAGCTCCTTGATCTTTTCATAGGAATATTCCCGGCTGGCGTTTTCCAGCCCATCGGTGGTGATCACAAAAATAACCTGATCTGACCGATGTTCCGGCTGGGTGTAGCGCTGGGCGTTGGCAATCTTGTGGATGGTTTTTCCGATTGCATCCAGCAGGGCAGTGCAGCCGCCGACATAATATTCGTCTTCGGTAATCGGGGCAACGCCCTGAATATCAATCCGGTCATGAAGCACCTCATAAACATCATCAAAAAGCACGGTTGTGACCCGGGCTGCTCCGGAAGCTTGTTGCTGTTTTTTAAGCATGGCGTTATAACCACCGATGGTATCGCTTTCCAGACCTGACATTGAGCCGCTTTTATCCAGAATAAAGACCAGTTCCGTTTTAGTTGTTTTGCTTTCGTTCGTATTCATTATATTATCCTCCGTTTCTTTGATAACCAAAGGATAACACGATTGGTCGGGCCGTTGGTCGCTTTCAAAACGACAATCAGGCCCCCAACAGAGCCTGGTCAAAGGCAAACAAGGCTTCGTTGATTTCATAGATATTGTAGTTTTCCCCATTGATAAAATACTCAATAATCAAATCAAACTCGTTGCTGTGGGACAGGGTATAGCCAGCCCGCCCCAGCAGATCATGGGTCTCGTCGAGGTTCAGTTCCAAGGCGATGGCAAAGGCAATCGCCGTGGCCTTGCTGGGATTGTAATCTTTTTTGCTGCGGATCTTCGAAAACAGTTTCCGGTCAATGTTGGCTTTTTTATAGGTCTCTACATCGGTCATGCCCTTTTCATCAATCAGCCGCAGCAGCATTTCTGAAAACGAATCATCCAATTGCCCCAGCACATCTTCCAGACTTCTTTTGACCGGCACCGCCGGGGCCGGCATTAAAGGCTGGCTTTCGGCCAGCTTTTCTTGCGGAATGGTCATCCGAACCCGATTATATTTGGGTAGATCCGGTTCAAATTCAATATTTCGTTCATAAACCGGATGTTCATCCACATAGTGGTCATCGATATATTTATTGATATCTGCAAACAGTTTTTCGCTAAAGGCAAAGGCCTTTTTATCAAAAACAACCAGATAAACCAGCATCTCATGTTCCAGTAAAAATTCCGAAATCGCTGCCACTGCAATCTTCAAGGCCTGATCCTTGGGATAACCATAGATCCCCGACGATATCAGGGGAAAAGCGATGCTCTTACAATCCTGTTTCAGGGCCAGCTGCAGGGAACTGGTATAGGCCCGGTGCAGCAGCCTGGCCTCGTTGGCACCACCGCCCTGCCAGACCGGCCCAACGGTGTGAATGATGCTTTTCGCCGGTAACTGGTAACCGTCGGTGATCACCGCCTCACCCACTGGGCAACCGCCAATCTGGTCGCACTCGGTCTGGAGCGCCTCGGCCCCGGCGGCGGCAAAGATCGCCCCGCAGACGCCGCCCCCCATTTTCAAACCGGTGTTGGCCGCATTGACAATAATGTCCACCGTCATTTTAGTAATATCGTTTCGGATAATTTCAAATGGCATGAGTCTCAATCCTCTCTGTTCTAATCCGGCTTGTCCTGATACCGCCTGATCCTGAACGTGCATTTTTCTCATCATACCAGTTGCGTCACCTTTTTTCAATAGTGGATCATGCTTCTCTTGAGAACAGTTCCGGCGCAGCCAGCTATTTTCTGCCGCTCGCTGTTTCCGAGCTCCATCATCAGTCTTAATCCACCCCTTCTTCAAACATCTTGCAGGGGCTGATTTTCCTGATCTTGCCGGCAACAATCAGCACGGTTGCCAGCCCCAGCAGACTGATTCCGATGGCGGTGAGCATTACCAGGCTGGGCTCGACATAAAAATCGCAGTTCAGGATCCCATTGGCCGCCAGCATCAGGGCCAGCATTGGATTGGTGGCAAAATAGCCAGCGATAGACCCGACCACCGCAGCCCCGATGACAACCGGCATCTCGCTGATTAAGATCTGCCCGATCAGTTGATTAGCGGTAAAACCAAGGGCTTTAGACACCCCCAATCGGGTTCGCTCCCGCAAGATCCGCACCCGGATCACCAGAAATAGAACGAACACAATAATCACGGCAATAATCCCCAGACAGCCGGTCACGACAGTTTGTATCGACGCTTCAAACGAATCCAGCATCATTTCGATGGACGCAAAATAGCTGTTGGTTTGTAGTTTCTCAGTTCCGTATTGATTGTTTATTCTGGTGACAAACATTTCGGTATCCTGACCCTCGGCCAGATAAACCATCAGATTTTGTTCCTGATAAGTCGGTACCAGTTTTTTCATTCCAGCAGTAGTAATGGCGGCACCTCGGCCCAGCATATTAAATTGCTGGGTAACTCCCACTACCAGGAATTCCCGGGTTGTGCCGTTATAGTCGATCGACACCGTATCCCCCATTTGGGCGCCCAGATTATTAAGTACAATGCTGGTGATGGCGATCTCGTTATCATGTACCGGCATCCGGCCCTTCACGCAGGTGTTGACTTTCAAACGGCTGTAATCCTCAGTTATCCGGGTATTGGCACTGCTTTCCTTGTCTTTAAATTTAATCATGCCATCAAAAGAATTGAGCCTGATGGTATCTTCAACCCCCGGCATCGCAGCAATTTCTTCGAACATCTTCGCTTCATCCGCCAATGCCGTCACTTGAACTTCGGCAGTTTCCAGTCCAATTAATTTGATCATGGCAGTTTTGTCGACTGAAAAATTATAGTAGGACGCCAGCGCAAAGACGGTTACCAGACTCAGCAGCATGATGATCAGCCCGGCAATGAGATTCTGCCGTTTATTAAAAATCAGTGACTTAAAACCCATGGCCGTATTAAGGCTCAGCCTGGTCTGATCCAGCGGGATGCGGTTTTTCCCAAAATGATGGGTCTCGATACCGCTACGCAGGGCTGTTAAGGGGGTGATTTTTTTGATTTTAGCGGCACTGAAATAGGAAATTCCCAATACTGCCATTGTAATCACGCCCAGACTTGCCAGCACTGCCTGGGGATAAAGTCCGGTGGCCCAACGCAGCCCGATTGACGATGACACCACATTGGTAATCACCGGCGAAATCAGCAGGGCGGCGGCCAGCCCCACCATAAATCCAACGGCGGTCATCAGCAGATATTCCACCAGAATCGAACCAAGGATCTGCCGGGTTGTATAGCCCATGGCTTCCAGGGTACCGATATTTTTAATATTATTTTCAATGTGGGTGGTGGTGGAAAACTTGATGACGATGGCGGCAATCGCCAGAATGATAATTGAGAAGGATAACAGCACCGCCATAATGATGTTGATAAAGAT
>PGZR01000124.1 GCA_002841405.1 Firmicutes bacterium HGW-Firmicutes-4 | reverse complement strand
CAAAATATTGAGTAGGGGTGTTAAATAAGTCTATGAGTGATTGTCCAGTAGTAAATAAGGAATTAAAAGAAGAACAATTAACTGAAGCTTTTTTTGAACGCGAAAAAGGTATTCTCATTGTTATATCAGGCCCGTCCTGTGCCGGCAAGGGAAGTGTATGTAAGATTATCTGCCGAAAAAATCCAGATCTGCGACTGTCAATTTCTGAAACAACACGTCAGCCAAGAAACAGTGAAAAGCATGGTCGAGAATATTTTTATATTTCTAAAGAAAGTTTTGAAGACAGGATTAAACAAGGACAATATCTGGAATATGCAACAGTCTATGAAAACTATTATGGAACCCCTAAAGATTACGTGGAAGATTTATTAGAATCCGGTTTTGATGTTATCCTGGAAATTGATATCCAGGGTGCCGCTAAAGTTAGAACTAATTACAAAGAAGGGATTTATATTTTTATCGTTCCACCGTCCATGCAGGAACTGCGACGGCGGATTGAAGAACGGGGAACCGAAAGCAAAGAACAAATGGAAATACGGTTAAATTGCGCCTATGAAGAAATGAAAAATGCCGATGATTATAGTTATATTGTCATCAACGATGATCTGGACGACGCGGCTCAGCGGGTTCAAAGCATCATCACGGCTGAAAAATGCCGAACCGAACGACTGAAAAATAAAATTGAAGATATACTTGGGAGGTAACAATGCGATATCCAGCATTAAATGATTTGATTATTAAAGCAGAAAATAAATATTCTCTGGTCCTGGCAACAGCAAAACGGGCAAGAGAAATAGTGGATGGTGATGAGCCACTGGTAAAAATTAAAATTGATAATCCGGTAACGATTGCGACTAACGAAATTGCCGAAGATATGATCCACTGTGTTCATAAAGTCCATGAACCAGAGGCTGATCAATATCACGAAGCGGTCAAAGAATCTGATCCGGGTATATTTAGCAGTGACGAAACTGAAGAGATATTATCGATAACAGAATAGGACTAGCACCGTGAAAATTGCCGAAGTTTTTTTAAACCAGACGAACAAACGTATCGATCACGCCTATGACTATCGAATTCCGCAGCAGCTGGAATCGATTGTTGAAGTGGGGATGCGCGTGGTTGTATCATTTGGGTTCGGAAATCGGCGGGTTGAAGGTTTTATTATTCGAATTAAAGAAACAACTGATTATTCGGGCAGAATCAAAGAAATTATTGAAAATATTGATAGTCAGCCAATTTTAAATAAAGAACAAATAGAATTGTGTCTTTGGATGAAGACCGCCTATTGTTCTTTATTTTATGAAGCCCTCTCTTATTTTACGATGTCGGTTCAAATCAAACAGGAGATCTGTTATTTCAAAAACCAGGCTAGCTTTGATCTGGATCTAAGAGAGAACTGGTTTGTTGAACATTATTTTACTGAAGATAAAAACGCTCAGCTGATAAAAAAAGTAAAACCTGAAGATCGTGCAATTTTAACTGCTCTCGTTGAAAAAAAAGTAGTTTGTGCTAAAAAGTGCTGGAAAATCCTCAGTGAACCAAATGGGGTAGCTGGTTCGACTGAAACAAGCTATCACCTAACCGATACTGGTCGGAAAGCCCTTGGCAGGGATAAAAAAATAGGAAAAAAACAGCGTGAGCTAATGGACTCCCTGCTTCATCATGATATGACAGCAGGAGATCTAAAAATGGTATTGACACAATTTGAAAAAAGCTTAAACCCGTTAATTGAAAAAGACTATGTTGTTAAATACAATACGTTATCTCAAGCAATGCGACTTAATCAGGCCGAAGTAGCAGAGAAAGACCAGTCAGTGATTTTAACTAATCGAGAACAGCAAAGTTACAACCAGTACCAGGAATTAACGAAAGTGAAGCCGGGTGTTTTTTTTCATGTTTTTGATGGGGCCAGTAAATATCGGCTGTTTTTTAAGGCCATCGAAGATCAGTTAAAATCTAATAAATCTGCCGTTATTATCTTTCCTGAAGTCAATATGACATTTCAGCGCATGGAAATGTTTTACAAATACTTTGGTAATCAGGTTGGTATCTATCATGGCCGACTCACCCAAAAACAACGAGCAGAATTATATCGGCGGGTTCAAACTGGGGAATTAAAAGTTGTGATTGGGGTACGATCAGCGTTGTTCTTACCATTTAAAAGTCTGGGTCTGATCATCATTGATGACGAACATGATTCGTCTCACATCAGTATTTCAACACCCCGGTTTCATATCACCGATATCGCCAAAAAAGCAAGTGAAATAATGGGAGCAGCTTATATCATCGCAGATGACACGCCCCGAATTACCACCTGGTACCAAATCGAAAAAAAAGCGATGGCAATGATCCAAATCGGCGAAGAACCCAAACTCCGTCACGGGATCGAGATCATCGATATGCAAAAAGAAATGCACGCAGGAAATATGGGCATATTAAGTCGAGTTTTGCTTAAATATATACAAACCGGCTTTGAACATAAACGCATGAGTGTATTGTTTATTAATAATAAGGGTTATGCCAATAGTGTATTATGCCGCAACTGCGGTCATATTGAAAAATGCCCCCACTGTGGGGTCTCTTTAAAATACTTCAATCATGATCATTCCCTGCATTGTCATTATTGTGGATATAGAGTGGCAGTGCCGCCACGATGCCCGAATTGTGGCAGCGATAAAATCAGACACATGGGATTCGGTATCGATCAATTGGAAGAATTTCTCAGAAAGGTTTTTCCTGGTATCCGAATCGGTACTGTTCAAGGAAATATGAAACGAACAGAAATAAAAAAAATGAACAAGGCCATTGCCAGTGGAGAAATTGACATCTTAATCGGAACCCATGTTATCATCAAGCATTTTAATTTAACCAATGTTGGGGTTGCAGCAGCCGTTCTGATTGATCGGGATCTTAATCAGGGCAACTATCAGGCCTCGGAAACAGTTTACCAGACTTACAGCCGTTTTTTTGAAAAAGCGATGGATAATACGACAAAAGGATTGATTCAAACCCATGAACCAGAGAATGAAACAATTTATTCAATTAAAAACGAACGTTTTCAGGAGTTTTACCGGGGCGAAATTCGCTATCGAGAATTGATGAAATACCCGCCGATTGTCAACATGGTCAGTTTCGGTGTTTTTCAAAAGATCGACAAGGAAGCTGAAAACGACGCGTTCCGACTTTATGTTACGATGAAAGAAGAATTAAAAGAATACGGAATGGAACATGCTGTTTACAAACCAGTGCGAATTGGTGTGACAAGAGGTGGGAACATCACCTATCAAATTGTATTAAAGGCCCCTGAGCCAACTGTTTTTCAAAATTTAATGCCAAAAATCATTAGGCTTGGTATAATAGAAGAATTGAAATCAAAAGTTTCGATTCAAATAAATTTATAAATGAATGCAGAAATGATAACGAAACAGGAGGATAAAATGGCAATTCGACAAATTAGAATCGATGAAGACCCAATTCTAAGAAAAAAATCTCGGGTTATCGAGGAAATAGATGAAAAAATAAAAATATTAAATGATGATATGGTGGAAACCATGAATAAAGCCGAGGGTGTCGGTTTAGCGGCTCCACAGGTTGGTATTCTAAAACGTTTGTTTGTGATCGACGTTGGTGACGGACCGATGACCTTTATTAATCCCACCATTATTTCTACCGAAGGTGAAGAAGAAGATGAAGAGGCTTGCCTCAGTCTTCCGGAACAGTCGGGTTTGGTTAAACGACCAGAATCCTTAGTGGTAGAAGCGACCGATCTAGATGGCACGGTTTTTCAACTTTTCTGTTCGGATTTGCTGGCGCGTGCTGTTTGTCATGAGCTTGACCATTTGGATGGGATCTTATTTATTGATCGTGTTGAAAAATGAAAAAAATAAAAGTGATATTTATGGGAACAACGGATTTCGGTGTTCCTGCCCTGGAAAACCTGGTGGCAGCCGAATTTGAGATTGTCGCAGCAATCTGCCAGCCAGATCGACCCAATAAGAGAGGGAACAAGGTTGAGATACTGCCGTTAAAAGCCAAAGCTTTAGAACTGGGTATCACTGTATTGCAGCCAGAAAAAATTAAGGATCCCCTATTTGTTGAGCAATTGAAGAGTTTCCACGCGGATATCTTTATCGTCGCGGCGTATGGACAGATCTTGTCTAAAGAAATTTTAGAAATACCAACCTTTGGGGCATTAAACATCCATGGCTCGCTATTACCGGAGTATCGGGGCGCAGCGCCGATTCAACGGGCTATCATTGATGGAAAAGCAAAAACTGGGGTAACCATTATGCAGATGGGCGAAGGGATGGACACCGGCGATATGTTGTCAAAGGCAGAATGTCCGATTACCGAGGCCACAACTTTTCAGAGTCTTTACCGGGAGTTATCTGTTTTAG
Source organism: Firmicutes bacterium HGW-Firmicutes-4 (assembly GCA_002841405.1). Classification (GTDB taxonomy): domain Bacteria; phylum Bacillota; class Clostridia; order Eubacteriales; family Eubacteriaceae; genus Acetobacterium. The sequence continues at coordinate 3,702 of PGZR01000124.1, read as the reverse complement.
GTGGATGTCTATTAATTGAAACCCTGAAAAAGGTAGTGAAGAGATCGCTAAAACCAGTTCCTCAAAATGATTTTTTAGCCACCTATGCAGAGAAGATACTGAAGGATACCGGCCATATCAATTGGACCACAACCAGCCGCGAGATACTGTATTTGATTAATGGAACGGATCCGGCACCAGGGGCCTATGTTATATATCAAAATGAAAAAATTAAGTGCTTTCACCCGGAAACCATGACCTGGGAAGGCCAGGAGAAACCCGGAACCATTCTTATCGCCAATGATCAGGATGGTCTATTGGTTAAAACCCAGGACGGCGCCCTTAAAATTGGATCGGTTCAAGCACCAGGTAAAAAGCGGATGGATGCCACTGTTTTTTTACGTGGTAGAAAACTGGAAATTGGAACTATTTTAAACTAGTCTAAGCAGTTCTTTAGGTAATTATGCTAAAATTTAGAAAATTAAGGGGGAAATGCAATGTTTTTTTTAGAATATTATTGGACGATGTTGATACTTGTTCCGGGAATCATTTTTGCCGCCTATGCACAGCACCAGGTGAGCAGCGCCTATAAAGCATATAGTAAGGTTCCGACTAAAAATGGAATGACTGGGGCGGATGCGGCTCGGCGATTATTAAATGCTAATGGGTTGAATGCCATTGGTATCGAAACTGTAGCTGGCAATCTGACTGATCACTACGATCCCCGGAATAAAATCATGCGTTTATCTTCTGGTGTTGGACAACAAGCCAGTGTGGCAGCAGTTGGTATTGCAGCCCATGAAACTGGCCATGCCATTCAGGACAAAGAAGGCTATTGGCCACTGCGGTTTAGGGGTTTTATTGTGCCCATAACCGGTTTTGCCTCAAATTTAGCCTGGCCTATTTTCTTTGTCGGACTTTTTTTCGGGCAAGCTTCTGGCTGGGGAACGTTGTTTATGAATCTAGGAATCATCCTGTTTTCATTTAGTCTTTTCTTTACAGTGATTACCTTACCGGTGGAATTTAATGCCAGTAAGCGTGCTATTACGGCACTTGTTGATAACAATCTCCTACAGCCTGGCGAAGAAGTTGGGGTAAAAAAAGTATTAAGGGCAGCTGCTCTTACCTATGTCGCCGCAGCGCTGATGTCTTTATTAACGCTGATCAGATTAGTGATATTAAGAGGTTCGAGAGATTGATGAATATTCGAAAACTTGCGTTGGAAACACTACTGAAAATTGATTATGATGGGGCCTACTCCAATTTGGAAATTAAACGAACCTTACAACGTTTTCCCATTAAAGATGAAGACCGTCGGCTTTATTTAAATATTGTTTATGGTTGCCTTCAGAATCAGATTTATCTGGATTATCTAATTAAACAGCAAAGTAGCCGACCGGTCAATAAATTACACAAAGAGGTCAGTGAAATATTGAGGATCGCCATTTATCAACTCTATTTTTTGGATAAAATTCCCAACTATGCCATTGTCAACGAAGCTGTCAATTTGGCAGCCGAAATTCAGCCCCAGGCTAAAGGGTTCATCAACGGCGTAGTGCGGAACATTATGCGAAAAATCGAAAAAGATGGAAAAGAATTCAAGTTTGAAAACTGGGACAATGAAAAGGAAGCTTTATCCATCCGCTATTCAGTGCCGTTGTGGATAGTCCATAAATATTATGAAGTTTATGGGGTTGAAAGGGCGGAGTCGATCATTCCACTGCTTAATGAAAAACCTTTATTTACGGTGCGCTGTAATACCTTAAAAACGTCAAAAGATCAATTAATTCAAGATTTTCAGGATGCCGGGGTCGAAGCAATATCTGGAAATCTGTCGCCTAATGCCATCCATCTGACAAACCTGGGGATTTTTGAAAGCAACATTGAGAATTCTCATTTGTACAGAGAAGGTCATTTTCTGATCCAGGATCAGGCCGCCATGCTGACGGTTGAACGGCTGAATCCTAAGCTGGGAGACCGGGTTTTGGACATGTGTGCGGCACCTGGTGGAAAAACAACCTATCTTAGTCAGATGATGGAGAATCAGGGTCAGATCATTGGCCGGGATGTTTACGCCAATCGGCTGAAACTGATTGAACAGAGCATGCAGCGGCTGAAATGCACCAATATAATTCTTGAAGATCAGGATGGTTGTGATTTTTCGTTGGCTGATGAAGCCTCATTTGATAAAATTCTATTGGATGCTCCCTGTACAGGTCTTGGTGTAATTAGAAGAAAACCTGAGATAAAATATCACAGTACCAAAGAAGGCCGCAAGGCACTGGTGAAAATTCAGGCGACCCTGCTTGAAAATGCCGTCCGGTATTTAAAACCCGGAGGTGAACTGCTTTACTCAACCTGCACCATCAATAAAGATGAAAATGAGAACCAGATCAGTAAACTGCTGGCTAAATTTCCCCAGTTGCAAATCATTCCCGATCAAAATGGCAATGACTATACCTATACCAGCCCATTAATGGATGGTTGTGACAGTTTTTTTATGTGCTTATTAAAAAAATAACAAAGCCTGGTCAGCGATTGAAGAAATTTTATAAATCATGACTAAAAAAGATATCCGCATAAAACAGAGAAAAAAGAATTTTGAAAAAATTGAATTCGATCAATTATTTTGATATAATATATCAATCTATGTAAAGCATCCCGTTAAGTGTAATGCTTCTCTGATAGTATAGGAGTAAAACATGAAGGAAAATATTTTTGGCAAAGACATCAATGCATGTGAAGCACTCATGACCGAGCTTGGCGAGGCCAAGTATCGTGGGAAACAGTTGTATCAATGGCTGTACCAGAAAAGATGTGAAAATTTCAGTGAAATGACCAATTTTTCCAGTGCTTTAAGAGAAAAATTAGATGGTCAATACATTGAAGCTGTGTTAATGCACTACGAACATGGCGCTTCGTTGTGTGTGTCAACACAGGTTGGATGTAATATGGGGTGTAAATTCTGCGCCTCTACAAGAGGCGGAAAAATAAGAGATTTAACCGCCGGAGAAATATTGGCTCAAATATATTTAGCGGAAAAAGATGAAAATCTGCGAATCTCTAATGTCGTGATTATGGGAATCGGCGAACCCCTTGAGAATTATGATGCTGTGATCAAATTTATTCGTATCGCTAATACGGGCTTTGGAATTGGTCAGCGAAAAATCAGTCTTTCCACCTGCGGAATCATCCCGGGAATTGAAGCGTTAGCTGAAGAAAATCTCCAGATTAACCTTGCCATATCGCTGCATTCGGTTTTTGCAGAACGCAGAAAACAATTAATGCCGATTGCAAACCGCTATGATTTTGAGCCGTTGATGGAAGCCTGTAGAGCTTATTTTAAAAAGACAGGCAGACGGATTACCTATGAATACGCACTAATTGATGGTTATAATGATCGTGACGAAGATATAACCGGGTTGATCAAACTTTTAAAAGGAAGTCAAAACCATTTGAATCTCATTGGCTTGAATGAAGTCCAGGAAACCCCTTATAAAGAGAGCCCCCGTTTAAGTTATATTCTAGGCGTATTGGAAAAGAACGGAGTAAATGTAACAATGAGACGCAAAATGGGTAGAGATATTGACGCCGCATGTGGTCAGCTTCGAAAAAAAAGATATAAGGATAAGGTGAGTTTATGAAATGTGCCTATGGATCCAACGTTGGATCACTGAGAAAGGTAAATCAAGATGCCTACTTGGCAGCAACCATAAAAAACGT
>PGZR01000123.1 GCA_002841405.1 Firmicutes bacterium HGW-Firmicutes-4 | reverse complement strand
TTTTTTAGGCGACGCTGTTGAACGAAACTTTGAAGTATGGGGGTATACATTTAACCAAAAACTATTGAGTAGTGATTTAGAAGGAAATTCACGGGATCCGAGAAGTTACGAAGATGCTGTTAATATGTTAAAAGACACGATAAATAATCGGCTTTTATATTTAGATAATCACCTTGTTAATTTATATGATAATGTTATAAATTAGGCGTGCATAAAAAGGGAAGTGGTAGAAAACAATGGGCTGGAAAAAGTCAGGAATAAAAAAAAATACCATATGGTCTGGACTTATCGCATTGGGTAGTGTATTGATCATTGGAATCGTTGCTTTTTTCATGATCAATAGGTATTTTGAGATAAGAGAATTGAAAATTGAGTATCAGGAAGAAATAGACTTTTATCAGAAGATTGGCCGTCATGAGCAGGAATGGATTGCACAGATGGAATTATCCAACGGCGCATTTCCTTTTTGTAAAGAAACCAATGGTACCGCCAACATTGTTCCTTATTTTTCGGATAACGCTGCCATCGCTTTATTAAGTGATATCACGGAAGAATCATACCTAGATGAGGTGATTGCCTATATGGATTGGCACTTAAAACATCTTAACACAGCCAATGATGATTTATATGGGGTAGATGGTACGATTTACGATTATACCATTATTGTAAAGGATGGAGTTGTGATTGAAGAGATTTCAGAAGGATCTTATGATTCAATGGATTCCTATGCAGCTACGTTTATCATGCTTTTAGGGGAATATTATGAGAAGACCGGAGACGAGAATTATTTAATCAAGAATAGGAATGATATATTCAGGATAATCAGGGCAATGGCAGGGACGATTGATGAAGATGGATTGTCAATTGTAAAAGACGGATATCCCATTAAGTACTTAATGGATAATACAGAAGTAAATATGGGTCTGAAGGATGCCATCTTTTTATTGGAAAAAGTGTATCTGAATGAATCGCAAAAAGATACACAGAATTATGAAGAAGCGCTTGAATTAAAAAATGATTTAGAGGATTTGTTGACAAAGAATACAATTCAAATTGATGAATTGCTTTGGAATGATAGTAAACAGCGGTATGAGGTTGGGTTAAACAACAATAGTCAAGTAATCACATTTAAAGGCTGGGATCAGTTTTATCCGGATGCAGTGCTCCAATTGTTTCCGATTATTTATGAAATTGACAGTATTGAAGACGAACAGGCAAAATTTTTATATGCAAAATTTTCTAATCAATACGATTGGCAGAACTTTGGTCACTTCAAAAACGATGATGCCAGTTTTTACTGGCCCTTGTTAGCCTACGCTGGAGCGATGATGGAAGACGAGGTTCGGGTGAAGACCTATATTTTGAATTACCAAAATACTCTTATGAAAGAACATGCCTACCCGGTCTATATTTCTGATGCCGCTTGGATAGTCAGAAGTTGCAATAAAATGATAAATCATTATGAAGGAAAGATGCTTGAAATAGACCCCTTTGGGCTTGTCAAAACCAGCAAAGATTAGATTCATCACTTGTGTATCCCTTGAAACACAGGAATGTACGCTAGAATTTAATATCTGGCATTAGTATCAATCTGGAAAAAGTAAGAAAAAATAGTTAAAAAACAGTTGCTGCTTTCTCTTTTGCGTTCGGAATGGTCGAATCTAACGGGTAGAAAGTCTCTATCAAGAGTAGGTGCATAGCAAAGAAAAGGTAATCCTAGTGACGCAAATCAAAAGAAACCCGGCGAAAAAAAAAACGGTTTGATGAACAAAAAACAGCAGAATAGTATCAACCGGGTAAGCTTGAAAATCAAACTGTAGCTAAAAAACACCCGAAAGCTGGCTTGCATATTTAAGCTGGATTGAAGTTAAGATCATATTCCCACCCGAGAATATTTTACAATCAACATCAGGATTACTTCCTAAAGAAACGGTTCAATTGAATTTTATTTTCAAATGGCTATTTTGAGAAATAATGCTTGTAAAAAAGATATCCTTAAGACGGATTGCGATTTTTCTCACTTGACATCATCCCAACATCTTCATTATAATATAAAGGTTAAGAAGATAAAATATATTACTATATACATCGGAGGTAGAATGAATACTTATTATAGAAATACCATGTGTGGAGAATTACAAGCAAGTAACGTTGGTCAGGTAGTAGAACTTGCTGGCTGGGCAGATAATCGTCGAAATCTTGGCGGGGTGCTTTTTATTGATTTAAGAGACCGTTCCGGAAAAATTCAGCTGGTTGTTAATGAAGAACGACCGGAAGCTTTTGAGATTGCGGAAAAGGTCAGAAATGAATATGTCTTGTCGGTTAAAGGAAAAGTTGTTTTACGAAGTCCTGAAAATGTCAACAAAAATATTCCAACTGGAGAAATTGAAGTTGAGATTATCGAATTAAAAATCTTGGATTCGTCGGAAACACCACCGATTTATATTGAAGATAACGATCAGACCAACGAAGCGGTGCGACTAAAATATCGGTACCTCGATCTGAGAAAACCAAAATATCAGAAAATTCTACGAACCCGCCATCAGGCCGCAGCGATCGCCAGAAACTTTCTGAATGAAAAAGGCTTTTTAGAAGTTGAAACACCGATGCTGGCGAAACCAACCCCAGAAGGAGCCCGAGATTTTCTGGTCCCATCCCGGGTACAAAAAGGAAAATTCTTTGGATTGCCCCAGTCACCCCAGCTATACAAACAGATTCTCATGATCTCAGGAGTTGACCGTTATTATCAGATTGCCAAATGCTTCCGTGATGAAGATTTAAGACAGGATCGTCAGCCGGAATTTACCCAAATTGATATGGAAATGTCTTTTATTGATAAAGACGATATTATTGCCATTAACGAAGAAATGATAGCGAAAATCATGAAGGAAGTAAAAGGGGTAGAAGTCCAAATACCAATGGCAAGAATGACTTACCAAGAAGCGATGGATCAATACGGATCAGATAAACCAGATACCCGATTTGGTTTAAAATTGATTGATTTGTCAGAAATCGTCGAAAATTCGGAATTCAAAGTCTTTTCTGGTGCGGTTAAAAAAGGTGGTAGTGTTCGTGCCATCAATGCCAAAGGCGCTCAAGATAAATTAAGCAAAAAAGGTATTAAAGGTCTGGAGAATTTTGCTAAGATCTATAAGGCCAAAGGTTTAGCCTGGATCGATGTTTCCGAAGAGGAGATGAAATCGCCAATCCTGAAATTCATTTCAGAAGCAGAAAAAGCAGCAATTTTTGAAAAAACTGATGCCCAACCAGGGGATTTAATCTTCATTATCGCCGATACCAATGAAATAGTTTGTAATGCTTTGGGTCAATTGCGATTGGAATTGGCACGTAAATTGGAATACGATTTAAACGGCCAATTCAATTTCCTCTGGGTAACAGATTTTCCGTTACTGGAGTATGATCCGGAAGCCGGTCGTTATACGGCAAAACATCATCCATTTACGATGCCGCTTGCAGAAGACTTACAATATCTGGAAACCGATCTGTTAAAAGTCCGGGCAGACGCATATGATATGGTTGTCAACGGTGTTGAACTCGGTGGTGGAAGCATTCGTATCCACAACCAGGATATCCAGGAAAAAGTATTCACGGCTCTAGGCTTTACCCAGGAATCAGCCTGGGAGCAGTTTGGATTTTTACTGGAAGCCCTTAAATATGGAACCCCACCTCACGGTGGTCTGGCCTTTGGCTTAGATCGTCTGGTGATGTTGCTGACGGATAATGATAATATTCGTGATGTCATTGCCTTCCCGAAAACTCAAAACCATGGCTGTCTGATGATGGATGCGCCAGCCAGTGCGAGTTTGGATCAACTCATCGATTTGGGCATATCTGTGGATGAATTGTAATGAAAGAAATAGGAACGATTAAAGCGCTTCGGGGAAATAACGCGGAAGTTGAGATCAAACGCAATTCAGCTTGCGGTGATTGCGGAGCATGTCATGTTAGTAAAGACCAATCGGTTATGATGACAACGGCAAAAAATTCAGTCAATGCAAAAAGCGGCGAAACTGTTGAGGTCGAGATGCAATTTGCCAATGTCTTTGTGGCCGCATTTATCATGTACGGCATACCGTTGCTGGCTTTTATTCTTGGAAGCTGTGTCGTATATTATCTGGTTGGAGCGTTAAACATTGGATGGGATCAGGTTCTAACTTCGTTTTTAACAGGTATTGCACTGACTGCAGTTGCTTATCTGGTAATCCGGTATTTCGATCGGCAGGGTCGATTTAACAGCAAGTATCAACCGGTAATCATCGCTGTCGTAGAGAAAGCGGAAACCATTGCCACACCCATGGAAAAACGAATGGGAAATTAAATAATAGGTGGTATCTGCGGGTTTTTGACGCAGGTACCCTTAAATATTTATATATTTTAATGTGTTTAAATGAATTAAATAAAAAAAAGCTTGATTAATCCTTCATTTATCATTATAATATATTTACTGTCTGGGTGTAGCGCAGCTTGGTAGCGCGCTTGACTGGGGGTCAAGAGGCCGGAGGTTCAAATCCTCTCACTCAGACCATGAGAAAAATTGTTGTTGGCATCGTTTTTTTTTTATTGTAGCAATAATTTTTATTTCGAGTTATCGAGGTAATATGAGCATGCTGCTCGAAAAAAAAGAATATACCGAATCATACAAAACTGAGATGTATTTTTTTAAAGATATCGATTATCGGATCATCGATGATTTCCAGGCTGATGATCTGTCGCTGCTGGAAGGCGAAAAAGCTAATGGGTACAAACCGCTGACAAATACTCCGAAGATTGTCAATACTGACTATTTAAACGAACAAATTTCAGTAATCGACACGATTATCAAAGAAGAGTATTATAACAACTGGAGTCGGATTGTGGGTGATATAGTCAGCAACTATCAGGGCATTTCAAGTATTACCAACCAAATCGGTGAAACTGAACGGGAACGCAAGAGTTTCTTAATTGAATCGGTTCAATATATGGGTCTTGATTTAGCAGCCCTTCAACAAAAACGACAAACACTGGTAGGATTGCTAGGCGGTGAGGCCAGAAATATTGCGCTGAATGAATTAGGACTGCTTTCAAGCGGATATGTATACACATCTATTCAGCCAGTTGAAAAAGCCTTGAGTGAAAGTATGCTTCCATACATTAATACAACATTTTTAAAGACCGCCAGTAAAGTCGATCAGGAATCGGCAGGGCTCTTAAAGGTTGTCAATAATGATCATATTTATGTGGCCTTTTCAATGCCCAGCGACATGACGATTATGGGACAAGATGAGGTTATTACCCTTAAAACTGAATTAATGGGTACGGCTGACAGTGGAATAAATCAAAACTATTTTGAGTTCTTAATTAAACGGGTTGATCAACTTTACTATTTTCCCAAGCTCCGATTTGAATATGAAGAAAAAGTTTATTCGGGGTATTTTGTGGATGTTGTAGATGAAGGCAATCAAAAAATCATCGTGTTGATGCTAAAAGATTATGTCAATGATTTTTCCGAAGTGGTCATTGGTAAATCGGACATTTATATTCAGGACTACAGTGCCTACGAGATTCCCAAAAGTGCTGTTTATAAAATCGATGAAGAAACAATGATTGACACTGTAACAAAGGGCTATTTCAGCGATTCATTACCGGTAATAGTCGAAAAATATAATAATGGTAATGCAGTCTTAAAGACGGCGGATAATCCAAATTTAAGCAGCGGGATGCGCATCAGTATTTATCCTTAAGGATGTGAAAAACAGTGATTTCAGAAAACATTAATCGAATAAAATCAGAAATACCAGATCGGGTTACGCTGGTAGCAGTTTCGAAATATCAGAATTTAGAAGATACCAGAGCGGTGCTGGACGCTGGAGTCAATGATCTCGGCGAAAGTAAGGTACAGGATTTTCTTAAAAAATATGAGGTTTTAGGGGATCGGCCCCGATGGCATTTTATCGGACATCTGCAAAAAAACAAAGTAAAATATATCATTGGAAAGACGTTTCTGATTCACTCTGTTGATTCGATTGAATTGATTGAGGTGCTTGAACGCGAAAGCAAGAAGCAGGGGGTCATTACCGATGTGCTGCTCCAATTAAATTTGGCCAGGGAAGGTAGCAAATCAGGAATTCTTTTAGAAGATCTTAATGCTATTTTAGAAGCTTTGTCTGGATATCAGTTTGTCAGAGTAAAAGGACTGATGGCTATGGGTCCGTTAACCCAAAATAATGATAAAATTCGCGAGATTTTTGTGGAATTAAAAAAAATTTATGATAGAATAAAAGAGGAATCTGTGGATGAGATTATTCAAATGAATTATCTGTCCATGGGTATGACTGATGATTATACCATTGCAATAGAAGAAGGTTCCAATATGATAAGAGTTGGACGCAAAATATTTAGTTAGTTAGGAGATAAACAATGGCAGCAGAAAAATTTAAGGATAAAATAATTAAGGTTTTTGGCATGGAAGTGGACAATGAGGATGGTTATGACGAAATTTATGAAGAAGATGTGTATGACGACGACGTCGAAGATACAAAAAGTGCCTTCAGTGCGCCAAAAGCAAAGAAGACAGCACCTTCAAGAAGAAATGAATTATCCCTTGACGATGGTCCAGAAGTTTTAGTGCTGGAACCTGAAGTTTTCAAAGATGCTCCAAGTATTTGTAATAAAATCCGAAATAATAAAACCGTAGTTTTAAATTTAAAGAATACAGATTATGAAAATGGTCGAAAAATATTTGATTTTTTAAGCGGAGCTTTGTTTGCATTGGATGGATCAATTAATAAAATTGCAGATAACGTATTTATTTTAGCTCCAAAAGCGGTTGCTGTTTTAACGAATCCGCAGCATGATGATTTGGATTTCAATGCCCCGATTTTAGAGTGGGATGAGGATATGGAATAGGTCGTCTATGATCCAGGGAATCCTCATACAAGCCGGTAATTTATTATTTGAATTGGTTACGCTGTTAATCTTTGTGAATATTATCTTCAGTTGGGTAAACCCAAATCCAGATAATATTTTTGTTAAGACGATTTATGGCCTGACTGAACCCATTTTATCGCCGCTGCGACGCTTTGCAGTCATTGGACCATTAGATTTATCGGCTTTTGCAGCCATATTATTAATACAGATGGTGCTGTTTCCGATTTATAAAATGATCGTAATGTTTATTTTCTAAAAATTAATTCAGACATTAAAATGTTGAAGGGATGTCTTATGACAGAGAAAAAAGATAATTTTTTATTATCACGTATTACTGATGCGTGCGATAAAAATTTTGAACCCCGATTCTTTGATTTTTATGATGAAGTGTTTCAACAAAAAATAGCGGACGCCATTAAGCATAGTGGTGTCCCTTATCTATTTTTTGGAGGACACCCGGATGCTGAGCGAAAGATGTTATGCATTTATCCGGAATATGTATCATCAGAGGATCTGGAATGGCCCATATTCGCCATTGAATTCAAAAAAATGATTCCCATCGATCATCGCAATGTGCTGGGGGAACTGATGCATCTGGGAATAACCCGGGAGAGTATTGGCGATATCGATATGGGCGAAGATAAGGTGCAGATTATTGCTCATCAGCGTCTGCAGGACTTCTTATGGATCAATTTGAATCAGGTTAAAGGTCGGGAAATAAAAACAACAATCAAAGAGTGGCACCAGATTCAGAGTTTTGAAAAAAACTTCAAGCGGCTGTCTGTGGTGGTAGCTTCGAACCGCCTTGATGGGATTATCAATAAAATTTGGGGTTTTTCCAGACAGAATAGCCTTGTTTTAATCAAACAGGGTAAGGTACGAGTGAATTATATGGAGATCACTAAAAATGATTTCCGGCTGAAGTCCGGCGATATTATTTCACTGCGGGGAAAAGGCAAGGCAAAAATAATTGGTATGGATGAGCGGACAAAAAAAGGAAATATCCGTTTAGAAGTGGATCGATATATATGATTGATAAAAAGGGAGGCTTTATGACTAAGGAGCGTAATGAGTATATTGTGCCAGAAGAGACCGAACAGCGACTGGATCATTTTTGCTGCGCTTTGCCGGGGGATTACTCAAGAGAATACGTTAAGCGACTAATCACGACCGGGGATGTCCTGGTCAACGGACAGAAAAAGAAAGCCAGTTATCATGTTAAGCCAGGAGAAAACATCACCGTGATGATTCCTGAACCGGTCGCCTGTTATATGGAAGCAGAAGAAATCCCACTTGCTATCATCTACGAAGATGAGGATGTGATCGTCGTTAATAAGCCCCAGGGAATGGTGGTCCACCCTGCTCCAGGAAACAGCAGCGGTACCCTTGTTAATGGTTTGCTTTATCACACAAAGAATCTATCAAATATTAATGGCGTCATGCGGCCGGGGATCATTCACCGAATTGATAAGGATACTTCCGGATTACTGATGATTGCCAAAAATGACATCGCACATCGAAGCCTTTCGGAACAGCTTAAAGAGCATAGTATTCTGAGACGTTACTACGGGCTGGTCAAAGGAAATGTCAAACCCAACCGCGGCACGGTGGATATGCCCATTGGCAGACATGAACAACTCAGGATAAAAATGGCAGTGGTGGAAAAAAACTCGAAATCGGCAATTACGCATTTTGAAGTGGTTAAGCGATACGCCCAGTATACCCTCCTCCGTTTTCAGTTGGAAACTGGTCGAACCCATCAAATTCGGGTACACATGGAAAAAATCGGTCATCCACTGGCAGGCGATCCATTGTATGGCAAGGGAGACAAGAACAACCCTTTTAGAACCGAGGGTCAATGTCTCCATGCCCACACACTGGGTTTTTCTCATCCCAGAACCGGGGAACGTCTCATATTCAGAGTTCCGGTTCCGCCAGCATTTAAATCAATATTGAAAAATCTGAAATAATTAAATAGAGTCATTAATGATTTCCATTGATTCAACCCCGTCCTGAGTTGGGGTTACATACATGGTGTTTTGATTGGTAAAGATAACCATGCCTGGTTTCGCTTTGCTTGGCTTTTTTAAGTATTTAAATTCAAGATAATCAACAGGAACATTGCTGGAACCTCTTGATTTACTGTACCAGGCGGCCAGATTACCAGCTTCCAACAGGGTCTTTTCAGTGATGAAACGGCCGCCAGCCATAACCAGCACATGGGAACCTGGGGCATCTTTGACATGAAGCCAACAGTCTTCGCTTTTGCCCATTTTAGTGGATATAAAATCGTTCTGATAATTGTTTTTGCCAACAAAAATATGAAACCCTTCGGATGAAACATAATGCAGAGGCTTAGAAGGAACCTGTTTTTTCTTGTCTTCCTTCGAAAGAACTTTTTTATTAAATTCGGAGTGGAGAAATTCGTGGCGGATTTCATCCAGTTCGGCCACTTCTGTGGACTGATTTAAACTATTGACCAGGCTCTCCAGATAGTAAACTTTTTCTTCGGTTTCTAAAATATATCCTGCCAGATGTTTGAGCGCGATTTTGCTTTTGTTGTATTTTTTATAGTAGTGTTGGGCGTTCTGAGCTGGGGTTCGGTTGACTTTCAGGGGAATATCAATAGTCTGACAGTCGGGATCGTAATAGTTGATCAGGGTCACAATTTCCTGACCTTTTTCAATGGCATAAATATTGGCGGTGATTAAATCGCCGTACAGCTTAAACTTTTCACTTTTGTGGGAGGCGTCCATATCCTGGTGGAGGTTATCCAGCTTTTTGATATTTTTTTTAACTAAGATATCAAGTTGCTGACGAAGATTGGCCGACCGTGTTTTGAAGCGCAGCGATTTATCTCGTTTGAAATAATACGCTTCAAGCATTTCTGAAATTGACGGGTAGGGTTCATAACGATGATCAGCCCGTAGATAGTGGAGATCGACAGTTGAAAAATCCACCATTTTTCGACCAAGATAAATAATGACTGGCTCGGATTTTTGCTCTATTTCTGTGATCACCTGAATAAATCCTTCGTATAAAAACTGCTTCTGTTTTTTTGTGAGACCGGCTACGCTGCTATAGGGGTCAATGCCACTTCTAAAGGCAATCTCTTTACCGATGTTGGGGCTGATGCCAAGAAAAGCCTGAATAAAGAATTTTTCCACCAACAAATCACCATGAATGCCGAGCAGTTCATTGAATTGCTCGGCTTCGATATTAAAAAAAGCATAGCGGTTGTTTTCCGGAGGATAAATATAATCGCGACCGGGAAGAATTTGGCGGTAACGGCTGGAAGTCGAACCGACTTTTTTCATCGAATCAAGGATTTTCATTGATTCGTCAAGCAGGATAATATTGCTGTTTCGGCCCATTATTTCGACCAGCAGTTTGCGGATCACCGTTTCATTGAAATCATTTTTTGATGTAATAGCTATTTCCATGATTCGATCAGTTTGATGCTGGGTAATATCAACAATCGTGCCATTGAGAATGTACTTCCGCAAAACCATGCAGAAACTAGGCGGTGCACTGGGATTCTCTTTGATTTTTTCGGTCATATATGCCCGCGGATTACTGGCGTTGGCCGAAAGTAAAACATGATGTTTTTGATTTCCCCGGTTAACCAAGAGCCGGATTTCGTCGCTTTCGGGCTGATAGATTTTTCGTATGCGACCTCCAATTAAGAGGGTTTTAAATTCTTCTATTAAGTGATGCAGGGTTACGCCATCATAAGCCATATGAAAATGCTCCTTTCGAATAGATGGATAGAGATGGGATGATTTTATCACGTTCTTCAAGGATATAAAAGGCTTTTTAAAAGCAAGGCATAAGAAATGATTAAGAAAAGTGATATTAAATTCTATTTAGTGTTTAATAAATAAGGAATCGTTGACTTTTTAATAGGAATTAGATATAGTATATTGATTAGGTAGCTATGTAAGTGAATATTCTTTTATGCCATAGTATTTAATAATCTTACTGATTGAATAGAATGCAATTACGAAACGCTGTGGCCTGGCAATGATTTCTTATAACTGATAGAGCTGAAATTAACCGGGTGGATTAAAATGGAAATGGAGAAACATCATGAAAAGTATGACAGGCTTTGGGCGGAAAGATTATCGTGATGAGGACATCGATTGTTCAATTGAGATTAAAACAATTAACCATCGATTCAGAGATTTTTTTGTTAAAATTCCTAAAACGCTTAATCCAATCGAAGAAAAAATCAGAAATACGGTTTCACAAAGTATTGCGAGAGGACGGATTGAGATATTCATTAAATATTCGGAATTAGGCACAAAAAATCGCCACATTGTTTTTAATCGGGATTTAGCCAAAAATTATATATCGGTTTTAAATGAAATTCGTCGACTTGATTCAATGATTGGTGATGACCTGAGCTTATCACTGATTTCAAAATTTCCGGATGTCATTATGATTGAAGAAGACATCGATGATTATGAAGGCATCTGGCTGAAAATTCAACCGGTTTTGAAAAAAGCGCTCGAAGAAGTCGATGCTAGCCGCGAACGTGAAGGAAATGCATTAAAAAATGATGTGGTTAATCGTTGTTGCGTTGTTCGGAGTCATGTTAAAATGATCAAAGAAAAAAGTCCGGACATGCTGGCACGGTACCGAGATGAACTGCGGGAAAAAATATCTTCCTATGTAGAGTCGGTTGAAATAGACGAGAAACGTTTACTAACTGAAGTCGCCCTGATGACCGATAAGCTTAATATCGATGAAGAATTAACCCGGCTTCAAAGCCATTTAGATCGTTTGGAAGGCATGGTTGCGGAAACGGAACCGGTTGGCAGAAAACTGGATTTTCTAATTCAGGAAGTGAATCGCGAAATTAATACTATCGGTTCAAAGGCCAGCGATTTAGCCATTGCAAATATTGTCGTTGATGTTAAGAGTGAGATTGAAAAAATAAGAGAACAAATTCAAAATATTGAGTAGGGGTGTTAAATAAGTCTATGAGTGATTGTCCAGTAGTAAATAAGGAATTAAAAGAAGAACAATTAACTGAAGCTTTTTTTGAAC
>PGZR01000122.1 GCA_002841405.1 Firmicutes bacterium HGW-Firmicutes-4 | reverse complement strand
ATTATTCTGCCTCACTTTTTATCTATTGATTATCTTGATTAATAATTATAGCAAGCAGTAATGGGATCCATTACTGCTTGCTAAATCGTTTTTATTTAAATCTTTTATTTTGCGGTAATAACATATTGCTGAAGATCCGCAGGAATGGTTAAGCCAATTTCCTGGGCGACTGCACCATTGATGGCATACTCAAATTTAGTTGCGGATTCAATAGGCATGGTTGCCGGTTCTGCTTCGCCTTTAAGAATTTTTACGGCCATTAAACCAGTCTGGTATCCCAGATCTGAGTAGCTAATTCCCAGAGTAGCCAATCCACCGGATTCAACCATCCCGGATTCACCGCAGATTACCGGTGTTTTTGACTGTGAGGTAATGCTTTGAACCTGAGGCATGGCTGAGGCAAAGACATTATCGGTAGGAATGTAGATGGCATCACATTGGCTGACAATGGATTGAGTCGCCTGTTGCACATCATTTGAATTGGTAACTGTTACTTCCACATATTTCAGGCCCAGTTTTTCAATCGCTTCTTTGGCAATTTTAGCCTGGATTACTGAATTATCTTCGCTGGAAGTATAAAGCACCCCAACTGTTTTGGCTGTTGGCACCAGTTTTACCAGCAGGTCAATTTGTTCTTTGATTGGGTTCATATCGGTTGTTCCGCTGACATTTCCGCCCGGCGCTTCGTTTGAAGTAACCAGACGAGCCGCTTCATAATCGGTGATAGCAGTTCCCAAAATGGGGATTTCGGTAGTTTTACCAGCAATGGCCTGGGCGGCTGGAGTCGCAATGGCCAGGACCATATCGACCTTGTTGCTGACAAAACGGTCACTGATGGTTGATAAATTACTTTGATCACCCTGAGCATTTTGGACATCGATGGTAATATTATCGCCATCGGTATAACCATTGTCGGCCAGGGCGGTGACAAAGCCTTCCCGAGCTGAGTCCAGGGCAACGTGGTCAACGTATTGAACAATCCCGATGGTCGCTTCTTTACTTTCTTCTTTTGTGGCCGGGCTTGTGCATCCGGCACCTAAGGCAACCACAGCTGCAACGAGTAGAACGGTCATTAGTTTTTTTCCGTGTTTTTTCATTTCTTTTCCTCCATTTTAATTTTTTATTCAATAAAACCTTTTCAGGCTGAATTGTTCGGGTTGGTTTCGATATTTTTACCTTCACGCAAAAAAAATTCGTCTCTGTTTAACAGGGACGAATACAAATTCGCGGTACCACCTTGCCTTTGATGCTAACGCATCACACTCTGCAAGCAACCTTAGTCACTTAGCCATGATAACGGTTGGTATCCGGCCCAGCCTACCGGGCATTGCCTTTCGGTGAGCAGCTCTCAGGATGTATTCATAACGGTGTCCCGCTTTCTCGCACCAACCGAAAGCTCTCTTAAAAGATCATCCTATTATTACTTGTTCCTGGTCATCACTTTATTGTTTTTTATTATATTTATACGAGTCGAATTTGTCAACCTTTATTGCAAATTCGACCCGTATTATTCCTGATTTATTCCAGGGTCAATGATTTTGTGTTAATTTTTTCGGTCAGTTTTTCTTTGAGATCGGCCAGACTGATCAGGCCGGCATCGCCAGTGTCGCGAATTCGCAGTGCCAGATCACCACCTTCGGCTTCTTTATCGCCGACAACCAGCATATAAGGAACTTTTTGCATCTGGGCATCCCGGATCCGGTAGCCCAGTTTTTCGTCCCGAATATCAACCGAGGCGCGAACGCCAATGGCGGTCAGTTCTTCAGCAATGCCTTTGGCAAAATCATGATGGGCATCCGCCACCGGAATAACCATCACCTGAACCGGTGCCAGCCAAACCGGGAATTTTCCAGCAAAGTGCTCAATCAGGATCCCAAAGAAGCGCTCGATACTACCTAAAATGGTACGGTGAACAATAACCGGACGATGTTTTTCACCGTCAGAGCCAATATAGTTCAGGTCAAAGCGTTCCGGCATCTGGAAATCCAGCTGAATGGTCCCGCATTGCCAGGTCCGACCCAGACTGTCCTCCAGATGGAAGTCAATTTTAGGACCGTAGAAAGCCCCATCACCAGGGTTTAAACGATAGTCAATCCCTTTTTTCTCCAGCGCTTTACGCAAGGCCTCGGTCGCGATTTCCCAAACCTCATCCGAGCCAATGGCTTTTTCTGGTTTGGTTGATAATTCAACCTTGTAGTTAAACCCAAAGACCCGGTAAACATCATCGGCCAGATCGATGACCTTAATGACTTCGGCTTCAATCTGATCCGGAGTCATAAAGATATGCGCATCATCCTGGGTAAAGTTTCGCACCCGCATCAGGCCGTGGAGGGCGCCATGCAGTTCATGACGATGGACCAGACCCAGTTCCGCCATCTTTAATGGCAGGTCCCGGTAAGAGTGGCCTTTTCGTTTATAAACCAGCATTCCGCCGGGACAGTTCATCGGCTTAACTGCAAAGGAGGCTTCATCAATTTCGGTGAAATACATGTTTTCTTTGTAATGATCCCAGTGACCGGATCGTTTCCACAGTTCGGCATTGAGAATGATCGGCGTTTTAATTTCCTGGTAGCCCCGTAGTTGATGGATCTGGCGCCAGAAATTTTCCAGTTCGTTGCGAATAATCATGCCTTTGGGATGGAAAAATGGGAATCCTGGTCCTTCTTCCTGGAGCGAGAAAAGATCCAGCTCTTTTCCCAACTTACGGTGATCGCGTTTTTTGGCTTCTTCTAACCGGGTCAGATAGGCTTCCAATTCGCTTTTTTTAGGGAAGGTGATGCCGTAGATCCGCTGCAGCATTTTATTTTTTTCATCACCCCGCCAGTAAGCACCGGCCAGACTTAACAGTTTAACCGCTTTAATTCCGCTGAGGTTTTGAATATGAGGACCGGCGCAAAGATCGGAGAACTCACCCTGGGAATAAAAGCTGATGATGGCGTCTTCCGGCAGGTTTTCAATCAGTTCGGCTTTGTAAATCTCGCCTTCGGCATTCACTTTGGCCAGAGCTTCATTGCGGCTTAGTTCATAGCGATCGATGACCAATCCTTCTTTGACAATTTTGGCCATTTCTTTCTCAATTTTTTCCATGATTTCCGGAGTGATAATCACATCCACATCGATATCATAGTAAAAACCATTGTCAATCGCCGGGCCAATCGCCAGTTTCGCCTGCGGATAAAGGCGTTTGACTGCCTGGGCCAGCAGATGGGAGCCGGTATGCCAGAAGGCATGCTGGCCGCCTTCGTCTTCAAATTTTAACAGATTGAGGGTGGCGTCTTCATTAATCGCTTGGCGGACATCGACAACCTCACCGTTGAGCTCTCCGGCCATGGTATTTTTAGCTAAACCAGGGCTGATATCATTAGCAACTTCAAGAACAGTGATTCCGGGTTCATAAGTTTTTATGGATCCGTCTTTTAACGTAATAGTAATCATAATTTTCTCCTTTATTTTGGCGTTTATTGAAAAACAGGGTATTTTCTAGCGACCGCTGTTTAAAAACACTAATTTTAAAAACAAAAAAGCCCCTTTGTCAAACAAAGGGACGTATCAACGCGGTTCCACCCAATTTGATTCACGAACGTGAATCCACTTAAGTTCTGTATAACGGTCAGCTCCGAAAAACCCTACTAGAATAGAAAGTGCCAGCAGGTGCATAATTCGACTTTCCAATCAATTTCAGGTTTACGACTCCAAGGTGGTTTTCAATTATCTGCAGTATAGGCAATTACAGCCAGGTTGCCTACTCTCTGAAACGTATGGATAACTTACTCGTCCTTATCAACGTCTTTTTTTATTTTTATTGCTTATTAGTATAACCTTTATCTAACCAGGAATCAATACTTTTTCGCAAATTTAATATTCTATTAAAAGATAATGCGAAAGCCAGCCGACGAAAATACCATTAATCCCGGTTTATCTGCGGGTGATAAGACAGTTCCGGAGAGCCGGCTGAGAAAGGCCGCCGAAAAAGTCTGAAATTTGACCTGGGTGTAGATTTTTTTCGGTGCCTGATCAGTGAAGTCACTCAGATACGTTTGAATGTTCTGGGGTTCTTTTAAAAACTCAAAAATCCATTCTTTATTAGGGCTGGTGTCACGCATACCGGCTGGCAGTCGGAGATTCCGGGTGAGGAAGTCAAATTTAAGCCATTCTCCAATCAGTTGGGATTCTTGATGATCCGTGAAAAAGTCCTCGAGGATCCCGAAGAGCTGTTCCTTTGATTTGCCTACATCATAATAACCCTGGCGGTCCCAGTAATGGGAAAAGGCTTCAAAAAAATCAAAGGGGGTGTCATAAATCCGGGCTGCTAAAATAAAAGCCAGACTATCTTTGAAGGCGCCGCTATTGTAGTAACGGTCAACCAACATTTCAATTTGCCGCAATTGATAGAGTTCTTCTGCGCTGATGTACTTATTTGAAATAATTTCATAAGGCGGAAAACTGGCATACTGATAACCATGGAGTTCCGCTTCTTCGCGAATCCGGGTGCCTTTCAGACATTTCAGGAAGCCCAACTGCAGCATATCCGGCTCAAGGGCAATCACCCGATTAAAAGATTCTTTAAAAACCGCGTAGGTTTCATAAGGTAAGCCGGCAATCAGATCCAGATGAATATGAATATTCTGCTGAGCCAATAGTTTTTTTGCATGTTCTGCGGTTCTGGTCACACTAATTTTTCGGCCAATCGCCGAAAGCGTTGCCGGGGCGGTGCTCTGGACGCCGATTTCAAACTGGATCAGTCCCGGCGGTGCTGTGGCAAGCAGGGCAATCATCTCATCGTCGATCAGGTCCCCGGTCATTTCAAAGTGGAAATTAGTATCGCCGCCTTGATCAATTAAATGTCTAAATATTTCTTTGGCCCGGTCCAGGTTGCAGTTAAAGGTCCGATCGACCAGTTTGACCTGCTTGACGCCAGCCTGAATAAAGAAATCCAGTTCCGCAAAAACCCGGTCCAAACTCAACATGTTCAATCCCTGTTTAGCCGAAGAAAGGCAATAGGAACAGGAAAATGGGCAGCCCCGCATGGTTTCATAATAAATAATCTTATGATCAAGACTATCCATATCGATATTTAAATAGGGAAAAACGAATTGGTTTAATGTGACCGGTACCGCATCGGGATTTTCAGTCAGTTCCCCAACGCGGTTGCGATAACAGAGACCGGGAATGGTCCTCAAGTCATCTGGTTCATCATTAGCCAGTAATGCTTTTAGCTTGGCTTCCCCTTCTCCCTGGATAATGAGATCGCAAAATGAGTGGGCTTTCAACAGTGCCAAGCCATCAAAACTGACCTCCGGCCCGCCCCAAATAATCTGCACCTGGGGCCGGGCTTTTTTAACGATTTCGGCTAACTTAAGAACAAGCTCCATATTCCAGATATAGCAGGAAAAACCAATCCGTCTGGTATCCAGATCGAGCAACAGTTTGATGATCCGATGAAGCGGATCGTTGATCGACATTTCCAGAATTTCGACATCAAAATCCGCCAATTGCGCTTTTAATGAACGAACGGCCAGATTGGTATGGATATATTTCGCATTGATGGCGACTAAAACAAGATCTTTCACGATAACCTCCAGAGCTCTTTGGTAGAATTTAATAAATAATTACGGCTACAAAATCAGCCCTAATAAATAATAAATTGTTTTTTTATTACCAAAATAAACAGGGGAATAACAAAATATGTTTTCCCCATCATTGTGAAATTTAAATTGCAAAATTATAAACCAATTCTATACATTAAAACGGAAAAATGTAACATCGCCGTCTTTCATGACATACTCTTTGCCTTCAACCCGAGTAACTCCGCTTTCCTTGGCTTTCACTTCAGAACCGGCTTCAATCAGTTGATCAAAACTGGTGATTTCCGCCCGAATAAATCCGCGCTCAATATCACTGTGGATCTTGCCGGCGGCCTGGGGCGCTTTGGTACCCTCGGTTACTGTCCAGGCCCGGATTTCCTGGGGACCGGCAGTTAAGAAGGTAATCAGACCCAGCAGTTTATAGCCTGAGCGAATGACCTGATCCAGACCAGATTCTGCCAAACCCATATCGGATAAGAATTCCGCTTTTTCGGCATCGTCAAATTGGGCGATTTCTTCTTCAATCTTGGCGGATATTTTGATGATATCCTTATGGTTGCCCGAATGGTTTTCTAAAACGGTAGCTTTTAAGCGTTTTACCATTTCGTTGTCCTCATGCAGATCATCCTCGGAAACGTTAGCGATATAAAGCACCGGTTTGATGGAAATCAGCTGAATGGTTTGAATGAATTCCCATTCATCGGCCGAAAAATCATCATCATTGGGCATTTTCCCGCCTTCCAGAATTTCGCGCAGACGCATCGCTACGTCGATATTGGCTTTTTCCTGAGGATTGGTTTTGGCCAGCTTTTTGTTCTTTTCAATCCGTCGATCCAGCATTTCAATATCAGCAAAAATCAGCTCCAGGTTGATGGTTTCGAGATCATCAATGGGGTCGATTTTTCCTTCGACATGGACGACGTTATCATCTTCAAAACAACGGACAACATGAACAATCGCATCAACCTCGCGGATATGCGAAAGAAACTTGTTGCCAAGACCCTCCCCTTTGCTGGCGCCGCGCACGAGACCGGCGATATCGACAAATTCGATGGTGGTGGGGATCACTTTTTTTGAGTTATACATTTTTTCTAATACTGCCAGGCGTGGATCTGGTACCGTCACAACCCCAATATTGGGGTCAATGGTGCAAAATGGGTAATTGGCAGACTCTGCCCCAGCCTTGGTTAAGGCATTAAATATAGTGCTTTTCCCGACGTTAGGTAAGCCAACGATTCCTATCTTCATAGTTACCTCTTTCTAATTTTCATATTAGATAATTGCGAAAGTGTCGTGAACATTGTTCGATATTTATCCCTTACGCAACTGTCAAATTTTCTTATTAATGATTATTTGTTGATTTGGTTCGAGTCCAAACATGCGGGCTGGACTCAGAATTAATCCTGACATTTAAAAAGGTGGGTTTCCCTGGTCCCGAGGGATCAAGAAGTGCCACCATTTCGATTTGTTCAGAGATTGGTCCGACAGACAGCCGTCTAGCGACTGACTGGGCTGTTTTTCCAAAGTTTTTCGAGGCTGTAAAACTCGCGTTCCTCAGCATGGAAAATATGGATGATCACATCGTAATAATCCAATAAAATCCAACGGCCTTCGCGTTGGCCTTCGATATTTTTGGGGAATATTTCTAATTCTTTGGCTTCATATTCAATATTGTCTGCGATGGCTTTGACCTGACGTTCAGAACTCCCGCTGGCAATAACAAAATAGTTGGCGATTGATGTCATTTCAGTAACATTAATAACCTCAATGTCGATCCCATTTTTGTCTTCAATCCACCCTTTTATTTTTTGTGCAAATTCTTCTGGATTAATAAAAATCACTCACTTTCTTTTATAATTT
>PGZR01000121.1 GCA_002841405.1 Firmicutes bacterium HGW-Firmicutes-4 | reverse complement strand
TTTTCCGGATAATGCGGTGGAATATTTTGTCAGCTATTATGATTATTATCAGCCGGAAGCCTATGTACCGCACTCGGATCTGTTTATTGAAAAAGACTCGTCCATCAATGATGAGATCGATAAATTGCGCCATTCTGCCACGGCGGCCCTGTTTGAACGGCGGGATGTGATCGTAGTTGCCAGTGTGTCCTGTATATACGGACTGGGAAGTCCTTTTGATTATGAAAACATGATGCTGTCCCTGCGCCCGGGAATGGAAAAGGACCGGGATGCGATCATCCGGAAACTGGTGGAAATCCAATTCACCCGGAACGACATTGCCTTTGAGCGGAACAATTTCCGGGTTAGGGGCGATATCCTCGAGATATTTCCCGCGGCTTCATCAAACAAAGCGATTCGCCTGGAGTTCTTCGGTGACGAAATTGAACGAATTACCGAGATTGATACGCTGACCGGGGAGATTTATGGAGAGCTGAACCATGTCTCGATTTTCCCGGCCTCGCACCATACCACCACCCCGGAAAATCTGGAACGGGCAATCGCGGGAATCCAGCAGGAACTGCGCCAGCGTTATGATGAATATACCAATAACAACCGCCTGGTAGAAGCGCAACGGATTCTACAGCGGACCAATTACGATATTGAAATGCTCCGGGAAATGGGTTATTGTAACGGGATTGAAAACTATACCCGCTATATTAATGGTTTGCCCCCAGGATCGCCGCCCTATACCCTGATTGACTACTTCCCCAAAGATTTTCTGATTATTGCCGATGAATCCCACGTCTCGATCCCCCAGATTGGCGGGATGTACGCCGGAGATAAGGCTCGCAAGAGCAATCTGGTCGACTATGGCTTTCGTTTGCCCTCGGCCTTTGATAACCGGCCCCTGAATTTTTCCGAATTTGAAGGCAAGATTAATCAGATTGTCTTCACAACAGCGACACCCAGTAAATATGAAAAAGAACACAGCCAGAATACCGTCGAGTTGATTATTCGACCCACCGGTCTAATTGACCCTGAGATAACGGTTCGCCCGGTGGCCGGTCAGATTGACGATCTACTGGGTGAAATCAAATTGACCACCGGTAAAGGAAATCGGGTCTTGGTCACCACGTTAACAAAAAAAATGGCCGAGGATCTCACCGATTACTTAAAAGAGAATGGGATCCTGGTGAATTATCTCCATTCGGACGTGGATACCATTGAACGGATGAAGATTCTCCGGGATTTACGATTAGGGACCTTTGATGTACTGGTGGGCATCAACCTGCTACGAGAAGGTCTTGACCTGCCGGAGGTTGGTCTGGTGGCAATTCTGGATGCCGATAAGGAAGGGTTCCTGCGGTCAGAAACCTCCCTGATTCAAACCGTTGGCCGGGCCGCCCGCAACCTGGAAGGCCACGTGATTATGTATGCTGATAAGATCACCCCGTCCATGGATCGGGCCATCAGTGAAACTAATCGTCGCCGGGCCATCCAAACGGCGCATAATGAGGCCCATAATATTACCCCCAGCTCCGTTAAAAAAGACATCCGCTCGATCATCGAGGCGACCAAGGTGGCCGAGGAGCCGGATACCTATCATGTTGGTGATGAAGCAGTGGATATTGATGTAAAAATCAAGGAACTGGAACTGGAAATGATGTCAGCGGCGGAAGCATTGGAATTTGAACGGGCCGCCAAACTGCGAGACGAAATCCATCATCTCAAGAATTACAGAAGATAAATGACCGATATAAGGAGTAATATGAAGTACATCGAAATAAAAGGTGCGAAAGAGCACAACTTAAAAAACATCAACTTAAAAATACCCCGAGATCAGTTGGTGGTTTTTACCGGGCTGAGTGGATCGGGGAAGTCGTCGCTGGCGTTTGATACCATTTATGCCGAAGGGCAGCGCCGTTATATGGAATCCCTGTCTTCCTATGCCCGGCAGTTTCTGGGTCAGTCCCAGAAACCAAATGTCGAAAGCATTGACGGATTATCTCCGGCAATATCCATTGACCAGAAAACAACCAACCGAAATCCCCGCTCTACCGTTGGCACGGTCACCGAGATTTATGATTACCTGCGGTTGCTTTATGCCCGGATCGGGATTCCTCATTGTCCAAAATGTGGAAAGGTGGTGGCGTCGCAGTCAGTAGATCAAATTGTGGATGCCATTCTTAACCTGCCGCTAAAAACGAAATTCCAGATTCTGGCTCCGGTGATCCGGAAAGAAAAAGGACAGCATAAAAAAACCATTGACCACATCAAAAAAGAAGGTTTTGTGCGGATTATTGTCGATGGGGAAGCAATGGAGGTCACCGACGAAATCAATCTGGATAAAAACAAGAAGCATAGTATCGAAGTAGTGGTGGATCGTCTGGTGGCCAAAGAAGATCTGGGGAAAAGACTGACTGATTCATTGGAAATTGCTCTGAAGCTGTCCGGTGGATTGGTGATCTGCGATGTAATTGGCGGCGAACAACAGCTTTTCAGCGAAAAACTGGCCTGTGCCGATTGTGGCATTGCCATGGATAAACTGGAACCGCGAACCTTTTCATTCAATAACCCCTTTGGGATGTGCCCGGATTGTCATGGTCTGGGCTTTCATCAGGAAGTGGATCCCGATTTACTGATCCCCGACAAGAGCTTATCGATTGCAGGTGGTGCGATTAAGTTTTTCGGTTTAAAAAGCGATTCCAAATACTATTATAATCTGATTAAGGCGCTGGCTGCAAAACATCAATTTTCTATCGACACACCGCTGGAAAATGCCAGCGAGGCCTTTTTGAACGCCCTCTTATATGGCAGTGACGAGGTCCTGGAAATCGCCTATGAAGGCAAGTTTTCGGGAACCTATAGCTCTACCTTTGAAGGGCTGATAAAAAACATGGAGCGGCGCTATATTGAAACTACATCTGAGCGGATGCGTTCTTTGATTGAACGCTACATGTCGGAAACGCCCTGTCCCACCTGCCATGGTAAGCGGCTGAACCCAATCAGTCTGGCCGTGACCATTCACGATCGGAACATTATCGAAATTACCGATATGTCGATTGGCCAATTGATTGAATTTTTTAAAAATCAGATCATGACCGATCGGGAAATGATAATCGGCGAATCGATCTTTAAAGAAATTGACGCCCGCCTGAATTTTCTCAAAAACGTCGGGTTGGAATATCTGACCCTGTCACGGAATGCCGGCACCCTGTCCGGCGGTGAATCCCAACGGATCCGGTTGGCCACCCAGATTGGCTCGGGTCTGGTGGGGGTGTTATATGTTTTGGATGAACCCAGCATCGGGCTCCATCAACGGGATAATCAGAAACTGCTGGAAACACTGCGGCGGTTAACTGATTTGGGAAATTCTCTGATCGTAGTGGAACATGATGAAGAAACCATGCAGGCCGCCGACTATATTGTCGACATTGGCCCGGGGCCCGGGGTTCACGGCGGCGAAATCGTCGCCCAGGGAAGTCTGGAAGAAATTATGGCAGTACCTGAATCCGTCACTGGTCAATATTTCAGTGGCAGGCGATTTATCCCGATTCCGGAACGGCGTCGGGAAGGAACCGGCGATACGATCAAAATTGTTGGCGCCCGGGAGAATAATTTAAAGAACTTGGATGTGGATATTCCGTTGGGAAAATTTGTCTGCGTTACCGGAGTTTCCGGATCAGGGAAAAGCACTCTGATTAATGAAATTCTCTACAAGGGGATTTCCCAGAAGCTTTATCGGAGCCTCAAAAAACCGGGAAAATACACCAGTATCGAGGGGGTTGAATTTATTGATAAGGTCATTGATATCGATCAGTCCCCGATTGGCAGAACCCCCCGCTCCAATCCGGCCACCTATACCGGGGTGTTTGATCTGGTCCGGGATCTTTTTGCCAAAACGCCGGAAGCCAAGGCCCGAGGTTACCAGAAAGGCCGGTTCAGCTTTAACGTCAAGGGCGGCCGCTGTGAAAAATGCAGCGGTGACGGGATCATCAAAATCGAAATGCATTTTCTGCCGGATGTCTATGTTCCTTGCGAGGTCTGTGGCGGCAAGCGCTATAACCGGGAAACCCTGGAAGTGAAATATAAAGGGAAAAACATCGCCGATGTGCTGGATATGACGGTGGAAGAGGCTCTGGAATTTTTCAGCAACATTCCCAAAATTAATGACAAACTCCAAACCTTATACGACGTGGGTCTCAGTTATGTGCGTCTGGGACAACCATCAACCCAGTTATCCGGCGGCGAAGCCCAGCGGGTTAAATTGGCTACTGAATTAAGCAAACGCAATACCGGCAAAACCCTCTATGTCCTCGATGAGCCCACCACCGGTCTGCACATTGCCGATGTCCATCAGCTGATCACCGTCATCCAGCGACTGGCCGACAGCGGCAGCACCGTGGTCGTGATTGAGCACCAGCTGGACATGATCAAAGTGGCCGACCACATTATCGACCTCGGTCCCGAAGGCGGTGATGGTGGCGGCACCATCATCGCCATCGGAACCCCCGAAGAAATTGCCCAGGTCCCCGAATCCTACACCGGCCAGTATCTCAAGCGAATTTTACCATAATTGATAAAAGGATAACCCTGTACCGACAATTATTTGATCATGTGGCACGATCCCGCAGTGAACAACAGATTAATAAGGGTCTGACCCCTTGGTCATTAGTCGGTACGGTAGTATCAAACTAACCTCAAGAAAGCTGCGTGCAGCTTTCTTTTTTAGATACGTTTAAATAAAGCTTAAGACGATAAAAAATTTCAGACTCTAATTGACAATGGATTTCAATTAGAGTATAATAAAGCTAACAAAAAAGAGAGTCATCATTAACAAATTATGACAGATCTCATGTATGAATTTAAACCATAAGAATAGAAGGTGTGTTTATGTTTACTTTGAAAGATTTAAGACCAGGTCAGAAAGCTTGTGTCGGCTCTATTGCCGTAGAAGGATTAATGCGTCGAAAACTCATGGACATGGGTGTAACACCAGGTGTAGAGATTCAAGTTAATAAAACAGCTCCATTTGGAGATCCTATCGAGGTTCGCCTCAGAGGATATTCCCTCAGTCTCCGGAAAAAAGATGCTGAGAATATTTTAATGGTTCAGTAATAAACGAGAAGCCACCTTTATAGGTGGTTTCGTTGTTTGAATTTATTTAATCAGCATTTTAGTCTGGCATCAATGGAAATGAGGAAACAAAATGAAATATAAAATAGCGCTGGCGGGAAATCCCAACTCGGGAAAGACCACCCTTTTTAATTGTCTGACCGGCAGTAATCTCTATGTGGGAAACTGGCCGGGGGTAACCGTTGAAAAAAAAGAAGGAAATCTGAGAGACACAAATAAGGATATCACCCTGGTCGATCTGCCGGGAATTTATTCATTGGCACCCTACTCCATGGATGAGATTGTCTCCCGGAATTTTCTGCTGGAAGGACGACCGGATCTGATTATCAATATTATTGACGCCTCCAACATCGAACGAAATCTCTACTTAAGCACCCAACTGATGGAGCTTAACTGTCCCATGGTTGGCGCCTTGAATATGATGGATGTGGTCAAGAAAACCGGGGTTAAGATCGACGTCCGGGAGATGGAAAAAATTTTCGGCTATCCCTTTATCGAAATATCCGCTCAAAAAGAAACCGGCATTGATGAACTGATCAAGCTGGTTGAAAAAACACTGGAGATCAAAAAGCTCAAAGAATTCCCGCAGATATTTCCCCCGGAAATAATGACGTTATTCAATGAATTTGATGAGCAGATCCAGCATCAGTATCCAGATATCTTACCAGATTACCCGCGGCTATTTCGCGTCATCAAACTGATTGAAAAAGACGAAGAAGTACTGCTGAAAATTCATGGAAATGGCGATTTACTGGAAGATATCGATGCGGTCAGAAAAAAAATTGAAGCGCTGTCAAATCACGATGTCGATAGTGCCATTGCCGATTATCGGTATCGCTTTATCACCGCAGGGATTAATACAGCAACCAAAAAAACCAAAGCAAATACGATCCCATTCCAGGAAAAACTAGATAAGATATTAATGAACCGGTATGCTGCCTTACCGATTTTCTTCCTCTTTATGTTTGTGATCTATTATGTATCGATTACGTTAGTGGGGGATATTACCATCGGTGGGATTGAGTGGTTTATCAACGATGTCCTGATGGTCGGGGTGGCTGCAGGGTTGGGTAGTCTCGGCGCAGCTGATTGGATCATTGCCTTGATTAATGACGGCATTATCACCGGGGTTGGGGCAGTACTAACCTTTGTACCCCAGTTAGTAGTATTATTCATTTTCATCTCGATTCTGGAAGACAGTGGTTACATGGCCCGGGTCGCTTTTATTATGGATCGGATTTTCAGACATTTTGGTTTATCGGGAAAATCCTTTATCCCGATGGTCGTCGGCCTGGGATGTTCGGTTCCCGGTATTATGGCCACCAGAACCCTGGAAAATGAACGGGAACGTAAATTGACCGCCGTATTGACACCCTTTATTTCATGTGGTGCCAAGATGCCCATTTACGTATTGATGGCTTCGGTATTCTTCACCGAATACCAGACCCTGTTGGTATTCTCGCTTTATCTGGTCAGCTTGACGGTGGTTTTTGGATCAGGATTTGTCCTTTCAAAAACCTGGTTTAAGGGAGCGGATTCCGGTTACTTACTGGAAATTCCACCATTGCGATTGCCAAAGCTGAAGAATACCGCGACTCAAGTATGGGAACGGATTAAAGAATTTATTATCCGTGCTGGAACAATTATTTTTGCGGCATCGGTGGTATTGTGGTTTTTACAAAGCTTTACCCCGGGCTTCCAAATGGTGGATTCGCCGGATCAAAGTATTTTAGCCATGTTTGGCAAGGTCATCGCGCCTGTTTTTATCCCACTGGGCTTTGGCAATTGGGTCGCATCGGTTGCCCTGCTGACGGGAATCGCCGCCAAAGAAATGATTATCAGTACCATGAGTGTGCTTTTGTCAGGTCAGGACGGCAGCTTTACAGTTGCCATCAGCCAAATCTTTACCCCGGTATCGGCATATAGTTTTGTTATTTTTGTACTTTTGGCGTCGCCTTGTATGGCGGCTATCGCCACCATGAAAAAGGAACTGGGAAACTGGCGGGATTTTTTCTTTGCCTTATCCTATCAAATTGGGTTGGCCTATGCTGTGTCATTCATTGTATATCAGGTCGGCAGTCGGATTTTTGTATAGATTTAAATGCATTAGAGATCGAAGAAAGAAGGAATAATTATGATTACCTGGATTCTAGCAGCGCTAATCTTAGGTGCAGCGGGTTATGTTATTTTTAAAAAGGTCAAGAAAATGAAAGCAGGCGATTTTTCCTGTGAAGGCTGCAAAGGCGGCGACGGCTGCCCGGGCTGCCATATCAAAACTGAGCCGCCCAAAGAAGATTAACAATTGATCGTTACGGTAGTATAGAGAAAAAAAGCCCCACCAGCAGAGCTGGTGGGGCTTTTTAAAGACTTAATTATGCAATAAAAACGTTAGTAGCCTGTAAGCCACGGTCAGTTTTTTCGGTATCAAAAGTTACGCGTTGGCCTTCAACAAGGTTTTTACGTCCATCAGCAATAATTGCCGAGAAATGTACAAATACATCTTCGCCGCCATCTACTGAAATAAAACCAAATCCTTTTTCCTCATTAAACCATTTTACTGTACCATTATTCATTTTAGGTACCTCCTAAATATTATTTGTAAATCGTGATGCAAAAACAAAAAACACATATTTTTGCAAATCA
>PGZR01000120.1:7988-9828 GCA_002841405.1 Firmicutes bacterium HGW-Firmicutes-4 | reverse complement strand
ATAGGCGACGCTGTCCACGGCCTTTAACACCCCTTTGCCCTGATAGCGGCTGCAATCCTTGTCCCGCAGTTCCACCGCTTCAAAAGCGCCGGTGGAGGCCCCGGAAGGGACAATACTGCGGCCCATGGTGCCGTCTTCTAAAATAACATCCACCTCAATGGTCGGATTCCCGCGGGAATCCAGTATTTCTCTGGCAAAAATATCTTCAATATAAGTATTCATCTGTTCCTCCATTTTTTATTTTTTCTTCGGCACTTGCGAAACTGATTGACAACGCAGCTTACCGTACTCTTGTTCTTGTTTATACACTTAATTTACGCAAATAAACTTTAGTCAGGAAAAAACTACATACAAAAGCCCTGAAAAAGAAAATCTCCTCCAGGGCCTGGTGCTATTTTATTTTTCAGGGGCAATTAAAGGCTCACCTTCCTCATCAATCAGTACAGTGAGTCCGCCGCCGAATTCATCAAAATGGTATAAGTAGTTGATTCCCGTTTCCGTATCTTCAATGACCTTACACCCGGAACTCTCTCCAGTGGGTTCATTAAGAACGATTTTAAATCGGTTTTTCTTTTGCTTTTTCGTTTTCATTTTTATCCTTTTCTCCTCTTAAATCAAGGTGGCCGATTTCATTATAACCAATCCCGGATAAAAAATCAATTTTTCCCGCTAATTTTTTTACTGCTGGATTTTCTGAATCCCTGCCGGCCAGATATTTTCCGGATGGTTCCATTAACTGAAGCGGCGATCGATGATGCGGACGCTTTTTTTCTCGGAGCGGGGCAGTGATCCCATCGGACCGGCCATGGGAATAACACTTAAACCGACCCGGGATTTAAACTGGCGTTTCACCTCAGCCTCAATATCCTGTTTGTCGACTCCGTTGATAATTTCAAAAGCCAGGAAAACACAGTCTTTGCCATCCTGATGATCCACGGTGACCAGGTATTCGCTGCTGACCCCAGCCACGGTTTTTAACAGCTCGTCAATCTGGCCGGGATAAATATTGACGCCCTTGACCTTGACCATGTCGTCAGTGCGGCCGATGATCCGGTCATGGCGGGGATAGACGGAGCCGCAGGCACAGGGCCCGGGAATAAAGCGGGTGATATCATGGGTGCGATAGCGCAGCAGCGGCGCCCCTTCTTTGCGGAAGGTGGTGATTACCAGTTCGCCATATTCGCCCATCGGTACGGGTTTCAAGGTTTCCTGATCGAGAATTTCAAAGTACAGGTAGTCGGACCAGTAGTGGAGCCCGTCATGCTCGCTGCAGTCAATGGAAATACCGGGACCATAGATTTCGGTCAGGCCATAAATATCAAACAGCTCAATCCCCAGTTCTTCGGCAATCCGACTGCGCATCTTATCGCCCCAGCGTTCCGAACCGATCACGCCGCGTTTTAAATGGATCTGCTCGCCCAGCTTCTGATTGGCCACCTCTTCGGCCAGCAGCAGGGCGTAGGATGAGGTTGATGCCAGCACCGTGGCTTTTAAATCGACCATCATCTGCAATTGTTTCTGGGTGTTCCCCGGCCCCATTGGAATCGCCATGGCGCCCATTTTCTCGGCCCCGGCCTGAAAGCCGATACCGGCGGTCCAGAGGCCGTAACCCGGCGTAATCTGGATCCGGTCTTCCTCGGTCATCCCGGCATAGCGATAACAACGGGCGAACATTTCCGCCCAGTCGGCCACATCCCCGGCGGTATAGGGAATGATCACCGGCTGCCCGGTGGTTCCCGAGGAGGAATGAATCCGCACCACCTCACTGTCCGGCACCGCCTGTAAACCCAGGGGATAGGCATTACGCAGATCGCCCTTATCAGTAAACGGCAGCTGCTCA
>PGZR01000120.1:0-7917 GCA_002841405.1 Firmicutes bacterium HGW-Firmicutes-4 | reverse complement strand
TGATAAAAAGGACTCTTTTCTTCCAGTCGCTTAACCAGCGCTTGTAAATTTTGTAATGTTTCCATCGTTCTTTTCCTCTTTCCTGATATAAAAAAAGACTCATCCTTTTATTGTCTACAACAATAAAAGGATGAGTCAAAATAACCCACGGTACCACCTTTATTCACAGCCTAATTTTTGACTGTGCACTTTATCTGCAAATGCCATCACATTTGCCATCCCTTAACGTGGATGAAACGTTGTGAAATACTCAGGCGCCGCCCTTTCCTCACACCCTCAGGTGCCCATTATGCCAGTCCGCTTCCTGTCAGGCTCTCACCGCCCCCGACTCGCTTTAAATGCGCTGCTGACTTTACTCCACCATCACCGGTTTGTTTTTTCTGAGTATAGCCCTAATTTTTATTTTTGTCAAGACCCATCATTTAATTACACCATTGTCCACGCAGACGGCCAGATTCATTTTCTTTTCCCCCGCCGTTTCAAAATAGATACAGGCAATATCACCGGTGCGGGTCAGGATGGTCCCCGCCCCAAAGCGCTGATGGATCACCACCCGGCCTTGCTGATAGGCCTGCAGATCGACGGTGGCGCCGCTGACTGCCCTGGCATGATAGTCCTGCCATTTGCCCTGCTGACGGCCAAAACTCTCACGGTGCCGGAGCCCTGGTTTTTCCGCCGGTGCTTTTTTGGAGGGTAGGCCGTCAATTAAATAGGAAATAAACGGCGACGGTTTGATATCTTTGTCCCGGTGTTTGATGCACAGAAAAATCAGCTCCTGTTTGGCCCGGGTGGCCCCCACATAAAAAAGCCGAACCTCTTCGGCATAGGCCTTGGCATCTTCCGGGACATTAGACACATTGGGGATCTGTCCTTCGGTGGCGTCAATGATAAAGACCTTTTCAAATTCCAGTCCCTTGCTGGAATGGAGGGTTGACAGGGTGACCCGGGGGATCTTCGCTTTTCTGGTCTGGGGCTCCTGTAGCTTTTGGGCCAGCCTTTCAAGCTTCTCAAAAAAATCCGGAAAATTGGCCACCCGACCACCAAGAATCTTCAGCACCGCCAGCTTTTGTTCAATATTTTCTTCGGATTGCCCGGAACTGATCCGGAAATTCAGATAGGACTGATAGCCCAGATCATCGAGAATCATCATGATGCCTTTCTGAGGCGGGGCGACTTTCAGCTTTTTGAACCCGGCTTTGAGATCTTTGAGCCGTTTAATCTGCCAGGCCCGTTCACCACTAATCCGGATCAGGGCATCAAAGACATTTTCCCCGGTCTTCAGCTGCGGCCCCAGCTGGTTAATGGTATCCCGGGATATCGCCGCATCCATCTTATAGTAAACCTGGGTGAATAAATCGAGATCCCCGGGATTATCAGCAAACTGATGAAAAAGGCGGATATCCTTAATTAAAAAATGGCCGAAAAACTGGGGACTGTGTTCCTTGATCTGGTAGGCGATCCCGGCCTCATCAAGCAGATCAACCAACGGGATGGCGGACTCGTTGTTGCGATAAAGGACCGCTATTTCCTTACCTTCCCGGCGGATTGCGGCGATAATCAGCTGGTATTGGGCTTCACTGGATTTGACCCATTCCCGGACAATCGGTACCCCGGCAAACGCATCGTTATCAGGCACCACCATCTCTTTTTGATAGCGCTCATGGTTCAGTTTGATAAAGGCGTTTGCCTTGTCGACAATCTCCCGGGTGCTGCGATAATTGGTTTCCATTAGCAGCACTTCGCCCTGGGGCCAGGTCTCTTTAAAGGCCAGCAGCGACTGCGGAAAGGCGCCCCGAAAACCATAGATGCTCTGATCCTCATCGCCGACCATAAACAGGTTTCCTGTTTCCCCAGTTAACAGTTCAATGATCTTAAACTGAATCTTTGAGGTGTCCTGGGCTTCATCCAAATGAATATAAGGGTACTGGTTCTGAAAAAAGGCCAGCATTTCGGGGTATTTTTTTAACAGTCCCCAAGCGTATTTTAAGATATCGTCAAAGTCCATCAGCTGTTCTGTGAGCTTATGGTTTTCATAGGCTTCATAGATTTGCAGGAAATCCACTTCTAGCGGGGGCAACAATTTGATTTCGTCTGCGGTCAGCATCATGTTTTTGCAGAAGCCGATCCGCTGGCAGATTTCACTGAGTTCGATTTCTCCGGGATGCTCCTGAAACAGCTGCCGATACAGCTCCCGGATCACCGGGGTGGTATTGGCCAGCACGGTATGCGCGCGGCGACGATAACTCCGTTCATAGTGGCGGATCACTCCCAGGGCAAAACTGTGGATGGTGCTGAAATGGAGGGTTTCCCCCTCGGTCGCGCCAAACATTTTGGTATAGCGGGCTTTCAGATCCCGGGCCCCCATGCGGCTGAAGGTCAGGGTCAGAATCGCCCCCGGATCGATTTGCTCCACTCTCAGCAGATAGGCAGTCCGGCAGATGATCACCGTGGTTTTGCCGCTGCCCGGCACCGCCAGCAGCAAACTCTGCCCGCGGGTCCGGACCACCGCTTGTTCTTGCTGCGGATTTAATTTTATTTGATAGGATTGTTTAAAGGTCTCAAAATTTTTCATGGCTTAATTATAGCCGAAATCATCTTTTTTAGCCAGCTTGTGCTATACTAAACAAAATGCTTTACAAGCAAAATCACGCCGTCACTACGGCCAAAAGGAGATCGTCATGGCAAAAGCAATCATTATGAGTGGAGTTTGCGGATTTACAACAGAGGTAACAGCTGAGAAATCGGATGGATTCAAGGTACTGCTTGATATTGCTTCCGACTGCCCAGCTTTCAGTGACTTAACTGATCGTTTAAAAGAGGTGGACGGCATGGCTTGCATTATGAACAAGGTTGGCGAAGGCCCGATTTATGAGGCCTGCCGCATTGATTGCAAACATAGTGCCTGTCCGGTTCCGATGGGCATCATCAAAGCGGTCGAAGTGGCCGCCGGTTTGGCCCTGCCTAAAGATGTCACGGTGACATTGACAAAATAATCCCGTTTTGTAAAAATTTTCAATTTCTGAAAAATGTTCGTTAATCTTCTCAAAAATCTGGTATAATTGTTCTATAAAAATTTTGAAATTGGGAAGGAGTATTGTTATGAGCTTTGAAGATGGAATGAAGGGGTTCACCTTTGGTATTATTTCTTTAATCTGTATTGGGGTTAACATTATTTTGAGTTTTGTTGGCCTGAGTACCATCGCCGGGATTATCAGTCTGGCCGGTTTGGTTACCGCTATCCTCGCTTTTATTTACGGAAAAAAAGAATACGCTGCTGATCCGGATAATAAAAAAGCAAAAACCGGAAAAACAATCGGTCTGGTACTGATTATTATCAACATCGTCTTTACCGTTCTGGCTATTGTTGCTTTTATTGCACTGATGGGTTTAGCTGCCTCACTATAGTTTTTATCAACTTTTACGGCATTTTTTTTGTCAACTAAAAAGACACCCTTCCTCAATGGATGGGTGTCTTTTTTGCTACTGTGCACGCTCCGGCTTATTGATTCATCTTACGGGCCAGTCCATAAATCTGACGTTCATCCTCAGCGGTGAGGATTCTTTCCATACTATAGGCAATCACCAGTACCCCCATAATGTCCATGACCAGCCGGATCAGGGTAAACTGCCAGCCCATGGCCGCCACTTCAAAAAGCAACAGCGGGATTTTCATCGAGGCCCAGGCCCCAACAATAATAAAGACGTTGGACAGCCGGCTGCCCTTGTTGAGAAAAACCCCGGCCACTGGAAAAGCGCCATAAAGCGGGCCGGCTGCGGCGGCTCCCATAAAAAATCCCAGTAACACGCCGACAATTCCCGAATCTTTGCCCATATATTTGACCATTGTTTCTTTTTTTACCCAGACATCCAACAGACCGATCAGAACAAAAATCGGCGGCAGCACCCCCAACATTTCTAAAACACTGCTGATCGCCAGACTATAGACCTGAACCCCCATGGCCGGTTTGACAGCCAGAATAATCAGGGTGACCGCGATCATAATCCCAAAAAAGCGATATCGCTTCACTAGTTCGATCCGCTTCTTTTTCATGATAAAATTCCTCCCATAACGATCGCTACCAGAATCGAAAAGATCAGTCCCATGCCATTCCTTAAAAATGTCGCTTTTTTTCCGAAATACCGAAACTCAACCGGCATGGTTACTATCCCAACCATCATCAAACTGGAAATAAAGGCCCCGATCTGCATGTAGCCAGCGCCATTTTCCAGCAGCGCCGCCGCCAGCGGAAAGGCCAGAAAGCCGGGAATCAAGGTAATCGAACCGATCACCGTGGCAATAATCACGCCGATCCAGCCGGAGTCTTCCCCAATCAGCTGGGAAATCTGCTGGGGTGACAACACGCTCAGGATCACCCCGATCAGCAAAATAATTCCCAGAAACTGGGGCAAAATATTTTCAAAGGCTTTCCAGGCTTTTTTTAACGCCATTTTGGTTTTTTCTTTGCTTTTTACCAAGGAAATAATTAATCCCAAGGCTGCTAATCCATAAAAAACAATTGTCATAACCATCTCTTTTTCCTCTTTTCTTTATCTGGTGTCGCGGCGGCTATTTTGTCGCAATGAAAAATATCCGCTTAAACTCAAATAAAATTTTATTATCTTTCTGAATAGTATACCCTTTTTTTATCTCACGCAATACTCTATTATAGAATCCCGCCTTTTGTGACTCCTCAAATCGATTGGCATAGGGTCTTAGCCCGGTACTCATACAGAATTTTAAAATGTCCTCATGCGTATTCATAATATGAAAATAATTGGTTTGCCATAATTCGATCTTTGAAAAATGTTCTGTCAGTTCATCATAATAAAAGCCTGGCGAATAACTATTAAACAAGTCTTTTTCAATGCCATCAAAAATCGCCCCATCATATGTTTTTACCGCTTCGGCAATACATCTGGCAATGGTCATCGCCGAGAAATAGGGAATCTGAACCGCCAAGATTCCTGCCGGCACCAGCATTTCGCTTAGGTTCCTGATCACTTTTGCCTGATCTTCAAACCATTGCAGAGCGGCATTCGAAAAAACCAGATCAAATTCTCCTAAATCCTTTAGTGGTTTGCTGCAATCTCGTTCCAGCCAGGTTACATCCTTAAGGGTTTGTCTTGCTTGTGTTAACATTGATGGCGACGAATCGGCACCCATAATTTCCGCTTCTTTGAAACGATTTCGTAATGGCAGGGTACTCATTCCCGAGCCACAGCCAATATCGATTATCCGTTTAAATGAATCGCCGGCGATTCTGTTTACCAGATCTACTGACGGTTGAGCTCGCTCTTTTTCAAATTGACGATACAGTGTTACATTCCAGTCTTCCATCTTCTTGTCCCCCCCAAATTTTTTTGAATTGATTGTCTTATTATAACGAATACGATATAATTTGTGAAATAGATCTTATTGATCTTATCAATTCGAAATATTGATCATAGGAGAGCTCATGGATACCCAGTACTTAAAAACATTTATTCAGCTATCAGCCACTAAAAATTTTACCCAGACCGCAAAACTGCTTTTTGTAGCCCAATCCACCGTCACCAACCGGATCAATGAACTGGAAAAGGCGCTTGGCAAGCAGTTGTTTGTCCGCGATAAAAAAAAGGTTGCCCTAACCGCCGAGGGGCAATTATTTTTAGGTTATGCCAAGCGGCTCCTGGAGCTCGAGGAAAGTGCCATCGAACAAATCAATGCCCCCGATTTCAGCCGCAAGCTGATTCGTTTTGGCACGACCAATTCCATTTATGAAAATTACCTATACCCCATTATCCGTTCGGCGTTATCCAATGATTTAAATACCGCCACGAGAATCGTCATCAATCATTCCTTTGAGGTGCTTTCATTTCTTCAAGATGGTTTAATCGACATCGCCTTTACCTATATTCCTTTTACCAAAAACGGCTATATCTGTACGCCCTTTAAAGAAGATGAATTGATTCTGGTGACTGGCAAAAAAAATCCTGCTTTTGCCAGTGGCATTGCGCAGAAAGACCTGATCGCGCTTGATTATCTCTTCTGCAATTTTGCCCTTTTGAAAGTCGGACTGTTCATCCGCGAGTTATTCCCGCCCCACCATCAATTTAAATTTGAAATTGACAACAGCAGTAAACTGATCCCCTTTTTATTAGACGGCATCGGCTACAGTTTTTTACCCAAAAGCCTGATTTCCCAATATCTTGCGGATCACTCACTGATCTCAATCCCATTATTGGATTTTAACACCCCCACCATCAAAAGCTATTACACCTATAAATATGACGATTCCTTTGTTTTGACTAATATTATCCCCCTGATTGAAGCTTGATGCGTTCTCGAAATAGCCGTAAACAAAAACACACCCGCAAGAAAACTTTTTATGGTCTTCTTGCGGGTGTAATTCTTAGTTCTTAATTTAATTGCAACTGTTTATTTAGACGCCGTAATAGGCTTGGTCCATCACGCTTTTCATTTTTTCTCTCGTCACAGTCACCGGATTGGTAGTAGTGCAGATATCGGCCATGGCCTTGTCCAGCATTTCTTCCCGGGCGCTAAGGTAATCTGCTTCAGAAACCCCGGATGCCTGCAGCGAAACCGGGATATTAAGTGACGCACTGAGGCTGACCACGCTGTTGTATAAGGTTTCGGTGGCGTTGCCGGAGACGTTTAAGATCCCGGAACCGCTTAACAGCCGGGCATACTGATGCTGAACCTTTTCGTCCTGGCCGTTAAATTTGATCACATAGGGCAGGACAATGGCATTGGCCAGTCCGTGGGGCAGATGAAAGATCGCACCGAAGGCATGGGCAATACTGTGGGTAATACCCAGACCGGCGCTGTTAAAGGCGATTCCGGCCATACAGGAGGCAATCTGCATACTGCCTTTAGCTTCTAAATCCGAGCCATTAACATAACTGGGGTAGAGGCTGCGAAAGACCAGTTCCACGGCCTTGTTGGCATAACACCGGGCAAAGGGATTGTTGTTGGTAGAAATAAAGGCTTCGATGGCATGGGTCATAACATCCATTCCGGTGGCGGCGGTGGCGCCGGCCGGGACGCTTTCAATCAGCTGGGGATCAAGGATCGCTTCATCTGGCATCATCAGGATATCGGTTAAGGGAATTTTGGTATTTTTCTGTTTATCGGTGATAACGGCGTATTCGGTAACCTCCGAGCCGGTACCGGCAGTGGTTGGAATGGCGATAAACAATGGTTTATGAACATAGCGATCTTCAAAAAAGATTCGTTTGAAATTAACGCAATAGAAAATAATCGCCTTGGCCGCATCAATAACCGAACCGCCACCGATGGCAATCAGGGCATCCGGCTTGTTCATAATAATATGCATCAGTCCTTTTTCCACAATTTCAGTGGAAGGATCAGACTCAATATCAGCAAAAACGTGGTAGGTGATGCCTTTGGCATCCAGTTCATCGGTTAATCTTTTTAACAAACCAAACTTGACCATCCCCTGGTCAGTGGCAATACAGACATTTTTAAAATTATGTTTCTCAATTTGTTTCAGGGAACCTTCCCCATAATAAATTGCTGGCTTCACTTGAAAAAATCGCATGGGTTTTTCCTCACATTCTTAGTTTATTCTATCCATCAGTATGGAATCATGCTCAAAACGCTTTCGTTTTTTATTATAACAAGAATAATAATTGAAATACAGATCATCCCTAATTTTTATTCCATGATGACCATTAAGTATCATAATTTTGCATCAACGCAAAAAGTCTATTGAATACCAAACTTGGTCTGGCATTCAATAGACTTTTTTGTCGTGCACCCCACTTCGACTACCAACTTCCAAGCGTTACACAGGCAGTTAGCTCAAATCAGATGATCCTCCGGCACATAGAAGGTCTTACTTACCGCTGCTTCATTCCTGACCTGACGGGGTTCATAAGTTTCTATTGCGAAGG
>PGZR01000119.1 GCA_002841405.1 Firmicutes bacterium HGW-Firmicutes-4 | reverse complement strand
TAACATGAACTTTATCCGGGTGAACTGCGAAGATCGTTTCCTTGGTAAATTGGCAGGTGTCAGTGATCCGGAGCAAAAACGAAAAATCATCGGCACGGAGTTTATCCGCGTCTTTGAGGAAGAATCCAGTAAGCTCAACGACATCGATTTTCTGCTGCAGGGAACCATCTATCCCGATGTCATCGAAAGCGGCACCAAAAACGCGGCCGTCATCAAAAGCCATCACAACGTTGGCGGACTGCCGGATGATGTCAATTTTGAACTGATTGAACCATTGCGAAACCTGTTTAAAGACGAGGTTCGGGCAGTGGGCGAAGAAATTGGACTGGATCATGATCTGGTCTGGCGGCAACCGTTCCCGGGACCGGGTCTGGCCATTCGGGTAATGGGCGATGTCACCAAAGAAAAACTGGACATCTTAAAAGAAGCTGATTTTGTCTTCCGGGACGAGATCGCCAAAGCGGGACTGGATGAAGAAATCTGGCAATACTTTGCGGTCCTGCCGGGAAACCGCAGCGTTGGGGTTATGGGTGATGAACGAACCTATGACTACACCATCGGCCTGCGAGCCGTCACCTCGGTTGACGGTATGACCTCCGACTGGGCCCGCATCCCCTTCGATGTGTTAGAAAGCATCTCCACCCGAATTGTTAATGAAGTCAAGCATGTCAGCCGGATTGTGTATGACATTACCAGCAAGCCACCTTCAACGATTGAGTGGGAATAATAAAAAAACCTCAAGAATCCCTTTTAATAGGGATTCTTGAGGTTTTTATTTTGCTTATGGCTCTAATTTAACGGTGTTTGTTGATGTTTTCTTCTGATGGCCTCTGGCGCACCCAGATTAAATCATTTTTTTGAAAAATCCTGCTTATCTTTTGAAATTGACTTTACCACCTCAACATCACTGGCCACATCAAAATACTGAGCATCATACAAACGGTTTAAATAGTCCTGATAAAACTCCAGGAGTGGTGGAAAGGAGGTTATAATTTCAGTTCTGATTTTGTTGATGTTTTCTACCGATTCATTCTGGGTTCGGTCTAAATCGAGGTAGGTACTGAGTAGCGCGATAGCTGTTTCGGCATGATAACTAGCATACTGCGGAAAAACCTGAAGGTTCGGATCTTTGCTGATTTTGTCCCGAACTTTTGAAACAACTGCTTCCAGATCTTCGAGAATGAC
Source organism: Firmicutes bacterium HGW-Firmicutes-4 (assembly GCA_002841405.1). Taxonomy (GTDB): domain Bacteria; phylum Bacillota; class Clostridia; order Eubacteriales; family Eubacteriaceae; genus Acetobacterium. The sequence goes on along the minus strand of PGZR01000119.1, from coordinate 6,746 downwards.
CTCCTGGGAATAGAGTGACTCCCGCCGTTTGGCAGTTTTTAATAAACCGATTAGTTTTTGCAGCCTGGCCTGTTCCGCGATGCTGCGATCCTGAAGTGCTGATGAATTGGGATTTTCAGTTGCGTTAAACATCGCAAGATCCTGAGAAGGGGATTCGACAGTCGGGCGCTTGATTTTTTCCGGCGGCTCATGTTTTACCCGAAAAACAACATAATAGATCAGAAAAACGAATAGGATCGTTAAAAATGCACCCCCGATAAAGAGTGACAATTGGGTGACTGGTGAATTTTCTAAAGTAAACAGATTAGTGAAAAAGGCTGAAGTGTCCATGATGGAGATACCCCCTGATATGAATTGATAGAGCGTTTTAATATTAAATTACCCCGTTAAGCAAGAAAAGCACCAAAAGCAGGTGCTTTTCTTTTGAATTCCACTCACAGGAAAGGGAAACGTCAAAAAACGGCGTTAATTACTAAATGGTGGAAAATTAATAGACAGGAATTAGACTTCTGTTTCGGAGTCTTCGGTGCTGATTTCTGAAGGATTGGGTTGGATTGGGTTCGTAAATGCGGTTGCTAAATCAGGGCTAAACGGTTCACTATCTGCGGCTGCAGTTGTTGTGCTTACTGTTATAGTAGGGGCCTCAGTTGGTGTTGCCATTTTACCGCCCAGGAATCCAGAAATCAACGACTGCAGATTAATACCAGTGCTTTCAGAGATTCCTTCGGTCACTTGTGACATGGTATTGACGATGTCTTTGACCATTTTGGTTGAGTTGCCATCGCCATACATGGTGATGCGATCGACGTTGTTAAGTGGTGCAGCAACATTACGGGCAACTTCGGGAAGGGCATTGAAGTACATTTCCATGATGGCGGCATCACTGTATTTTTTCATCGCTTCAGCTTTGGCATCAATTCCGGCGGCTTCGGCCAGACCTTTGGCTCTGATTGCCGCCGCTTCGGCAAAACCTCGGGCTTCAATGGCGGCAGCTTCCTGTTCTTTGGCGTAGCGATCAGCTTCAGCGGCCAATCGATTGGCTTCAGCATCTTTGGCAGCAATAAATAGTTTCGCCTCCGCTTCTTTTTGCTTTTCAAACAAATCGGCTTCAGCCTTTTGGTTACGTTGGTAGCGTTCAGCATCGGCAGTTTTGTTGATTTCAGCTTTTAATCGTTGCTCGCGAACTTCAACTTCTTTAGCGGCTAACTCAATTTCTTTTACCTGTTTAATAATGTTGGCTTCCTGGGTCTTTGTCTCAATCGTTTTTCGCTGTTCTTCCTGCTCGATTTGGTAAGCAGCATCCGCCTGGGCCTGACTTAGATCAGATTGCCGTTTCAATTCGGCTTTGCGAATTTCCAGATCGGTGTTCTTCTGGGCAATTTCCAGGTTTGCCTTAATTCTGGCGTCATTGGCAATTTTTGCGGCTTCCGATTCGGCAATCGCGACTTCTTTTTCGGCGTTGGCACGAGCAATCGCCGCGCCTTTTTTAATCTGCGATTTGTTTTCGGTACCGAGATCCTCAATCACACCAGCCTGATCGCGGATCGATTGAATGTTGAAGGAGATTATTTCTAGACCCATCCGTTTGAGATCCGGAACCGCGTTTTCCTGAACCTTTTCAGAGAAGGATTTTCGGTCGGTTAACATGTCTTTCAGGTCAAGTGAGCCGATGATTTCACGGACATTTCCCTCAAGAACATCTTTAACCTGGGGAATGATGGCGTCAGTTGATTGGTTCAAAAAATTCTCGGAAGCCAGTAAAATTGCTTCTGGGGATGAACCGATCTTAATCTTTACCGCACCATCGACCATCACATCAATGAAGTTATTGGTTGGCACCGATTCACCGGTTTTGACATCAACAGACATCATTTTAAGGTCCAGTTTGTCAACGCGTTCAAGAAAAGGAATCTTGATGCCCGCTTTTCCGATGATGACACGCCGTTTAATACCAGATATGACATAGGCCGTATCTGGGGGGGCTTTGACGTAGCTCATCATCAATAGGGAGATAACTAACAACACGACAACAACTGGGATAATCAATGTAAAAATTGACATTTGCGCCTCCTGCAAAATTTAGTTTGAGATCAAAAAAATCCTCATTTCTGTGCGGATATGACAACCATGCAGATTCTTGAGAGTGGATAATATTTGCATGAACTCAACAAAGATATTATATAAGAGGTTGGGTTCAAAGTCAAATGACAAAGATTAAAAATCAATGTAGATTGTCTTGGGGGATAAATGTTATAATTTTAGTAATATTTAATTTTATCGAAAGCGCTAAGCCGGGTGCGGAAAATAAATTATCTGGGTAAACGAAAAAAGTTAGAGCACCATATAATTGTCAGACTATCTTGACAAGTTGATTATTTTTGCAGAACAGGGTATAGATAAAAGAAGAAAATAAAAATGGTTGAAATAAAGGAGACACAATGGGAATTCAGGAAGAAGCATTAAAGTTACATGAAGAATGGCAGGGTAAGCTGAGTATTGACAGTAAGGTCCCGGTAAAAAACAAACATGATCTGTCGATGGCCTATACTCCGGGGGTGGCGGAGCCCTGCCGAATGATCCATAAAAATAAGGATGATGTTTATAAATACACCGGCAAGGGAAATATGGTCGCCGTGGTCACTGATGGTTCGGCCGTGTTGGGTTTGGGCGATATTGGCCCGGAAGCCGCCCTTCCGGTGATGGAAGGAAAAGCCGTTTTATTTAAAGAATTCGGTGGTGTCGATGCCTTCCCGATCTGTATTCCATCCCAGGATGTGGAAGTCATTATCAAGACGGTCAAGATGATTGAACCGGGATTTGGCGGGATTAATCTGGAAGATATTGCCTCGCCCAGATGCGCCGAAATCGAAAGACGCTTAAAAAGGGAGCTGGACATTCCGGTTTTTCATGATGATCAGCATGGCACAGCAGTGGTGGTGACAGCTGCCCTGATGAATGCCTTGAAGGTTGTTGGCAAAAAATGGGACCAGGTAACGGTGGCCATGAGCGGAGCCGGCGCGGCCGGATCAGCGATCATCAAGATGTTGCAAAATGTTGGCGTCAAGGATATTATCGCATGTAGCAGCAAGGGTATCCTCTCAAAAGACGAACAGTACAGTAATTGGGTTCATCAGGAGATAGCTGAGATGACCAATAAGGATCACAAAAAAGGGATTCTTGCCGATGCCATCAAAGGTGCCGATATTTTTATCGGCGTGTCAGCACCAGGTATCGTCACCGCCGAAATGGTTCAGACAATGGCTGAAAATGCCATTGTTCTGCCAATGGCCAATCCAGATCCGGAAATTGATCCAGACCTGGCCATCCGAGCCGGTGCAAAGGTTGTCGGAACGGGACGGTCGGACTATCCTAACCAGATTAATAATGTGCTTGCTTTTCCCGGTATTTTCAGAGGGGCACTGGATGCCCGAGCCAGTGACATCAATGAAGCGATGAAAGTTGCCGCGGCAAAAGCCATTGCCGAGCTAATCAGTGATGCTGAACTGAGCGCCGACTATATTATTGTGCCAGCCTTTGATCCCCGGGTTGGAAAGGCCGTAGCTGCAGCAGTTCACCAGGCCGCAAAAGATTCGGGTGTAGCCAGACTTAAATAACTAAAAAGAACAGAATTCAGTAATTTTAATTGTGCTAACAATAGCTAAATGTTTATAATAGGTATTAAATCAATAAAAATAAGGAGGAAAACTACAAAATGAAAATGAGTAAAGAAGATAAAATCCGAATCATTATTGATGCCCTGGATGAGGTGATCACCATTCCTAACCACAAAGAGGAACGGATCAAGGATGTCTTGAGAAAAGCCCTGGGGATTATTGATGAAAAAGAAAGCGAAGATTACTAAACTAATTAAAAAGAAGCAGCCAGATTTGAGACGTTCATTTCCGGGGCTTCTTTTTTTTACAGTTTATTTCGATTAGGCAGGTTCTCTGGATAGCTTTGAATCTGGCATAAAATAGATAGACCTAAAGTTTAATCGGTTGATTATTTCAAAATCCACGCATCCGGCAGGGCTTGGATTTCAGAAAAGAGGATGTTCTGAAAATCGACTCCTGCTTTTTCATCCGGGATGGGGACAAGCCCAGATTTCATTCGGCTGCCTTCATTAAAAAAAGTATCAATCGTTGATTGGGTCAAAACTGGAAAATACTTTTTCAATACGATTCTGCCGCTTGAAATAAAAAAGAGCTTTTCACCATCTCGTACCGGTATTTTTAAAAGGATATCTCTGCTTGTCAGGTGCTTATAGGCATGAAGATTATGGCTGATATATGCCAGACTTTTGATCAAGTCCCGGTATGTGGTGGCTCGTTCGTAATGATATTGGGCCGACTCTTTATGCATACAGATCTCTAATTGATTGATAAAACAGTTTAACTTGGTGTCCTCGGAAAAAATCTGAATCAAGGTCTGTCTGTTCTTCAAAAAATCTTCTGGGCTCATAAGCTCGGGAAGCGTATGATAGTGAAAATCGAATTGGTTATTCACCTGTACAATTGGAAAGAGGTGGGTGAGCATATCGATCAATGATAGGATTATCTGTTTTCTCCGAAATGGTCCAAAGCTATGATCTTCCCGTTCCAGGACAATCGATAATCCCCTGGAATGACTTGATTGAGTAACTTTTAGATAGAAATATCGTCTGTCGTTTTTCATTTGCGAATTAAAATAAGGCTTGAGCTCCTTGATCAGCTGACATTCCAGCAGTCGGGCTTCTAAATGGGTATCGGTGACAATATAATCGATATCGTCAATGAAAAAGATCATTCTTTCAATCTTTGGTTGCTTAGGGGATTTAGTGAAATAGGATTTCACTCTTTTTTTCAGACATTTACTTTTTCCGACATAGATAATTTGACCAGTGGAATCAAACATCTTATAAATACCTGAAAGCAGTGGTATCTGGTTTACTTTTTGCTCTAAAGGGCTCATCGTCTCGGTTTCCATATCATTTTTATTTTGGTTGCGGCTAAAAACATTTCGTTCTTTCAGCTGCTTATACAATAACACAACTGTAGCTGGTTTAACCTTGATCAGTAGTTTCGTTTCATCTTAATCAGGTGATCGAACGTGATAAGGAACAAAAGGTAATCAAAGAAATACCGATACATATAATTTTTAATAGCTGGTTAGCTTTGAAATTAAAGTTTGATTTTTCTGACAAGGGCATGGCTGCATTTAATGTTGGCGATGAAGAACCGGCGATTATCTTAAAAGAAAAGAATAAATTCCCGGATGCAAAACCGACCATCTGGTTTGTTGTGGATAACGTCAATGATGAATATAAACGGCTTTGCAATAACGGGGGTAATTTTATAAGTAAGCCGTTTCAAATTGGAACGGTAACGCGGTTGAATTTGAAGATTTATTCGGCAATCGATTGGGAATGACTGATTATTGTTAATGACAGGTAAGGATGAAAAAAGTAGCCGTGTTGGTCCCAGCAATAGAGGACCATCACGGCGATATTTTTGATGATTAATTCTTAACCCCGGTTTTTTTGATCAGTATCCAGGTTAATCCAGTTGCGATGACACTGAAGATTGTTAATGAGAACATTCCAATAAAGGGGTTCTGCGCGGATATCCCCATGGATATGTCAAAAAATTTCAGCAGAATGGTTGAAATCTGACCAGAGATGAACATATCAATGATTGGTAAAACCACAAAGACGACGATATAAAAACCAACGATATAACTGATTTTCTGTTTTTTATTCATCCGATAGAGGGCCACAGTAATCAAATAACCAAGGGCTTGGGCAGCAATAAAAAGAACCGTCAGAAAAAGGAAACTGATAAGATATTCAGACAGACCGCTAAATGGAACAGTGCCTGTGGATTGATAGATCATACTCAACAAGCTGGAATACGCAATGCCGCTTGCTGGCGATTCGATTAACTTTCCGAGCGCCAATAGCAGCAGTGAAAACAATGCCATCGCCACAGCCAATGTTACCGCAACGCAGATCCGATTTGCAAATAAAGATTTTCGCGAGATTCCGTTTTGCAGGGCAAACAAAAAATTTTCCTTAAAAGCGTTCAGGCCGCAAACGAAAAGAAATACGGCGGGAGCCATATCGAGGCCGGCGATTTGGCTGGATTGATTCGTCCTCAGGATGTCAGATGAAAAGGTGATTTGCATCGGAACAAGGGCCATCACGGCAAGGATAATCCCACAGAAGATTAAAACGGCGTTTCGGTGATCTACAAGCTGATATTTATAAAGTGCATTTAATTTCATTACTTTACTCCTCGTTTGTTAATTTGATGAATAATTTCTGTAAATCCAGGTTGGTTATCTCAATCCCGTCAGGCACGGTACTCTTATTAAGTGATCCAATAATGGTGGCGGTTTTTAATCCGCCCAATACATCTTCGCCAATAACTTCTTTGTCGGCAATAAAGGTATTGACGTGATTGATTGTACCGGTAACGGAGTAACCGTTGCTTAATAAGGTTTCACAGGATTCATTCATCAGAATTTCGCCGTTTTTAATAATCATGACATACTCGAGCAGATTGGCAATTTCATCGATTAAATGGGTGGAGATAATCGCGGTGAATGGATTATCGCTATATTTTTCGATCAATAACCGATAAAATATTTCTCGATGATTGGCGTCCAGGCCCAATACCGGTTCGTCAAACAAGACATAGGGGGTGTTGACCGAAAGGGCTATGATGATTTTAAAAATAGAAGTATAACCAGTCGACAACGATCGGATT